>JBDSLP010000044.1:0-10829 GCA_039916325.1 Nakamurella sp. | reverse complement strand
GTCGCGACTCGTCCGGTTCCAGAACCGGGGCGGTCCCCAACATCCGGTCAGCGGCTCGGGCCAGGCGTCCGGACGGCGCGGAGGACGGAGCGGTCCGCGAAAATCGGTCCCCGGCGGCAGACGCCGCCGCCAGCAGCGCCATCCCGACCGCGCCGTCAGCGCCGGCAGGCACCCGGACCGAGCGACCGAGGAGGTCGCACCGCAGCTGATTCCACCAGGGGTTGGTGGCGCCACCGCCGGTGAACGTGACCGGACCGGCGGTGTCATAGCCAGTGAGATCCAGCAGGTCGAAACTGAGCCGTTCGACGTAGCCGACCCCATAGGCGATCTCGGCGAACAGGTCGTCGTCGTCGTTCGGACGGTCCGGTCCGGCGTCGAAGAACGCCGTGGCCGCTCCCGCGACGAACGGGAAACGCTCTCCCGTCCCGACGAGCGGGTAGGCCACCGGCGGTCGTACCACGGCGGCCGCAGATGCGGTACACCGTTCGAGATCGGCCCCGGGCAGCCAGGCCGACACAGCCCCGGCCCCCGTGCTCGAGGCACCCCCCGGGAACCAGCCGGCCCCGAACGGTGCGCGGTGCGCGTAGACCGCGCCGCTCGGGTCGATGCGCCGTACGTCACTGACCCCCTTGACCACCAGGGTGGTTCCCAACACCGAGTTCCAGCTGCCCTTCTCCAGCGCGCCGGCGCCGATCTGGGCGGCGCACCCGTCGGTCATCCCGGCCACGATCGCACAGCCGACCGGGAGGCCGGTGGCGGCTGCAGCCGCCGGACCGACAGTCCCGATCACCGCACCGGACCCGGCGACGGCCGGCAGACACCGCACGTCGATACCCAGATCGGCCAGCACCGCCGCTGGCCACTCCAGTGAATCCAGATCGAGTCCGGTCTTCAGCGCATGGCTGCTGTCCGTGGCCAACTGAGCGCCGGCCAGCCGGGCGGTGATCAGGTCAGGCTGGTGCAGAACACGGCTGCCGGTCGGCACTCGGCCCTCGTCGACCAGCGCGCACAGGGTCGGAAGCGCCCAGCTCGCCTGCATCCGGTAGCCCAGGCGGGACCACACCTCGTGCCCACGTTCTTCCACCCGGTCGACCCAGCCGGCGCCGCGGGCATCGTCGTACATCACCCCTGGGGTCACCGGCCGACCGGCCGCGTCGGTGACGACTATCGTCCCCGAGGTCGCCGACACCGCCACCGCAGCTATCCGCCCTGACTCGACGGCATCAGTGACGGACCGCAGGCTGTGCACCGTGGCCGTCCACCACGACTCCGGATCCTGCTCGTGTCGGTCGCCGGACCGATCGGAAACCAACGGGGCGGTCCCGCGCCCCACGACCGCCCCTTCGTCGGAGACCGCCACGGCGCGGACGCTCTGGGTGCCGATGTCGATACCCACCCACACCGGACCGTCGGTCACGAACCGGTCCAGACCGGCCAGCGCGGCGCGATCAACTCCCGGGATTCCAGGAAGTCGGCGTGCCGCCCGTCGTAGAACGCACCCAGCTCGGGATCGGGCTCGAATCGACGCCCGTGCCGCACCAGCACCCGCGCAGCGTCGGCCACCGAACCGTACTCACCGGTGGCCACCACTGCGTGGATCATCGCGCCCTTGGCGCCGATCTGGCTGTCTGCGGTCCGGACGGTGGCGGTCCCGGTGACGTCGGCGATCGCGGCGCACCAGATGTCGCTGGCTGATCCCCCACCGGAGATGGCGATGTCACTGGGCCGGGCAGGAATGGCGGACAGGCAGTCCCGCACCACGTGGGCCAGGCCTTCCACGGTCGCCCGCGCGAGATCGGCCGGAGTGTGTGAGAAGGACAGCCCGGTGATCATCCCCCGGGCGTCCGCGTCCAGGAACGGCGCCCGCTCTCCGGCCGGCGACAGGTAGGGCCACACCCTGATGCCGTGGGCACCCGGAACCGAGGATGCGGCGAGGGCGGTGACTGCGGCGGCGTCCGCGGCCCCCGTCATACCGGCCAGCCAGTCCACCACCCCCGTACCGGCCAGGGTCGGAAAGGCCCGGATGACCGGTCCGCCCGCGGCGACCCGAAGGGTCAGGCCGGACGGAACGCCCGTGGTGTCGGGCGCGGCCATCAGGACACCGGTGCACAACGTGGTGCCCAGGATGCAGAAGGCCGCCCCCGGTGCCACGGAGCCGCCTCCGGCCGCTGTCGCGACCACGTCATACGGCGCGAGGACGACCGGAATGCCTGCAGCACAACCGATCCGGTCGGCGATCGCCGGCAGCAACGGCTGGACGACCTCGGTCGAGGTCAGCACCGGGGGGATCAGGCCCCCCTGTGCGGTGAGCCCGTACAGGTCGAGCAGCTGGGCCGAGTAGGTGTCGTGGGCGATGTCCAGCCACGGCGCCGACGCCTCGGAGATGTGGAGTCCGACCAGCCCGGTCAGGTTGAGGAAGACCCAGCTACCGCAGGTGAGGACGTGCGCGACCCGGTCCATCGCCTGCGGATCGGCGGTCAGCAACGACGACATGATGGCGTGCGGGAGACCGAGATTGGACAGCGAACCGTTGACGGCGAAGGCTGCGTCCAGCACACCTTCGTCCTGCCAACGGCGGATCACCTCGACCGCGCGGGCGTCGTTCCACAGCATCGCCGGCCCGACGGGGTCGCCCGCCCGGTCGACCATCCACGCCCCGTCGCCCTGCGCGGTGATGCTGATCAGGTCGATCGGCTGCGGCGACCGGGACACCGCCTCCGCAGCGGCCGCCACCAGGGCCGCCATCACCTCGGTCATGTCCTGCTCGGCGTGACCCGGCCGGGGTGAGGAGACCACCGTCGGTCGCTTCGTCACCACCAGCTCGTTTCCCTGCTCGTCGAACACGACTGCCTTGATCAGCGTCGTACCGGCGTCCAGACACAATGTCGTCATCACGAGACAGCCTGGGAAGCAACGTGTTCTGGTCGGATAACGACGTCGGGGTTGGCCAGATGGGTGGGCTTGCGACCGGCCAGGAAGTCGGCGACATCACCCGCAACGATCGACGCCGCCCGCTCGGCGGTCTGCCGGGTCGCGCCGGCCAGGTGGGGCGACAACACGACGTTGGGTGCGGCCCGCAGCGGCCAGTCCGGTGGCGGCGGCTCGACGTCGTACACGTCTAGGGCCAGCGCACCGAGTGAACCGTCGGCCAGTAGTCCGGGCAGCGGGGCGTAGTCCAGCAGGCCGCCGCGGGCGCTGTTGACCAGTACCGCCCCTCGCGGGAGCAACGCCAGCCGCTCCCGGTTGAGCAGGTGACGCGTCTCGGAGGTGAGTCGCGCGTGCAGGCTCACCACCGCGCTCCTGGTCAACAGCTCCTCGAGACCGACCACCGCGACCCCGTCGGCCGCGACCGCCGCCGCGTCGGCGTACGGGTCGAAAGTCAGCACCTCGGCACCGAGCGCGCGCAGCACCCGGGCGACAATCCGTCCGATGGCGCCGTATCCGACGAGACCGACTGTGGATCCTGCGATCTCGGCGCCGGTGTTCTCCCAGGCGTAGTAATCGCCGCGCCAGGTGCCCGCCTTCAGCTCGGCGTCCGCGGCCGGGATCCGGCGCATTGCGGCCAGCATCAATCCCACCGCGAACTCCGCCGCCGCTTGGGCGTTGCGCCCGGGAGCGAAGGAGACGGCTACGCCGGCAGCAGTGGCGGCCGCAAGGTCGACGTTGACGGGCCCGCCCCGGCAGACGCCGACCATCCGCAGCCGCGGTGCGGCCCGGAACACCTCGGCGGTGAAAGGCGCCATCTGGGTCACCGCGACGTCCACCCCGTCCAGTGCCGAGATCAACTCGTCGATGTTGCCACTTGCCTCCTGAACACCACCGACGTCACCAAATGGGGTGTGCGGCCACGGCAAGGTGAGATCGACGAAAGTCACCTCGTCGTCGGGCAGTCGATCAGTGAGAGCCGCCCGGAAGAGGTCCGGGCTGACGAAATGGTCGCCGGCCGCCAGAATGTGCGTCATCGCAAGCCTTCCTTGGCTGTCCGCGCGGCGGCTTGAAGCCCGCCGGCTCAGGGTGCGGCAGAATCTAACACGATTTTTGTTATTTCTAACAGTCCGGTCGGATTCCGGTCATCACGGCGCCCTGCGTACGGTCAGAGTCGCACCAGATGCACGACCGCCCGCTCGGCCATCCGCTCCACGACCACCGGGTCGACGTCGTCGGTGAGGATGACGTCGGTGAACTGGTCGAGCGCAACGTACCGGTGCAGCGAGGTCTGCCCCACCTTCGAGCCGTCCATCATCAGCACCCGCCGCGAACCTGCCTGCAGCATCACGCGTTTCATCGCTACGATGTCGCGCTCCTGGTGGTAGGTCATGGTCTCGTCCATCGTCGAGGTCGACTGGAAGACCACGTCGACGGCGTAGGTGTCGAGCCCGGTCTGGTCGGGCGGACCGATGAAAGAGTCGTGGGTGCGTGAGTACTGACCACCCACGACGATGAGCCGGACGTCGGTGGCGTCCACCAGCAACTCGATCGCCTGCCGGTAGTTCGTCAGGACGGTGAGCGGCCCGACGTCGCCCAGTAACCTGGCCAACGCGAGAACGGTGGTCGAGTCGTCGAGCATGATCGACATCCCGGGCTCCACGAACTCCAGGGCCCGGCGGGCCAGGGCGTCTTTCGCCGCCGTCCGACGCTGCCTGCGAAAATCCGAGCTGGACTCGAAAACGCTGGTGGGGAGCGCACTCACGCCACCGTGGAACTTTCGCAGCATCCCGCGCCCGGCCAAGTCGTCGAGGTCGCGGTGCACCGTCATCAGGCTGCGACCGGTCATCTCGGCCAGCTCCGCCGCGGTCGCCGATCCGGTCCCGAGCACGTGATCGAGGATCTGTTGCTGCCGGGCGACCCGCGAGGCGGGAGCGCCTCCGCGAGCATTCATGGCCAGCCCTCTCCGCCGACTCGGACCGGCCATGCGCCGGCCGGAGCGCGCCGAGCCTACCAAGAGGGTTCCGAGCGCTGGGGCACCTTGGCAAAGCAATATTACCAAAGTACTTGACAGTTATAACGTGGCCGCTGATACAGTCGCCGCCATCCCGCCCCATGTGCGGCGGGAGTCACACTCAACGAGGAGACGTCCCCCATGAACACACGCATTCTCCGCTCGGCGCTGATCGCCTCCGCAGCGGTCGGCCTGCTCGTCGTCTCAGCCTGTTCGTCCACCGACTCCGCGGCGATCTCCGGCGCCACCGGGTCGAGTGGATCAGCGGGCAGCGGCGGCGGCAAGGTCGCGTTCCTGATGCCGGATCTCGCATCGACCCGGTACGAGCAGCAGGACAGCCCACTGTTCACCGCGAAGATGAAAGAGCTCTGCTCGGCGTGTGAGGTCGTCTACCAGAACGCCGACTCCGATCCGGCAAAGCAGCAGCAGCAGGCCGACTCGGCCATCGCGCAGGGCGTCAAGGTGATCGTGCTCGACGCCGTCGACACCAAGGCCGCCGCCTCGATCGTCACCAACGCGAAGTCCCAGGGCATTCCGGTGATCACCTACGACCGGCCCATCACAGCCACCCCGGCGAGCTTTTACATCTCCTTCGACAACGAGGGCATCGGCAAGCTCATCTCGGAGTCGCTGGTGACCAAGCTCAAGGACGAGGGCCGCAGCGGTGGGGTGCTCATCGTCAACGGCTCCCCCACCGACGACGCCGCCCAGCTGATCAAGAAGGGTATGGATGCCGGGGTCGCGGCCAGCGATTACCCGGTCCTGGCCGAGTTCGACACCCCGCAATGGGATCCGCAGAAGGCACAGGACTGGGTGGCCGGCCAGGTGACCCAATTCAGTGGCCAGATCGTTGGTGTGGTGGCGGCCAACGACGGCACCGGCGGCGGCTCGATCGCCGCGTTCAAGGCGGCTGGCGTGACCCCGCTCCCGCTGGTCACCGGCAACGACGCTGAGGTGGCGGCCATCCAACGCATCATCGCCGGCGATCAGTACAACACCATTTCCAAGCCGATCAAGATCGTCGCCGAAGCCTCCGCGGAGGCCGCGTTCCAGTTCCTTTCCGGGCAGACCCCGGCCGGGGAGACGACCCTTTTCGACACTCCGTCGAAGCTGTTCACCCCAGAGGTTGTCACCACCGACAACGTCAAGAAGGTCATCTTCGACTCCGGCATCTACACCTACGACCAGATCTGCACCGCCGAGTACGTCGCTGCCTGCACCACTCTCGGTATCGCGAAGTAGTTCTGGTTCGGGTCGGTACCACGGTCCGCGACCGACATCGACCCTCCGCTTCACTCCCCCGGCGGCCGGGCCGGGCCTACTCGGGCCCGGCCGCCGGCCCCCCGTACAGACAACGAGGTCATCCGTGAGCACGGCAACCGATCTGCAGCCCGACGACACCCACCCGGTGCTGTCCATGACGGCCATCTCCAAGAGCTTCGGCGCCGTCGCCGCCCTGACCGACGTGGATCTCGAGGTCTTCCCCGGCGAGGTGGTCGCTGTCGTCGGCGACAACGGCGCCGGCAAGTCCACCCTGGTGAAGGTTCTCTCCGGTGTGCACGCGCCGACGTCGGGACGCATCGTCTTCGCCGGCGAGGAGGTCCAGCTACCCTCGCCGACGGCGGCACTGGACCTCGGGATCGCCACCGTTTTTCAGGACCTCGCGCTGTGCGACAACCTCGACGTCGTCCAGAACCTGTTCCTCGGTCGCGAGCTACGGCGGTTCCGGATGGACGAGGTGTCCATGGAGGTCAAGGCCTGGGAGCTGTTGAGGCAGCTCTCCGCCAAGATCCCATCGGTCCGGATACCCATCGCCTCGCTGTCCGGCGGCCAGCGTCAGACCGTCGCCATCGCCCGCTCACTCCTGGGCGACCCGAAGCTCATCATCCTCGACGAGCCCACGGCCGCACTGGGTGTCGCACAGACCGCCGAGGTGCTCAACCTCGTCGAGCGGCTACGCGAACGCGGCCACGGCGTCGTCATCATCAGCCACAACATGGAGGACGTCCGCGCCGTCGCCGACCGAGTGGTCGTGCTCCGGCTGGGCCGTAACAACGGCACCTTCGACGTCAAGAAAGTCACCACAGAGGAACTCATCGCCGCGATCACCGGTGCCACCGACAACGCCGTCTCCCAGCGCGCCACCCGTTCCGCCCGCTGAGCGCTCCGCTCCCGCCCGCGCCCGCCCTCCTGACCCCGGGACACCCCATGACTCTCTCCGCTACCCCACCCAGCACGCTCCCGACCGATCTGCAGGACGAGCGCCTGAGCTCCCGGTCCGGATTCCGCGGTACCGTCTCCGGCACCCTCGACCGGATCCGTGGTGGCGACCTCGGTCTGCTTCCCGTCGTTGTCGGGCTGATCATCATCGGAGCGATCTTCCAGTCCCTCAACTCGTTCTTCCTCTCCAGCGCCAACCTGGTCAACCTGCTGATGGAATCCGCGCCCGTCGGCATCCTGGCCCTGGGAATCGTCTGCGTCCTGCTGGTCGGCGAGATCGACCTGTCGGTCGGCTCGGTGAGCGGCCTGGCCAGCGCGATCATGGCGATCATGTTCGTGGACAACGGCTTTCCGCTGGTCCTGGCGCTCCTGGTGGCCGTCGCGACCGGCGTGGTGATCGGCTGGCTGTACGGCCAGGTCTACAACCGCCTCGGCATCCCGTCCTTCGTCATCACCCTCGCCGGACTGCTCGGATTCCTCGGTCTGCAACTTTTCGTGCTCGGCCCGAAGGGCACCATCAACCTGCCGTTCAACTCACCGCTCGTGCGATTCGGGCAGCTCCTGTTCGTCCCGGCCTGGCTGAGCTACCTGCTGGTGCTGCTCGTCGGAGCGGCGTTCTTCGCCACCCGGATGCTCGCGGCACAGCGCCGCCGGGCCGCGGGTCTCTCCGCCCGATCGCTGTCCGGAGTGGCACTGAGCGCCGTGCTCTTCACCGCTGCTCTCGGCTTCGCCGCCTGGTACCTGAATCGGGCCCGCGGCGTGGGCTGGATGTTCGTCCTGTTCGTGAGTCTGGTGGTCGTGACTCACTACGCACTGTCGCGTACCGCCTGGGGAAGGTCGCTCTACGCGGTGGGCGGTAACCGGGAAGCGGCCCGCCGATCCGGCATCAACGTCCGCGCGGTCTTCACCAGCGCCTTCGTGATGTGCTCCACCTTCGCCGCCCTCGGCGGCCTGCTCGCCGCCGGCCGACTGGCGTCGGCCGCCCAGAGCAGCGGCGGCGGCGACGTGAACCTCAACGCGATCGCCGCGGCGGTGATCGGCGGGACCAGCCTCTTCGGCGGTCGCGGGTCGGCGTTCGCCGCCCTGCTCGGCATCATCGTCATCCAGTCCATCTCCAGCGGACTCACCCTGCTCAACCTCGATTCTTCGATCCGCTACATGGTGACCGGCGCTGTGGTACTCATCGCCGTCGCCCTTGATGCGGTGGCCCGGCGGTCCCGGAGCAGCCACGGTCGAGCCTGACCTGCTCGAGCAGCGCGACCTGCGCCGGGACTTCGGCGGCAGCGTGGCCTTCCTCGGCGGCGTCGTAACCCTGGTGGCGCGGCGCCTGGCGTCAGACAAGCCAGACCCGGTCTTTCCCGCCTGGCAGGGCCTGCAGTGCATGGTGGACATGTTCAGCGGACAAGCTCAACTCAAGTCCCTGGACAACGACCGATACCCGCAGCTGCAATCCACGAACCCGGAGCGACGCTTCGAGAACGGCCTCCCGGGCGAGTTCCGGGCCGTCGCCGGCGCTCGGCTGCTCCGCTCAGCTGGTGTCCCGTCTGATCGATACATTCGGTCCGGCTCGGCGATGTCGTCTCCTTGGACGCCGCGGCCCGAGATGTGCGCAGGCCCGATTCGTCGCCGTTGGCGTCGGCGGTTCCTTCCGGTCGAGGCAGGGCGGTCGGTTTGCACCGCGGCGTCACCGTCGGTCCCCGACCGCAGCTCGGGGTCAGGATGATTCCGCTGGGGTTGCTGCGGACGGAGGTTGCGAGGTCGGTGTGACGGGAGCCGTGGCACGGTCGAGGTCCCCTGCGACCGCGATTCTCGCGGCGCACCAACTCGCATCGCTCAACGGCAGGAGATGCCCGGCGGTGGGGTGCTCGTCGTAACTCACCGCGGGTAGGGATGCGGCGAATGCGACGGCGCGCCCGGGTACGGGGACCGGGTCGCGGGCGGCCTCGATCAGGGAGATGGGCACTCCCGCCGATGCCAGTTCCCCCAGGGCGGATTCCCAGTCCCCGCTGCGTAGGCATCCGTCAAGCGAGCCGTGGTAGCTGTCCCAGGTGTGTTTGACCGCGGAGCGGGCGACGGCGACCGGCAGGTCGGGTCGGATAGCGACGGCCAACCAACTGGCAAGTACGCGGTGGCGGCACATCCAGCCGCAGAGTGTCTCGGGCAGCGGACCGTCCCCGCCCAACAGCGCCTCCACTGCCCCCATCTGGCGGACGCGACGGTCGGCCTCGTCGCGGGTGCGGTAGAGCGCAGCGCACAACGTGACGACGGCGCGGACCCTGGTGGTGTGCCGGGCGGCCCAGCACAGTCCCACGGCGCCACCCATCGAATGGCCGACCACGACCAGCTGACGATCCCCCAACCCAAGTGCTTCGAGCATTTCGTCGAGCGCGTCGAGATGGGCGGTGGTGGTGAGCTGGCCGGGGCCGGTTGTGAAGCTGGGACCGGTTGTGGAGCCACCAAAGCCCAACAGGTCGGGGACTACCACGGTGGCGTGGTCGCCGAGTGGGTCAAAGTCGACACCGAAAAAGTTGCCCGCTGCCACCAGACCGTGCAGCAGCACCACCACCGGAGTACCGCTGCCGAACGTGCGGGTCTGGAGTCGTCCGGCTGATCGGGACTCACCAGCGCCGGGTCGCCAATCGCGCACCGCTGACGAGGTGAGGTGTACAGCCGTCCACGACCCGGCGGCCAGGACGCCCGTGCCGACGGCGATGCTTCGCGAAGTGCTATCCACGGGCGCTGGCGGTGGAAATCATGCACACATCCTCATGGACGAGGAAGGGGTAGTGGTGAACGCTGCGACTGGGTTTCGTGAGGAACGGGATGCGCAGCCGAACCCAGCCGGGTACCGGGGCGAGGCTGGCTGTCGCGGATACGTTGCGAGATCCCCAGTTACCTGCTCTAGTGCCAAAGTCTCGACTGCCTGTGGTCACGAGCTCGAGTATCCCGAATTGGAGCTCGGGCGGCACCCATGGAGCCGACCGATTTCGGTTTACCGAACGTGGTCGCGGAGCGCCGCTTGCCCGGCTGCATATTGCTGCTCATCGATCTCGCCGCGCGCGAACCGCTCGGCCAGCAACTGGTCAGCAGTCAAGGACTCGAGTCGGCTCCCCAGGAATCCATTTGGACTGCGCCTGTGTCGTAGCACCGACACCACCAGTGCTATGACCAAAGACCAGAAAACGAGCATTCCGAAGCCCATCAAGCCGTAACCCCAGCCACTCATGTCGTTGCCATACCAGAACATGACGCTCACCCTTCTGTAACGCAAGACCGGAGTGACACCAACCGAACAATCAGTCGGATTCGGCCTTGTCTGCTCAGCCACGGTCGTCGCTTCGGCACCCACCTGATAGAGCATTTTGTCCCGACAAGGGCGAGCCCTCTGAGATAACGCGGCGCAGCACGACTCACTCACCGGCGCGCAAGGGCGGTTTCAGCACCCGCCGAGGAAACCGGTTCCGTCAGCCCAGGATTTCGGAGGTGAGTTGGTGCGGGTGGTCGTCTTGGGGGTAGGCGTGGATTTCGGCAACAGCAAGTTTAGGGACACCTGCGGTGAGCCGGCGCTCGGCGGTGTGGGCGACGTCGCGGGCGGCGGTAAGGGTCAGGTCGGGGGCGACGTCGATGTCGGCCTCGGCGGTGAGGCGATGCCCGTCCCACCGCATCCGTA
>JBDSLP010000043.1:0-3048 GCA_039916325.1 Nakamurella sp. | reverse complement strand
CGCGCACCCGGGTAGCCTCCTTCGCCATGGGACTCATCATCGGTTTGTTGCTCATCTGGCTCGTCCTCACGGTCCTCGGATTCGTCATCAAGGGCATCTTCTGGCTGGCCGTCGTCGGCATCGTGCTGCTGCTCGCGACCGTCGCCTACGGCTTCGTCAAGGGGCTGTTCAAGAGCGGCACCCGCTGACCTCGGTCGGTTCCTCCTCGTGAAACTGCGCGAGGAGGTGGTCGGCGTGCCGTCGCCGGACGGCGATATTCGGGCGGTGGTGATTCGTCCGGTCGACGGCGATCGGTGGCCGGGTCTGCTGCTCTACACCGACATCTTCCAGCTGACCGAGTCCACGCTGCGCACCGCTCGACGGTTGGCCGCGTACGGCTTCGTGGTGTGCGTCCCCGAGATCTATCCCCATGGTGAACTCACCGGGGTGGCGCTGGAGTTCGATGAGGTCGGCAAGCAGGCCGGGATGGCGGGAGCGACGGCGACCCCGGTCGCCCAGTTCGACGCCGACCGCGTCGCCGTGCTCGATCATCTCCAGGGCCGGGACGATGTCGGCGAGCTGTTCGCCACCGGCTTCTGCATCGGCGGCCATCTGGCGTTCCGGGCGGCGTTCGACCCGCGGGTGGCCGCCACCGTCTGCTTCTACCCGACCGGCGTGCACAACGGTGCCCTGGGAGCCGATGCCGACGCCGGGTCACTGGCCCGGGCGGACGAGATCGGGGGTCGGCTGCTGATCGTCTTCGGCTCGCAGGATCCCCACGTGCCGGCCGACGCCCGACTGCAGATCCTGGCCGCGCTCTACGCCGCCGGGCAGACCGACCTCGAGCTGCACGTCTACGCCGGCGGCGAGCACGCTTTCATGCGCGACATCGGTCCCCGGCACGATCCGGTGCTCACCGATCTCGCCATCGACGAAGCGGTGTCCTTCTTCGCCGGACGGTGAACGACCGGGCCGGTCGTCTCGCCGGACCCGCCCGAAGGGAAACCTCATGACCCGACTGACCCCGTACCTCACCTTTCCCGGCACCGCCAGACAAGCGCTCACCTTCTACCAGGAAGTGTTCGGCGGGGTGTTGGTGCTCAACACGCTGGCCGATTTCGGCCGCGACGACGGGCCCGCCGACGCCATCGCGCACGGCATGCTGTCAGGTCCGGTGGAACTGTTCGGGTCCGATGCGGTCGGTGACGAGCCCACCGCACGGCTCGACGGAGTGCGGCTCGCCCTGCTCGGGACAGCGGACCCCGGCACCCTGGAGACCTGGTTCACCGGGCTCTGCGACGGAGGTGCCGACGTCGATCCCCTCCAGCGGCGGCCCTGGGGCGCCCACGACGGCCAGGTCACCGACCGCTTCGGGGTGCGCTGGCTCGTCGGCTACGAGGACTGACTCGGCTAGCGGCGAAGCTCCCGCAGTTCGGCGTACCCGGGGGTGGTCCACCCGATCACACGAGGACGGCCAGGTCCGGCATGTCCTGAGCCAGGCCCTCGTCCAGGGTTGCCAGGCGACACCCGTGATGGGCGCGGACAAGGGCGGCGAGATAGGCGTCGGTCACCTGACGATGTCCACGGACGGGGCTCAGATCGGCGTCGGCGTAGGACACGGAATCCGACCAGAACTCACAACGTTGATTTTCGTGCAGCACCCGCAGCACCTCACGCGCCGTCGAGGCGGACTCTCCGAGACGGATCAGGAATCGGACCAACGCCCCTTCGACGATCGGGCAGACGCCGACCCGATCGACCGTCGCCAACCACCGCGACACCCGCTCGTGATGCTCGTGCTCGGCGATTGTCAGTACGATCAGCACGTTCGCGTCGAGCAGGTGGACCATCAGTCCTCGTCGAGGGCAGCAGCGGCAACGTCCGCCGAGGTGACCCGGTGCCCGACGTTGATCACCGGAAAGCCCGAGACGTCGTCGGTTCGGACCACTACACTCCCCTCGAGTTGGCTCAGCCCCCGGGCGGCCCGCTCGGCGAGGGTCGCCGAGAGGGACTGTCCCCGCGCCCTGGCCAGCTCGAGGGCGCGCCGGTGGATTACCGGCGGAAGATCGACGGTGGTACGCCTGTCTGCATCACAGGTGCATCAGGGATGATGCAGGGTCGATTCACCGGACTGCCCCTTACCGGTTCACCCAGGAAGCCGAGCCGTGCCGCCAGGGTCGCGGCAGGCATGGAGACCACCAGCGCGACCGATGATGCGAACGAGGGCAGCTCAAGCGGAAGCGACTCGTCGATATACCTTCACGGTGTCGACGTTCCAGCCACGATGGTCGTCACGGCCGCCGCTTCGCGGGCCGACCGCCGCCTGGGTCGCAGCGGCGGCGGAGTCGAAGCTGACCAGCCCGAGGCCGCGGTCCTGGGTGTCGCTGAGCAACCATTCCCCGCTCACGAATCCCGGTTGCCGCGTCGCCCAGGCGGTCACATCCTCGCGAAGGTGACGTGACACCTCGTCACTTCGAGCCGGATCCGTGGTCATCACGACGACGAGAGTGTGCACGTCGATTTCTCCCTCAGGGACGGCCCGGCCGAGATGATCGGGCGTGAGGACGAACGCTAGGACGACCCCAGCGTCCTGCCTATCCCAGCTTGCTGGGGGATTGGCCCGCTCGCCCCGGGTTACGCTCGGCGGGTGTCGTCACGGGCAGCTCACGACCACGCCGAGAGTCGGATCGGGCGCCACTGTGATGCGCATTCTGACGCCCGCGAGTTGCGGATCGCGGTGGCGAACGAGCTTCGCGCATCGCTGCAGTTCGATTCCTACGCCTGGATGATGACCGACCCGGACACCTGCGTCGGGTCATCGCCGCTCGCCGACGTGCCGTGCCTGCCGGAATTGCCGGCACTGATTCGATGGAAGTACCTCACTGACGTGAACCGCTGGACGAACCTCCCGACCTCGGGGGTGGCCTCACTGGACAGTAAGTGTGCCGGCGACCTGACCAGGTCAACCGTGTGGGACAAGATGTTGCGCCGCTACCACATCGTCGATGTGGCGTCGCTGGCTTTCATCGATCGATTCGGATGCTGGGGATTCCTCGATCTGTGGCGGGC
>JBDSLP010000042.1:0-17772 GCA_039916325.1 Nakamurella sp. | reverse complement strand
GGCGCCCCGTGCGCGCCGACGACCAGCATCGACAGCAGGATCAGCACGATGCCGAGCCCGAAGATCAGCCGCGACAGCGCGCCGGCCACGGTATGCCACCACCGGTGACCGCCGGTACGGCTGGGATCCCCCAGGAACACCACGATCAGGGCATTCACCGCGAACAGTCCACCCGCCGCCCACCGGCCCACCCCGGCGGCCGGCTCACCGGCGGCGGCTCCCGGCCAGACCAGCAGGCCTGCGACCAGATGCAGGGGAGCCGCGCAGTGCAGTCTCCGCAACGCCGGGGCATCCGGATCCCCGTCGAAGAAGTCCGGGTCGGCCAACGCGCTGCCCAGGTCGACCGGGCGGCGGATCCGGGACGCCGACCCGCCGACGTCCGAGCCGGCCGCGCGGTCTGCCAGGTCCGCGGGGTCGTTGTGCACATCCTGGGCCGGATCCTGCCCCTCGGTCGTCGTACGGCCGAAGAAGTAGAACAGCACGACCAACCCGACCGGGACCACGGCACCAACGACCGACCACCACTGCCGGCCGCCGCCGTCCCCCGCTGCCTGACGCTGCCAGGCCCACAGGTCCACCGACGCCTCGGCCGCGGCGAACACCAAGATGCAGGTCATCACCAGCCCCACCGCCCGCAGCGCCGCCCCCGCGATCACGCTGCCGACCCGGCCCCAGCCCGGTGCCGTCGCCCGCGGCAGCGTGAAGGAGGCGGCGTTGAGCACGCCGAACGGGATGATCAGCAGCCAGAGTGCCTGCGTCCACGATCCCGACGTGAACCGTCCCCAGTGGTAGGCCTCCAGCACCCGCCCCGGGGCGGACTCCGACGGCGGCTCGACGGCGCGGCCGAAACTGTCGGCGGGGCGGAAGAACCGGCCCCGGTCGTCGCCGGAGACCTGAGTCACAAATGCGCTGCCGAGAATGTTCTCCGGGGGTGTGCCGCTGACGCCGTGCACCCGTAGCTCGACCCACGGCGTCACGCCGAGCGTGGTCGTTCGAGCTGGTGAGAGGGGGTCCATCGGCGAAACATACGCCCGCGGGGGGGACCCGGCACGGTGTCCGCCGCCGCCCCTTCGGGAGGTATCAGGTCAGCGGGTGTAGACCACGTCGGTCAGAAATCGGGTGAAACCGAGACGTTGATAGAGCCGCAAGGCCCGGTCGTTGTCGCCCTCGACGTACAGCGTCACGTCGGCCGGACCGCGCTCCCGCAGATAGTCCAAGCCCGCTACCGTCAGCGGTGTACCCAGTCCACGCACCGGGGACTCCGGATCCACCCCCAGCACGTAGACCTCACCCAGTGGACCGGGCGGGCCGCGCCGGTCGATCGGCGTCGGGTCGACGGCGTGCACCTTGGTCCAGTGGTAGCCGAGCAACCGGTCGGTGGCGTCCACGGCGAGGAAGAAGCCGGCCGGGTCGAACCAGGGCTGGGCCATCTCCAGATCGAGTCCGGTCTGGTCGAGCCGGCCCTGCTCCGGGTGCCACGAGAACGCCCGCGCGTTGACCGCGAGGAAGGCGGCGTCGTCCCGCCCGGGCACGAAGGTCCGGATCGTCACCCCCGCGGGCAGCTCGACCGCCGGCAGCGGATCAGCCGCGGGTCGGCGCATCTGGATGAGTTCGCGGCTGATCCGCAGCGTGAACCGATGGGCCAGCGCACGGGCCGCCGGCAGGTCGCCATGGGCCCACACCGACACCCCCGCGTCCAGCGCGTCGCGCAGCAGCCGGGCGCCGAGGCCACGGCCGCGGGCCGCCGGATGGACGGCGAGCTCCGCCGGGTCATCGGGCGGCAGGACGGCCAGCGCCGTCAGCTCGTCGCCATCGGTGAGGGCCAGGAACCGGGTGTTCCCGCGCCGGCCCAGCGCGGCGAGCACGTGTCCGCCGAACGGGCCGACCCCGTCGACATCGGTGCAGGCCACGGCCAGAGCGGTCACCGCGGCCACAGTCGGCGGCGCGGTCAGGGCGGCGTCGTCGCTCACCCGGTGATCGGGGCGATCTGCTCCTCGCGGAGCGACGACCGGGCCGGCGGCACCATCTTGTAACCGACGTTGCGCACGGTTCCGATCAACGATTCGTGCTCGGAGCCGAGCTTGGCGCGCAGCCGTCGGACGTGGACGTCCACGGTGCGGGTGCCGCCGAAGAAGTCGTAGCCCCAGACCTCGGTGACCAGCTGCTCACGGGTGAAGACCCGCGACGGATGCTGGGCGAGGAACTTGAGGAGCTCGAACTCCTTATAGGTCAGCTCGAGGATCTTGCCGCGCAGGCGGGCGGTGTAGGTGTCCTCCTCGATCGTCAGGTCGCCGAGACTGATCAGTCCGGAGTTCGCGGCCGGATTGCTGCGACCGGCGAGCAGCCGCAACCGGCAGTGCACCTCGGCGGGACCGGCGGTGGCCAGCACCACGTCGGACACCCCCCACTCGGGGCCGATCGCGACGATGCCGCCGTCGGTGACGACCGCGAGGATGCAGACGTCCAACCCCCCGGAGCCGAGCAGGCGGCACAGGTTTCGGGCGGCGGCCAGGTCCTGACGGGCGTCCAGCAGGACCAGGTCGTACGCGCCGGACGTCACCAGTGAGGCCGCTTCCGGGGCCGCTGAACGCATGTTGACCGGCAGCAGGTCAAGCGCGGGCAGCACGCCACCGGGATCCGTGTCACCGGTCAGCAGGAGGAGATCCATTCGGCGACTCCCTTCCAGCGCGTGCGGGTTCGGGTGTTGCTCCATCGGATTGCCCTGCGGTCCAGCCCGATGATGCCTCGTCGGCCACCCTAGGTCCGAGCCGTCACACAGATCCCGTCGACGGACGGACGCACCGGCGTCCAGCTGCGGAAATCATAACGGGAGATCGGCGGGGCCAGAATCGAACGGGTCACACCCCGGCGGCAGGACGTGCACGAGGGGCGGGCGGGGCTGACAGGATGGCCGCATGCGGGGACTCCGGACAAGGGAACGGTCTAGACCGAACGAGGTCCGCACCAGCACCGTTGACGGGGTTTCCCTGGCCGGCGTCCACCTCCCCGGAGCCGGTGACCGCCTGTCCGGTATCGCCTTCGTGGTCGCGCACGGGATGACCAACGCCACGGCGAAGCCCTCGACCCAGGCCGTCCTCGGGCGTTTCGCCCGTCACGGCGCGGTGGTCGCCTTCGATTTCCGAGGTCACGGCCGGTCCGCCGGACGCTCCACGGTCGGACGCGACGAGGTACACGACGTGGACGCCGCGATCGGCTTCGCCCGCACGCTGGGCTACCGGAAGATCGCGCTGGTCGGCTTTTCGCTCGGGGCAGCGGTCAGCCTGCGTCACGCCGGCTCGCTCGCCGCCGACCCGGCGTTGCGACATGCTGCGGACGTCGTCGTCGCCGTCTCGCCGCCAGCCCGGTGGTTCCTGCGGGAGAGTCGGTCGATGCTGCGGGTGCAGTGGCTGATGGAGCATCCCCTCGGTCCGTGGGTCGCCCCGCGGCTGGGCATCCGCCTGGATGAGCCGTGGCCCACGGTGCCGTCCACTCCGCTGGAAGTGGTGCGACGGATCGCCCCGACGCCCCTGCTACTGGTGCACGGGACGGCCGATCACTACTTCGGGCCGGAGCAGAGCGTGCGGCTACACCGTGCGGCGCCGGGCAGCGAGCTGTGGCTGATCGACGGGATGGGTCACGCGGAGAGCGGTACATCCGGGGAGACGCTGGATCGGATCGCCGCCTGGGCCGTTCGCCCACGAATGTCACCCTGAGTAGACGACACTGGCACCGTGCGCAAGTTATTGATCTTCGTCGTCGTCATGGTCGCCGTGTTCGTCGGCGCGGATTTCGGCGCGCGATACCTCGCGACCCAGAAACTCGGTGACGCCCTGCAGAGTCGGCTCGGCGTGGCAAATCCCCCGGAGGTCGCCGTCGGCGGATTCCCGTTCCTCACCCAGGCCATCGCCGGCAGCTACGGAAGTGTGACCGCCGCACTGCCGGCCACCACCCTGGGCCCCCTGAGCAACGTGGAGGTGACGGTGATACTCGACCAGGTCCGGCTGCCGCTGTCGGACGCGATCAGCGGCAGCGTCGACCAGTTCACCGCCGACGCCGGCCGGATCCGGTTGTCCGTTCCCGTCGCGTCCCTCGCTGCCGCGGCTGGGACACCGGGGCTTCGTATCACCGATGCGAACGGCACTCTCGTCGTCAAGGCCTCCGTCACCGCGCTCGGTCAGCAGTTCCCGATCACCACCCGGCTGGACGCCGCGGTGACCGACTCGGCGTTGATTCTGAAAACCGACTCGATCCGCGGGGACGGCCTCACGCTCCCCCCCGAGGTGGTCGGCATGTTGGCCCCCCTGGTCGATCTGACGGTTCCCTTGGACGCTCTGCCGTTCGCGGTGACCAGCGGCAGAGTCACCGTCAGCGGCACCGACGTCATCGTCGACGCCACGACCGGCCGGCTGGATCTGGGCACTCGCTGATCAGGCCGGGTTCTCCGGTGGATGCGATCCGTTTCGGACGGGCTGCGGTCCGGCTGTCCGCGGTCGGACCCGAGCGTGGGCGGAGCCATGTCCGAGCAGGTGGGCGGTGGTGACACCCGTCCGGCTAAGGTGAGGAGGTGGAAATCTTCTACACCGGCCTGCTGGTGTTCGTGGCGATCGTCATCACGTGGTTCTCGGTCTACGTGGTCTACCGGCTGCTGCACGAAGACAAGTGACTAACGCGCCCCACTCCGAGGACCGTCCGGATTCCCCGGAAGAGGCTGTTCTTCCCGCCCCCGAGGACCGCTCCCACGACGGGGACGATGCCGAGCCCCGGCCCTCCGGGGATGCTGCCCTGGCGGCTGCGATCGAGCGCAGCCTGAGCCCGCAGGGCACCACCGCGCTCAACATCGGCGACACCACCCCGCTGCCCATCGCCTCCGACACCGCCAACCTGCGCCTGGGTCCCGGTCTCGACGACGCGAACCTGAGCCTGCTGCCGCTGGTCGGCGTGTGGCGCGGTGAAGGTCGCCTGCACACTCCCGACGAAGTTCCCGACCGGGTCTTCGGCCAGCAGCTCACGATCTCCCACGACGGTCGCGGCTTCCTGCGGCACGAGTCGATTCTCTGGCTCCTCGAGGGCGACGGCACCGCCCTGGCCGCCGAACGAGAGGTCGGCTGGTGGCGGCCGCAACCCGACGGCGTCATCGAGCTGGTACTCGCCCACGCCGACGGCGTCGTCGAGGTGTTCTACGGCGCCGCCCAGACCCTGGCGTCCTGGCAGCTCGGGACCGACGCGGTAGTCCGGACGACCTCCGCGCCGCCCGTCACCGGGGCCACCCGCCTCTACGGCATCGTCGACGCCAAGCTCGCCTACGTGGACGAGCGGGCCACCACCGAGCACCCGCTCCGGCCGTACGCCTCCGCCCTGCTGGAACGCTCCGCCGGCTGAGGCGGGCCCTCCCGCCGCAGCTGCAGCCCACTTTCGGGCTTGGCATCACCGGCTTCCGGTCGTTTCCACGTCGAAATGTGCAGGTCGACGCATCAGCGGCAGCGACGTACCCCGCCGACCGCTCCCGACAACTCCAGTGATGCGTCTGTGGAGTAGTGGTAGAACAGCGGGTTCACACCCGACTGGACGACCTGGTAGATCCAGATGTCGCAGACGGCATCCATCCCGGAGCGGAAAGCCACCTGCGCCTGAAAGCCGACCACCGCCTGCGGGAGGTTCCGCGCGATCTGCACATCTGTTCGCTCGATGTCGGTGGCCCCGGCGAACACGACCTGCGGGGTCATCAGGGTTCGGACGTACACCGCTACCTGGCCCGGTAGCGCGGGCGCCGCCGGGTCGTACGCCCATCCTGTGATGGTGATGAGATTCGCGAGCGTGAACGGCGTCGTGAGGGTCACGGTGTCGACCACCGCATTCGGTGAGCCCGGCACGTCTGCGGTCCGGCACCCCAGCAGCGGGTTCGTTCCCCCCAGGGCGTAGACGCACACCCGGTGCGAGCCCGCCGGTACCGGCACCGCCCCGTCGAAGCCGAACCCGATGTAGACATCGGTCGCCCCGCCGGCCGGCCGGATACCCAGCGCCACGGCGACGTCCTCCCGGGGGTAGACGGTCGGTAGCACATGGCGGGTGCCGTCGACGTAGACGGCGACCGTGCCGCCCGCGGTCCCGACCGCCCAGCCACGGACGTCCACGAACCCCGGTTCGAGGGCCGAGGTGACTGCATCCAGGTTCCCGCGGGGGGCGGTGGCCGCGACCGTCACCGTCCGGCATCCCAGGAGCGGGTTGGTGCCGCCGATGGCGTACGCGCAGATCCGATGGGTGCCTGGCGACGCGTCGACCCCGGCGACATAGCCGAACCGGTTGTCCGCTCCAGCGTTTACTCCGAGGTACGCAGCGACGTCGGGCCGTGCATACAAGGTGTTGGTGAGCACACCCACGCTGTCCACGTACACCGCGACCCGGCCGTAGCCCGGGCCGTCAGTCGTCCCCGAAGCCCATCCGGTGACCACGAAGCGGTAGCCCGGCTCCGCGGTCCTGACCACGCTGTCGAGTGCACCCAGCGGATCTCCCGGGGCGGTGGCGGCCCCGGCCGGCGACACTCCGAGGACGGACAGCGCCGCGATCAATGTGGCGAGGACGACCTTTCGTGCGGTGACCATGTCGGTCCCTTCCGTGGGGTGGACCTCAGCGTCCTCCGGTCGTCCCGGTTGCGCGCGTCGGACCCAGGGTCAGGCCCCGAGCGCCGCGCTGACCACCTCACGTGCCTCGGCCTGGACGACGGCCAGGTGCTCCGGGCCCTTGAACGACTCGGCGTAGATCTTGTAGACGTCCTCGGTGCCGGACGGGCGGGCGGCGAACCAGGCGTTCTCAGTGGTGACCTTGAGGCCGCCGATCGGGGCACCGTTGGACGGCGCGGTGACCAGCCGCCCGGTGATCTTGTCCCCGGCCACGGTGTCGGCTGTGACGTCCTCCGGTGACAACTTGCCGAGCTTGGCCTTCTGTTCCTTCGTCGCAGGCGCGTCGACCCGGGCGTACGCGGGCGACCCGTGTCGCGCCGTCAGCTCGCCGTACAGCTGCGACGGGGTCTTGCCGGTGACGGCCAGGATCTCCGAGGCCAGTAGGCAGAGCAGGATGCCGTCCTTGTCGGTGGTCCAGACGGTGCCGCGCTTACGCAGGAACGAGGCCCCCGCCGATTCCTCGCCGCCGAACCCGATGGAGCCGTTGATCAGGCCGGGCACGAACCACTTGAAACCGACCGGCACCTCGTCGAGGCGTCGGCCCAGGTCGGTGGCGACCCGGTCGATCATCGACGACGACACCAGCGTCTTGCCGATACCGGCGTCGGCGGGCCAGTCCGGTCGGTGCGAGAAGAGGTACTGGATGGCGACCGCGAGGTAGTGGTTCGGGTTCATCAGACCGCCGTCGGGCGTGACGATGCCATGCCGGTCGGCGTCGGTGTCGTTTCCGGTGGCGATCTGGTACTCGTCCTTGCGGGACACCAGGGACGCCATCGCCGCGGGCGAGGAGCAGTCCATCCGGATCTTTTCGTCCCAGTCCAGCGTCATGAACCGGAAAGTCGGATCGACGACGGTGTTCACCACCTTGAGGTTGATGTGCAACCGTTCCGCCATCACCTCCCAGTAACCGACCGACGCCCCGCCGAGCGGGTCGGCGCCGATGTTGATGCCGGCGTCGCGGATGGCGTCGATGTCCAGCACGTTCTCGAGGTCGCCGATGTAACCCGCGAGGTAGTCGTAGTAACCGGTCGAGTCGGCGTTGCGGGCCTCCTCGTAGGAGACCCGCCTCACATCGGCGAGATTGCCCCCGATGATCGCGTTGGCCCGGTCGGCGATCCAGGAGGTCGCGTCGGTGTCGGCGGGGCCGCCGTTGGGCGGGTTGTACTTGAATCCGCCGTCCCGCGGCGGGTTGTGCGACGGGGTGACCACGATGCCGTCGGCCTGCGGGCCGGTGGTCTTGCGATTCGCCTTCAGGATGGCGTGCGACAGAGCCGGCGTTGGGACGTAACCGTCGTTGACGTCCAGCAGCACGGTCACGTCGTTGGCGGCCAGTACCTCCAGGGCGGACTGCATCGCCGGGCCGGACAGGGCATGGGTGTCCGCACCCAGGAAGAGCGGCCCGGTGGTGCCCTGGTCCTTGCGGTACTCGCAGATGGCCTGCGTGATGGCCAGGATGTGGTCGGAGTTGAACGCGGTGTCCAGGGACGCCCCGCGGTGTCCGGACGTGCCGAACGCGACCTTCTGCGCCGGGTTGGAGACGTCCGGGTGGAGGTCGTAGTAGGCACCGACGACGGCGTCGACGTCGATCAGATCGCTGGGCTCGGCAAGCTGTCCCGCACGTGAAGTCATGCAGGCATTCAACCCGACCCGGGGGTACTCGGCACGCCGGACCCGCGGCTGTTCCCCCGATCGCGGCCGACGGTTCCGGGACCGTTCAACTCCGCCCGGTCGAGCCGGGCATCTGCAGGAGCGCGGCCAGCTCGTCGTGGGCGCTGCCGCGGGCGACGGGGACCCCGTCGATGGTGCGGACCGGGGCCAGCAGCCGCACCCCGCTGACCAGCCAGACACCGTCCACGGTGCGCAGGTCGGCCGGGGTCAGCGGGGCCGTCTCGGCTTCCCATCCGGCGTTCTCGGCGGCCCGGAACAGCCGGCGCACAGTGACCCCGGCGAGGATGCCGTCCACCGGCGGGGTGATCAGCAGCCGGTCGCGCGCGACCACCACCGTGGCGGTCGGACCCTCCAGCAACCGACCGTCGGTCCCGACGAAGACCACGTCATCGGCACCGTGGGCTTCCGCCCACCGCTTGGCCGCCATGTTCATCGCGTACGACAGGGTCTTGGCCCCGGCGAGCAGCCAGGGCAGCGACGCCATCTGCTCAC
Organism: Nakamurella sp.; assembly: GCA_039916325.1. Lineage (GTDB taxonomy): Bacteria > Actinomycetota > Actinomycetes > Mycobacteriales > Nakamurellaceae > Nakamurella. Next base: position 8,935 of record JBDSLP010000042.1, on the reverse strand, counting down.
CGGCGAAGCCCCGGTCCAACAGCAGCACCGCGATGCCGTCGACGCGTTCCCGGTCGACCACCGCGCTCACCGGTCCACCGAGTACGACGCAGGTCGGCACCCCGGCGCCCTCGCGGCCGCGGGTGGCGATGAGCCGCAGGACCATCGCCGGTCCTCCGGTCCAGGCGCCGAGGACGGCGTCGACACCGCGGTGCCAGTCGGCCAGCGGCGGCAGGCGCAGGTCCAGCATCCCGGCGCTGACCTCGAGGCGGGCCAGGTGTTCGACCAGGTCGCGCGGCCGCCCGTCGACCACCAGCGTGGTCTCGAAGATGCCGTCGCCACGGAGCAGGCCGTAGTCGTCCACGTGGATCAGCGGACGGGTGACGTCGACGAGGGTTCCGTCGAGAAGGGCGGCGACCGGGGTGCTCATCCGCGTCACGTTAGCGGCGTCCAGGCTCACAGCTTGCGCAGCTGGATCCGCTTGACCGAGTGGTCGGCCCCCTTGCGGAGCACCAGGTTGGCCCGGCCTCGGGTGGGCTGGATGTTCTGGATCAGGTTCGGCTCGTTGATGGAGCCCCAGATCTCGGTGGCCAGCGCCACGGCCTGGTCGTCGGACAGTTCGGCGAAGCGGTGGAAGAAGGCCCCCGGTTCCGCGAACGCCGACGCCCGCAGGTGCAGGAACCGCTCCACGTACCACTGCCGGATGTAGGAGGTCCGGGCATCGACGTAGATCGAGAAGTCGAAGTAATCGCTGACCGCCAGCGCGCTCTCGTGGAGGCGCTTGCCCGGCGCCGGCAGCGTCGCCGGCTGCAGCACGTTGAGGCCTTCGACGATGAGCACGTCCGGTCGCCGGACGACGATCTCCTGGCCGGCCAGGATGTCGTAGGTGACGTGGTCGTACCGCGGCGCCCGCACCTCGGCGGCCCCGGATTTCACGTCCCGGACGAACTTCAACAACGCGCGCCGGTCGTAGGACTCCGGGAACCCCTTTCGCTGCATCAGCTTTCGCTTTTCCAGCACCTTGTTCGGATACAGGAACCCGTCGGTGGTGATGAGCTCGACCCTGGGGGTGTCGGGCCAACGGCCCAGCAGCTCGCGCAACACCCGGGACGTGGTGGACTTGCCGACCGCGACCGAGCCGGCCACCCCGATGACGAACGTCGTGCGCTGCTGCCGCTCGGAGAGGAACTTCGACGTCACCCGGTGCAGCTCGCCGGTGCCGGCCACATACAGGCTGAGCAGCCGGGACAACGGCAGGTAGATCTGCTCCACCTCGGCGAGGTCGATGGGGTCGGCGAGGCCGGCCAACCGGGAGATCTCGCCGTCGGTCAACGGGACCGGGGTGGCGGCCGCCAGGGCACCCCATTTCTCGCGGTCGAACTCGACCCACGGCGAGCGGTCGTCCGTGGCCCCGTGGTGGGCCGCCGCTTCCGCGGCGCCGTGAGCAACGGCGCCGGCAGTGCCGTCGGCACTGCCCGCTGGCAGGGACCGGACCTCGTCGTTGACCTCGGGCATAGTCGACCATTCTGCCCGGTCCGGCGGTTGCTGCCGGTCGCCCGACGGTCGTGACCGACGTGAGCCGTAGCGCATCCGCCGCGTCGACGGGTGTGGTCGCCGCGCGTACCGGCCTACCATCGAGACCATGGCCGACACCCCGGCGAGTCCGCTCCCCCTGATCCATTCCGCCCCGTCCCCGCTGCTGCAGCGCCCCGGCGCCGTCGCCGGCAGCGGCGTCGACGCCGCCGTCGCCTGGCACTACGGCGACCCGATGGGCGAGCAACGCAGGGCCGAACGCGGCGCCGGTCTGGTCGACCACTCGCACCGCGAGGTCCTGCGGATCACCGGCGCCGATCGGCACGACTGGCTCAACAAGCTGACCAGCCAGCTGCTGCTGCCACTGGCCGACGGCGCCGCGACGGAGGCGCTCATCCTGTCCCCGCAGGGCCACGTCGAGCACCATTTCGGCGTCACCGAGTTCGACGACGCGGTGTACCTGGACACCGAGCCGGGCCGCGGCACCGCACTGCTGACCTACCTGGAGCGGATGAAGTTCTGGAGTCAGGTCGACCTCTCGGTCTCCGGGCTGCGCCACCTCGGCCTGCTCGGTCGAGGTGCTGCGCCACTGCTCGGCGACGACACGCCGACGCTGGGCCGGGCGCGGGCCTTCGGCGACGGGTTCGTCCGCCGCACCCGACTCGGGGTGGATGTCTTCACCACCGACGTCGCCGGGACTGCGACCACGCTGATCGCCGCCGGTGCCGTGCCGGTCGGCAGCTGGGCCGACGATGCGCTGCGGGTGCCGACCAGGCGACCGCGGATCGGCGTCGACACCGACGACCGGACGATCCCCAACGAGGTCAGCTGGTTGACCGACGCCGTGCACCTGCAGAAGGGCTGCTACCGCGGCCAGGAGACGGTGGCCCGGGTGGCGAACCTGGGTCGACCGCCGCGACGCCTGGTGATGCTGAACCTGGACGGCAGCCAGGACGTGCTGCCGGCCACCGGCGACCCGGTGCTGACCGCCGAGGGCCGTACCGTCGGCCGGCTCGGAACCGTCGCACAACATCACGAAGAAGGTCCGATCGCGTTGGCGCTGGTCAAGCGGACGATCGGGCCCGACGTGCCGCTGTTGGCCGGCGGGGTCGACGCCCGGGTCGACCCGGCCGACGCCGTTCCCGACGACGCGGCGCCGGTGTCCCGGCTGGACCGGGCCGCGTTCGCCGACCTCCGACGCAACTGAGCCAGGCTCAATCGACCATCAGAACAGGATTCCATGGCTGACCTCGTCGACCTCGACTCACTCCGTGACGCCGCCCGCCGCATCGACGGCATCGCCGTGCGGACCCCGTTGCTGGAGTCGCCGTGGCCGGACCTCTGGCTCAAGCCCGAATGCCTGCAGCCGATGGGGGCGTTCAAGATCCGCGGCGCGGTCACCGCACTCAGCCGTCTCGGAGCCGCCGAGCGGTCGCGCGGAATCCTGGCGCACTCGTCGGGGAACCATGCGCAGGCCGTCGCCTACGCCGCCCGTCGGCTCGGCGTCCACGCGCACATCGTCATCCCGGACAATGCCCCGACCCGCAAGATCGACGCGACCCGCGGCTACGGCGCGACCGTCGAGCTGGTGCCGCTGACCGAGCGGTTCAGCCGGCCGGAGCAGCTGCAGCGCGAGACCGGCAAGGCGCTGATCCCGCCGTTCGACAGCCTCGACGTGATCGCCGGCCAGGGCACCGTCGGACTCGAGATCGCCGAAGACGCGCCAGATGTCGCGGTCGTCCTGGTGCCGGTGTCCGGCGGCGGACTGATCTCCGGGACGGCCGCGGCGATCAGCGCGTTACTGCCGCACGCGGTGGTCATCGGGGTCGAGCCGGAGTTGGCGGGCGACGCGGCGGAGTCGTTCCGGACCGGAGTGCGCCAGGAGTGGTCGCCGTACGACACCGCCCGGACGATGGCTGACGGCCTGCGGACGTTCTCGGTCGGCCATCTGACCTGGCCGCACATCCAGGCGTACGTGCACGACATCATCACCGTCACCGAGGCGGAGATCGCCGAGGCCACCCGGCGGCTGCTGATCGACGGTCGACTGCTGTCCGAGCCGTCCGGTGCCGTCAGTGCCGCGGCGTTCTTCTTCCACCGGCGTCTGCTGCCACCCGGCAAGACGGTCGCGGTGATCTCCGGCGGCAACATCGATCCCGCGGTGCTGCGCGCGCTGCTGGTGTGATCGACGCCGGCTCACCCGGGGTCTGGCGCCACTAGGGTGACTCGTTGGGCGCCGGGTGGTGGTCGGAGAAGGGCAGACGTGATCGAGCTGGTACGGGTCGTGCGGTCGGGGTTCCACGAGAGCAGCCATCTGGGTGCGGTGGTCATCACCGACGCCGACGGCAGGGTCCTGGCCGCCCGCGGCCCGGTCGACCTGCCGGTGTTCCCGCGCTCGTCGAACAAGCCGTTCCAGGCATTGGCGATGCTGGCCGCCGGGGCCGACCTGACCGGACCGGACCTGGCGTTGGCGTCGGCCTCACACTCGGGAGAGCCGATGCACACCGACCGGGCGCTCGCGATGCTGGCCCGCGCCGGTCTCACCGAGGACGACCTCGGTTGCCCCACCGCGCTGCCGATGTACGAGCCCGCCCGCGACGCGGCCATCCGGGCCGGTGGCGTCCCGCGGCGCATCTACATGAACTGCTCCGGCAAGCACAGCGGGATGCTGACCGCCTGCATCGCCGCCGGCTGGGACACCGCCTCCTACCTCTCGCCCGACCACCCGCTACAGCGGTCGGTGGCCGATCAGGTCCGCCGGTTGTCCGGTGAGGAGCCGGTCGCCACCGGCATCGACGGCTGCGGCGCCCCGCTCTACGCGATCACCCTGACCGGCCTGGCGCGGGCCTTCGGGCGGCTGACCACCGCGCCCGCCGGCACACCCGAGCGGGCGGTGGCCGACGCGATGCGGGCCCATCCGGAGCTGGTCGCCGGGACCGGCCGCGACGACACGCTGATGATGCAGGCCATTCCCGGGCTGCTGATGAAGGCCGGCGCCGAAGGCGTCCACGCTGCCGCGCTGGCCGACGGTAGAGCCGTCGCGCTGAAGATCGCGGACGGACACGAGCGGGCCCGCACCCCGGTTCTGGTCGCCGCCCTGCGGTCGTTGGGCGTCGAGAACCCGGTGTTGGACCGGTTCGAACGCGGGACCGTGCTCGGCGGCGGTGTCCCGGTCGGGGCGGTCGAGGTGGTGCCCGGGCTGTTCTGAGCCCGATCCTCACCACGTCACCGGTGCGACTGGCCGTTGCGTCACACAGGGATGCGACGGGCTGATCCGAGCCTGTAGGCTGGCTGCACGAATGGTCAACTAATCCGGAGCCGCCACTCGCTGGCCGCTCCGCTTCTCTGCGCAAGGGGGTCCGCCAGATGGGGCGAGGCCGTCAGAAGGCAAAGCAGACCAAGGTCGCACGGGATCTGAAGTACAGCACCCATGCCATCGACGTCAGCGCCTTACAGAACGAACTCTCCGCTCGGCCCGGCTCTCCGCCGTCGGCCGTGAGAGAGGAACTTGACGACGGGTATGACGACTACGAGAACGCTTACGGCACCGGTCGCTGATACCGATTCCCGCCCTCGTTGAACCGGCGCGGCGACGGCAGCTGACGGACGACCCCGGGGCTCCAGCACCGGGGTTTCTGTTCGTCTCCCCCAGCCCGACGCCGAAGCGTCGAAGTGTGAGTCCTGATCCGTCAGACGTTCGGTCGGTCCGGGACGAGGAGCGGATGAAGCTGGACCTCAAAAAATCGATGCCGGCCTACCACGCCCGCCGAGCGTCGTTCGCACTGGTCACAGTGCCGCCGATGCAGTACCTGATGATCGACGGCCACGGCGACCCGAACGCGTCGCCGGCCTTCGCCGAGGCGGTAGCCGCGATCTATCCTGTCGCCTACACGCTCAAGTTCGCCAGCAGGAACGACCTGGGTCGGGACTACGTGGTGATGCCGCTGGAAGCACTGTGGTCGGCTCCGGACATGGCGGTGTTCACCGATGCCCGGGACAAGTCCCGCTGGGACTGGACGCTGATGAACATGGTCCCCGACTGGCTGAACTCGGAGGATTTTCAGGCGGCCGTCGATGCGGTCGCCGCGAAGAACTGCCCGGCCGCTCTGGACCGGCTGCGACTCGCCGTCCTCGACGAGGGCCTGTGCGCCCAGACGCTGCACGTCGGGCCGTTCGACACCGAAGCCGCTGTCCTCGCCGAGCTGCACGACGAGTTCATCCCCGGTCACGGTCTCCGGATGACCGGCAGTCACCACGAGATCTACTTCAGCGATTTCCGGCGGGTCCCATCGTCGAAGCTGCGGACGCTGCTCAGGCAACCGGTGGTCGACGCGTCGGGTGGTCGTTTCGTGGGTATATCGCCTTCGCGGACCACCGTCGGTCCCGACGAGAGGAGTGCTCCATGAGCATGGGCGACAAGATCAAGCACGCTGCCGAAGAGGCTGTCGGCAAGGTCAAGGAGACCACCGGCGACGCGACCGACAATGAGAGCCTGCAGGCCGAAGGCCAGGCCGAACAGGCGTCGGCGAACACCAAGCAGGCCGGTGACAAGATCGGCGACGCCGCCAAGAACGTCTTCGGTCACTGATTCAGCCAGAATGATCAGCGGGGCCGCAGCGGACTCAACTCCGCAGCGGCCCCGCTGCGTTTCACCGGCACATCCCACACCGGATTCGGAACCATGCCGCTCACCGGTCCGTTGATCGGGCGACGACCCATTGACGAGGAGTACCACCATGTTCGGCGCACTCAGGAAATTTGCCACCGTCGGCGCCATCGCCGCCGCTCTCCGCAGCCCCCAGGGCCAGCAGGCCGTCGCCAAGGCCAAGCAGATGGCCGCTGACCCGGCCAACCGGCAGAAGGTCGCGGACCTCGCGAAGAAGTTCACCGGAAAGAACAAGGGCACCAGCGGTACTACCGGTACCTACTGAGGCGAGCTGACGGCGGCCGAGCCGTCGCCGCGAGATCGTCGGCGGCGGCCGGTCGGTCGGTCGATGGTGCAGTCGGCCGATCAGAAGCGAGGGTGGTCACCTTCCAGGGTGACCCGGGGCGCGTTCACGTCGGACGATTCGACGGAACCCAGCACCCAGTTCGGTACGTGCCGCGCGGTCAGGATGGCCTGCGCCCGGTCCGCGTCCTGTGCGTTGACCACGGCGACCATACCCACGCCCATGTTGAACGCCAGCTCCATCTCCGACCGCTCGACCCGGCCGTGCCCGGCGACGAAGCCGAAGACGGGCAGCGGTGACCAGGTGCGGCGGTCCAGCCGGGCGGTCACACCCCGCGGGATGACCCGGGCCAGGTTGTTGACCAGGCCACCACCGGTGATGTGGGCATAGGCGTGCACCTCGGTGTCCCGGCCCAGCGCCAGACAGTCCAGGGCGTAGATCCGGGTCGGCTCGAGCAACTCGGCCCCCAGGGCCCGGCCGAACTCCTCGACGTAGCCCTCCAGCGGCAGCCGGTTGATCTCCAGCAGGACCCGGCGCACCATCGAGAAGCCGTTGGCGTGCACACCGGACGAGCCGAGCGCGATGACCACGTCACCCTTACGAACCCGGTCCGGGCCGAGGATCGCGTCCATCTCGACGATGCCGACCGCAGTGGCCGCGATGTCGTAGTCGTCGACGTTCATCAGTCCCGGGTGCTCGGCGGTCTCGCCGCCGACCAGCGCACAGCCCGACATCCGGCAGCCCTCGGCGATGCCGCCGACGATCGTGGCGATCTTCTCCGGGACAAGCGAGCCGCAGGCGATGTAGTCCTGCAGGAACAGCGGCTCGGCACCGCAGGCCACCAGGTCGTCGACAACCATGGCGACCAGGTCGATCCCGATGCTGTCGTGCACGTCCAGCGCCTGCGCGATGGCGGTCTTGGTGCCGACCCCGTCGGAGGACGAGGCGAGGACGGGCTCGCGGTACTTGCCGATCGGCAGCTTGAACAGCGAAGCGAACCCGCCGATGCCGCCGAGAACCTCGGGACGATAGGTCTTCTCGGTGTGCTTGCGCATCAGTTCGACGGCGGCCTCACCGGCGGCCACGGAGACCCCGGAGCCGGCGTAGGTCGCACCGGAGCCCAGCGGGTGGTGTTGGGTCATGGTCGGTTCAGTGCATCCTCTGCGCCGTAGCTTGCCGCGTGGACCGATGGCACACCGGCGCGGGCGCCGGCGGCGACCCCACGGGCGATGCCTTCCAGGACGTGCTTGCCGACCTGGTCGGGAATGGCGATGGGGTACTCACCGGTGAAGCACGCCGTACAGAGCCGGTTCCGCGGCTGCTCCGACGACTGCACCAGGGATTCGAGCGAGACGTAGCCCAGGGTGTCGGCGCCGATGAAGGCACGCACCGACTCCACGGCGGTCTCGTCGGGACTGGCGTTCGCGATCAGCTCGGTGCGGGACGCGAAGTCGATCCCGTAGAAGCAGGGCCAGCGCACCGGCGGCGCGGCGATCCGGACGTGGACCTCCAACGCGCCGGACTCGCGCAACATCCGGACCAACGCCCGCTGGGTGTTGCCTCGCACGATGGAGTCGTCCACCACGATCAGTCGCTTGCCGCGGATCACGTCCCGCAGCGGGTTCAGCTTCAGCCGGATACCCAGCTGTCGGATGGTCTGGGAGGGCTGGATGAACGTCCGGCCGACGTAGGCGTTCTTGACCAGACCCTGGCCGTACGGGATGCCCGACTGCTGGGCGTAGCCGATCGCGGCCGGGGTGCCGGACTCCGGCGTCGGGATGACCAGGTCGGCGTCGATCGGGGCCTCGATGGCGAGCCGACGCCCGACCTCGACGCGCGTCGCGTGGACACCGCGGCCGGCGATGGTGGTGTCCGGGCGGGCCAGGTAGGCGTACTCGAACAGGCAGCCCTTGGGGTCCGGGGTGGCGAAACGCTCGCTCCGCAGACCCTCGTTGTCGATGGCCAGCAGCTCGCCCGGCTCGACCTCACGGACGTAGGAGGCGCCGACGATGTCCAGCGCGGCGGTCTCGGAGGCGACGACCCAACCGCGGTCCAGTCGACCCAGCACCAGCGGGTGGACGCCCTGCGGGTCACGCGCGGCGTAGAGGGTCTGCTCGTCGCAGAACACGAAGTTGAACGCGCCCTTGAGCGTCGGGAACAGCTCCATCGCAGCGGCGAAGATCGTCGAATCGGCGGACCGGTCGGCCAGCAGCCGGGTGACGACGTCGGAATCGGTGGTGGAGCGGTTGAACGCCGACCGGCCCGGGATCAGGGCGGCCTTGGAGGCCAGTTCCGCGGTGTTGACCAGGTTGCCGTTGTGGCCCAGGGCGATCCCACTGCCGACGGCGGTGGTGGCGTAGGTGGGCTGGGCGTTCTCCCAGTTGTTGCCGCCGGTGGTGGAATACCGGCAGTGCCCGACGGCGATGTGCCCGACCAGCGACGACAGCGTCTGCTCGTCGAAGACCTGGGAAACC
>JBDSLP010000041.1:0-20427 GCA_039916325.1 Nakamurella sp. | reverse complement strand
GATCACCTCGGTGTGGTGGTGGGACCTGCTGACCCACGGTCGCGACTCCCGATACGGCGACGCGTTCGACGTGGACTGGGCGGCCGGCGGCGGGAAGCTGCTGATGCCGATCCTGGGCAGTGCCCAGGATCTCGACAAACTCGAGATCGACGGTGACGAGCTGGTGTATTACGACACCCGGCTGCCGATCGCCCCGGGAACCGGCAGCGGCACTGCGCAGCAGGTGCACGCCCGGCAGCACTACGAGTTGATCGACTGGCGTCGTGCCGACACCGAGCTCAACTACCGCCGCTTCTTCGCGGTCACCACGCTGGCGGCGGTCCGGGTCGAGCTGCCCGCGGTGTTCGACGAATCGCACGTCGAGATCATCCGGTGGATCACCGACGGGCTGGCCGACGGGCTGCGGATCGATCATCCGGACGGGGTCTACGACCCGGCCGGGTACCTCGACCGGCTGGCCGAGGCGACCGACGGCACCTACGTGCTGGTCGAGAAGATCCTCGAGCCTGGCGAGAACCTGCCGCTGAACTGGCGGACCGACGGCACCACCGGCTACGACGCGATGGGCGTCATCGATCGGGTGCTGGTCGACCCGGCCGGCGAGCCCGGGCTGACCGCGCTGGACACCGAGCTCCGTGGCGGCGTGGCGGTGGACTGGGAGGAGCTGATCCACGACACCAAACGGACCGTCGCCGACGTGTCGTTGCGGGCCGAGGTCAACCGGCTCGGGCGGCTGGCGAGAGCCGCGGATCCGGCGCTGGACACAGTGGCCACCGAGGACGCGCTGGCCGAGTTGCTGGCCTGCTTCCCGGTCTACCGGACGTATCTCATCGGAGCCGACGGCCGCGACAACCAGCCCCGGCCGGAGGATGTCGCCGGCGACGAGACCCTGCTGAGCGAGAACGCCGCGCGGGCCAAGCGTTTCCGCCGGGATCTGACCGAGACCATCGACGCCGTCACCGCGCTGCTGCGGGACCCGTCGCTGGAGGTGTCGCGTCGTTTCCAGCAGACCTCCGGCATGGTGATGGCCAAAGGCGTCGAGGACTGCGCCTTCTACCGGTACACCCGGCTGACGTCGCTGACCGAGGTCGGCGCCGACCCCAGCGATTTCGCCGTCACCGTCGACGAGTTCCACCAGATCCAGGCCGACCGGCGGGCCCGGCTGTCCGCGTCCATGGTCGCGATGAGCACCCACGACACCAAACGCAGCGAGGACACCCGCGCCCGGATCAGCGTGCTGGCCGAGATCCCCGAGGTCTGGATGGGTTTCGTCCGCGACGTGGTCGACCGGATCGCCGACCTCCCGTTGGTCGTCGCGGACGGCCCGCTCCTCAATCTCGTGCTGCAGGCTGCAGTCGGTGCCTGGCCGATCTCCACCGACCGGCTGGACGCCTACGCACGGAAGGCGGCCCGCGAGGCCGGCAGTTCGACGAACTACCTGGATCCGAACGAGGCGTACGAGACGCAGCTCTCGGCGCTGGTCGAGAAGCTCCTGCCGGGCGGGGCTCTCGCGTCGTCGGTGACGGCGGTGGTGGCCCTCATCGAGGCGCCCGGCTGGTCGAACAGCCTGTCCGCGAAGCTGATCGCGCTGACCACTCCCGGTGTCCCGGACATCTACCAGGGCACCGAGTTGTGGGACTTCTCGCTCGTCGACCCCGACAATCGGCGCCCGGTCGACTATGTCGCGCGCCGTTCGCTGTTGACGCGACTGGCGTCGGGCCTGGTGCCGGCGGTCGACGCCGAGGGTGCGGCCAAGCTGCTGGTCACCCATCGAGCCCTGCAGTTGCGCCGTGACCGTCCCGCACTGACGGAGCGCTACGTCGCGCTGGCTGCGACCGGTCCGGCGGCCGCGCATCTCCTTGCGTACGACCGGGGCGGGGCCGTGGTGGTGGCGACCCGATTACCGCTGGGGTTGGCGTCGATCGGTGGTTGGGCCGACACCACGGTCGCCGTGCCCGCCGGGAACTACACCGACACCCTCACCGGCGCGCGGTACGAGGTCGGGACCGATCCGGTCCCCGTCGCAGATCTGATGTCCGCACTGCCGGTGGCACTGCTCGTAGGGGGAGACGCATGAATCACGGAGAAGGCCTGGAGCCGGTGAAGCCCGGCCACCGTTCGTTCGAGGTGTGGGCGCCGGTCGCGACGTCCATGGCGGTGCAGGTCGACGGCGACGTCGTCCCGATGTCGGCCCGGGGAGACGGCTGGTGGGCGGCCGAGGTGCCGCACACCGGCGGCGATGTCGACTACGGCTTCCTGGTCGACGACGGCGATCTGCTGGTCGACCCGCGGTCTCGGCGGCAGCCGACCGGTGTGCACGGAATGTCTCGCACCTTCGACCCGGGTGACCACGTCTGGGACGACACGCTCTGGACGGGGCGGCCTCTCGCCGGCGGGCTGATCTACGAGCTGCACATCGGGACGTTCACTCCGGAGGGCACCTTCGCCGCGGCCATCGACAAGCTGGACCATCTGGTCTCCATCGGGGTGACCTTCGTCGAGGTGCTTCCGGTCAACGGCTTCAACGGCGAGCACAACTGGGGCTACGACGGTGTGCTCTGGTACACCGTGCAGGAGACCTACGGGGGGCCGGCGGAGTACCAGCGTTTTGTCGACGCCTGCCACGTACGAGGTGTCGCGGTCATCCAGGACGTGGTCTACAACCACCTGGGGCCGAGCGGGAACGTGCTCCCGCAGTTCGGTCCTTACCTGCACGACGCGGGCGAGAGCACCTGGGGCAGTCTGCTCAACCTGGACGGTCCGGATTCGGACCCGGTGCGCGACTACATCATCGAGAACGCCCTGATGTGGCTGCGGGACTACCACGTCGACGGTCTGCGGTTGGATGCGGTACACGCCCTGGTCGACCACCGCGCGGTGCACATCCTGGAGGAGCTGGCCACCGAGGTGGATGCGCTCTCGGCTCACCTCGGCCGGCCGTTGACCCTGATCGCCGAGTCCGACCTGAACGACCCGAAGCTGATCACCCCGCGGGCGGCCGGCGGCTACGGCCTGACCGCCCAGTGGAGTGACGACTTCCATCATGTGGCGCACGTGGCGCTGACCGGCGAGCGGATCGGCTACTACGGCGACTTCGGCAGCATGGAGACACTGGCGAAGGTCTACACCAGCGCGTACGTCCATGACGGCTCGTGGTCCAGCTTCCGCGGACGGGCGCACGGGCGGCCGATCGACCCCCGGACCACGCAGACGTGGCGGTTCGTGGTGTACGCCCAGGACCACGACCAGATCGGCAACCGGGCGGCCGGCGACCGCCTCACGGAGGCGCTCGGGACGGAGGACCTGGCGCTCGCCGCGGTGCTGGTGCTGACCGCCCCGTTCACCCCGATGCTGTTCATGGGTGAGGAGTGGGGGGCCACCACGCCGTGGCAGTTCTTCACTTCGCACGACGATCCGGATCTCGGGGCGGCGACGGCCAAGGGTCGGTTCGCCGAGTTCGCCCGGATGGGTTGGGACGAGGCGATCGTGCCCGACCCGCAGGATGTCGAGACCTTCCAGCGTTCGAAGCTGGACTGGTCAGAACCCGAGAAAGACGACCACGCCAAGCTTCTGGAGCTCTACCGGTCGTTGGCCAGGGTGCGTCGCGAGCGCCCCGAACTCACCGATCCCCGCTTCGGCAGGACTGCGGTGAGCTACGACGAGAGCGAGCGTTGGCTGCTGCTGGACCGATCAGGGGTTCAGGTCGCGTTCAACTTCGCCGACGAGGAGCGGCGGGTGCCGTTCCGGGCCAATCTGCCCGAGCTGCTGCTCGGGACGACCGACGCGGTCGGGGTGGAGGACTTCGGCATGGGAGCGTGTACGGTCACGCTGCCGCCGCACAGTGCGGCGATCATCCGGGGTTGAGATGATCCCGGCGAGGGGAAGGGCGTTCGCCCAGGTCGACGTGTTCACCAGCACGCCGTACCTGGGCAATCCGGTCGCGGTCGTCCTCGACGGAGACGGACTGGATGCGGCGGCTATGCAGCGGTTCGCGGCGTGGACGAACCTGTCGGAGACGACGTTCGTGGTGGCGCCGACCCGCCCGGAGGCCGACTACGGGCTGCGCATCTTCACCGCGACCGGAGAGCTGCCGTTCGCCGGTCATCCCACGCTCGGTTCGGCGCATGCGTGGCTGGAGCGCGGCGGGCGGGCGCGCGGCGAGACCCTGATGCAGGAGTGCGGTCTGGGCCTCGTGGCACTGCGGGTGGACGGTCCGGCGATCAGCTTCCGGGCGCCGGAACGGCTGCGGAGCGGTCCGCTCCCCGACGAGTTGGTGGCTCGGATCGCCTGCGGGCTGCGGATCGACCGGCGGGACATCGTGGCGCACGAGTGGCTGGACAACGGTCCGGGCTGGACGGGGGTCCTGCTGCGTGACGCCGACGCCGTGCTCGCGGTGGCACCGGACCCGGTGACGATGGACGGCCTGATGGTGGGAGTGGTGGGCCCGTATCCGGAAGGGTCGCCGCAGGCGTTCGAGGTGCGGGCGTTCTGCTCCCCCGTCGGGGTGACCGAGGACCCGGTGACGGGTTCGCTGAACGCCGCGGTCGGCCAGTGGCTGATCGGCACCGGTCGGGCGCCGGAGCACTACACCGCCTCGCAGGGAGCCAGGGTCGGTCGCGCGGGGATCATCACGGTGGACCGCCGGGACGACGGTCTCTGGGTCGGTGGCATCTGCCACACCCTGATCCGCGGCACCGTCGACCTCTGAACCCCGCTCGCGCCGGACCAGACCACACCGGGCCGGGGGTCGGACGGTCGACCCGGCACGGTACCGCCTGGTCGACCGACACCCTCATCCGAAGACGAAGTACCGCAACCACAGGTAGGGCCAACTCAACACCACGGTGACGGCGGTGATGACCAGCCCGTAGCGGGTGAACAGGGCGAACGAGATGGGATGGCCCTCCCGGGCGGCGATGCCGGTGACCACGACGTTGGCACTGGCTCCCACCGCAGTGGCGTTCCCGCCGAGACCGGCGCCCAGCGCCAACGCCCACCACAGTGCGGTCGACGCCGGGCCGTCCGTGCTGCCCGCGAGGTCGGCGACCAACGGGGTCAAGGTCGCCACGTAGGGAATGTTGTCGATCACGCCCGACAGCACCGCCGAGGCGAACAGGAGCACCGTGGTGGCCAGCAGGAACCTGCCGCCGACCGCTTCGACCGCACGTTCACCGATCCAGTCGATCACCCCGATGTTCACCAGCGAACCGACCATCACGAACAATCCGATGAAGAACACCAACGTCGGCCATTCGACCTCCGACAGGAATTCGTCCTGCGAGGTTCGGCTGACCAGCACCATCACCCCGGCTCCGAGCAACGCGACAATCGACGGCTCCAGACCGATCGAAGAATGGAGGACGAACCCGGCCACGATCAGCACCAGCACCGGAGCGACCCGGACCAGCAACTTCGGGTCCGAGATCGCCTTGCGCTCGTCCAGGGCCATCACGTCCTGCGCCACCGCGGTGTCGATCGTGAACGCGCTCCGGAACAGGAATTTCGCCACCACCAGGAACACCAGCAGCAGGACCACCACCAGCGGTCCCAGGTTGAACAGGAAATCGTTGAACGACAACCCGGCCCGGCTGCCGATGATGATGTTGGGCGGATCCCCGATCAGCGTCGCCGCCCCGCCGATGTTGCTGATCAGCGCCTCCGCGATGAGGAACATCTCCGGCCGCACCCCGATTCGGGCGCAGACCAGCAACGTGACCGGCGCCATCAACAACACGGTGGTGACGTTGTCCAACATCGCCGACGCGACCGCGGTGATCAGGCACAGCAACACCATCAGCGGATAGGGGCGGCCGCGCGCTCGCTTCGCGGACCAGATCGCCATGTACTCGAACAGGCCGGTGCGCTTGACGACACTGACGACCACCATCATCCCGAACAGCAGCAACACGACATTCCAGTCGACGCCGGTCTCGGCACTGAAGAAGGCGGACTTGCCGGTGGCGGCGCCGAGTACGAACATCAACGCGGCTCCGCCGAGTGCAGCGCTGACCCGATGCACCCACTCGGTGGCGATCAGCACGTAGGCGCCGACGAACACCGTGATCGCGGCGATGACCACCCAACTCGCCGGATGCATCAACAAGCCGCCAGCAACGCGCCGAGCAGGCGGTGAACGGTGATGACCCCCAGCACCCGCCCGTCCGCCACGACTGCGACGATCGACGAGTGCTGTCGGCTCATCACCGAGGCGATCTCCAGCGCCGTCGCGTCGGGCGAGACGATGGGACGATCACGGTCACGGCGGATCAGTTGCGACCGATCCGGAAGCAGATCCGCCACCGTTCGGCCGACCAACCGGGAACACAGCAGATCGGCCTCCGCCTCGGGGACCACCCGGGCCAGACCGGGGTCGTCCTGGACGTACTCGGGTATCGAAAAACGCAGCACCTCCGACGCCGGCAGCACCACCACCGGCAGCCCGCCCGCATCCAACACGACCAGGCCGGGCAGGCCTTGCTCGGCCAACAGACGCGTCGCCTCCCACGCCCCCGAATCGCTTCGCACCACCGGAAAGTCTTCGGCCAGATCGCGAGCGCGCATCAGCTGAAGTTAGCAAACTCGCGGGGGCGACATCGTCGCCGCGACCCCCGACCCCGACCCGGTCACCGTCGCCGGCTCGCGGCGGGAGGTGAACCGCCCCATCGGTCACCCGACCCGGACGACCCTCCCGGTCCGCATGCTCTCGCCCGCGGCGTCGGCCAACACGAGGGCGGCCCGGCCGTCGGAGAAGCTGGGAGAGGGCATGTTGCTGTTCTCGATCGAGCTGATGAAGTGGTCGAGCTCGGCACGGTAGGCCGCGTGGTAGCGCTCGAGGAAGAAGTCGAGGTACGGGGCGGCCGACTCGGTGCGCTCCGCTCCGGAGTACCGCACGCTGGTCGGCCGCAGGTTGTCGGCGGTCAGCATGCCGGCGGAGCCGAAGGCCTCGAGTCGCTGGTCGTAGCCGAACGCGCAGCGCCGACTGTTGGTGATCTGGGCGACCGCCCCCGACGAGCCTCGCAGGACGACCACGGCGCCGTCGATGTCGCCGGCCTCCCGGACGTGGTCGGCGACCAGGTTCGTACCGGTGGCCTGCACGTCGACGACGTCGCCGAGGAAGAAGCGGGCCATGTCGAAGTCGTGGATGGTCATGTCCCGGAAGAGGCCGCCGGAGCTGGCGATGTAGGCCGCGGGCGGTGGCTCCGGGTCGCGGCTGATGATGATCAGCTGCTCCAGGGAGCCGACCTCACCGGCCTCGACTCGACGGTGGATGTCGGCGAACGACGGATCGAACCGCCGGTTGAAACCGATCATCACCGTGTGGTCGACGTCGGAGATCTGTTCCCAGCAGGCGTCGACCCGGGCGATGTCGAGGTCGATCGGCTTCTCGCACAGCACGGCCTTGCCGGCCAGCACCGCCCGGGACACCAGGTCGACGTGGGTCGGCGTCGGCGAGCCGATGACGACCGCGTCGATGGAGTCGTCGGAGAACACCGAGTCGACGTCGGACCCGGACGTCGCACCGAACTTCCCGGCGAGCTCCGCGGCGAATTGCTCCATCGGGTCGCACACCGTGACCAGCTCAGCCCGCGGATGAGCTGCGAGGGAGGCGGCATGTACCCGGCCGATCCGGCCGGCGCCGAACAACGCGACACGCACCACCGAGTTCTCCCTGTTCGCAGACCCTGTCGACCTAGATCGTTCTAGCCGTCAAAATACCCTCGATTATGGAGTTGCCCGGCGGGCCCGTCAATCGGAACCGCCCTGCCCGGTCAGTCCTCGAGCAGGCTCTGCAGGAACGCCACGTCGACGCCGTGCAGCGATTCTGCGAATCGTCGCCGCGCCCCGGCCGGCACCGGCACCTCGCTCGGCACCACCAGCACGGTCAGCCCCGCAGCCACCGCCGACGCCACCCCGGTGGGCGAATCCTCCACCGCCACCGCCGATGTCGCGGGCACACCCAGCCGCATCAACGCCTGGCGGTACGGCTCGGGATGCGGCTTCCCGTCGCTGACGTCGTCCCCGGTGACGATGTGGTCGAAGTTGTGCCGACCCAGGGTGTCCAGCGCCATCTCCACCAACGACCGTTCGGTCGCGGTCACCAGCGCGGTGGGCACCCCGGCCGCGCGCACCGCTGCGAGCAGTTCCGCGGCGCCCGGCCGCCACGGCATCTCGCGCTGGTAGTAGTACGCGGCCCGATCGGACAACTCGGCGGCCGTGAGTCGCCAGTCCCGTCGCAGACCCAGCTCCTCGTGCACCCGGTCGACCGCCGGCCGCACCGGCAGCCCCACCAGCGCGGCGCGACACTCGATGGAGATGACGCCGCCGAGGCCGGCCGCGATGTCGTCCAGCGCCAGGCCCCAGAGCCTCTCGGAGTCGGTCAGCGTGCCGTCCATGTCGAAGAGCACAGCCGCCAGGACATAGCCCGAATCACTTCGCCGCAAAGTACGTGGCCTCCGGATGATGGGCGACGAGCGCCGACGTCGACTGCTCGGGATGGAGCTGATACTCCTCGGAGAGCTCCACACCGATCCGACCGGGTTCGAGCATCTCCATGACCATCGTCTGGTCGGTGAGGTCCGGGCAGGCGGGATAGCCGAACGAGAACCGGGCGCCGCGGTACTCCAGGTCGAAGAACCTGTTCACATCGGTCGGGTCGTCGTCGGCGGCGGTCGAGCCATCCGGGAAGACGAGCTCGGAACGGATCCGTTGGTGCCAGTACTCGGCCAGGGCCTCGGTGAGCTGCACCGAGAGGCCGTGGACCTCCAGGTATTCGCGGTAGTTGTTGTCGGCGAACAACACGTTGGCGTACTCGCTGATCCGCTGGCCCATGGTCACCACGGTGAAGGCGATCACGTCGACCTGACCGGACGAGCGCGGCCGGTAGAAATCGGCCAGACACAGGTGCCGGTCCCGGGCCTGCCGCGGGAAGGTGAACCGGTGCCGCTCCGGAGCGTCCACCCGGGGCTCAGCGAGGATCACCACCGAGTCACCCTCGGACACGCACGGGAAGTAGCCGTACACCACCGCCGCCTCGAGAACCTTGTCGGTGTGGAGCTTCTCGAGCCAGTACCGCAGCCGCGGCCAGCCCTCGGTCTCGACCATCTCCTCGTAGGACGGCCCCTGCCCGGCTCGGGCGCCGCGCAAACCCCACTGACCCATGAAGGTGGCGCGCTCGTCCAGGAGGGCCGAGTACTCGGCCATGGCGATGCCTTTCACCACCCGGGAGCCCCAGAACGGCGGCGTCGGAACGGGATTGTCCATCGCGACGTCGGACCGCTCGGGTACGACGACGGTCTCGAGCGCGGCCGCGGCCTTACGGGATTCGGCGATCCGCTGCGACCGCTCGTGCCGGGCCCGGCGCTCAGCCGCCTTCTGCCGCTCTGCGGCGTCTTCGGCCGGGGCCAGTCCGCGCTTGCGGGCCATCACCCCGTCCATCAGCCGCAGACCCTCGAAAGCGTCACGCGCGTAACGGACATCGCCGCCGAAAATGGCCGACAGGTCGTTCTCCACGTACGAGCGGGTCAGCGCCGCGCCACCGAGCAGCACCGGGTACTTCTCCGCGATGCCGCGGGAGTTCATCTCCTCGAGGTTCTCTTTCATGATCACCGTCGATTTGACGAGCAGTCCGCTCATCCCGATGGCGTCGGCCCGGTGCTCCTCGGCCGCGGCCAGGATCGCCGAGATCGGCTGCTTGATCCCGATGTTGACCACCGAATAGCCGTTGTTGCTCAGGATGATGTCGACGAGGTTCTTGCCGATGTCGTGGACGTCGCCCTTGACGGTGGCGAGCACGATGGTGCCTTTCCCCTCGGAATCCGCTTTCGCCATGTGCGGCTCGAGGTAGGCCACCGACTTCTTCATCACCTCGGCGGACTGCAGCACGAACGGCAACTGCATGGCGCCCGACCCGAACAGCTCGCCGACTGTCTTCATTCCGTCCAGCAGGGTGTCGTTGATGATCTCCAACGCCGGTCGTCTGATCAGGGCTTCGTCGAGATCGGGCTCCAGACCGTTCTTGTCGCCGTCGATGATGCGTTGCTTCAACCGGAGGTCCAGCGGCATCGCGGCGAGCTCGGCGGCGCGGGTCTCCTTGCCGGCCGCGGCGGTCACCCCGTCGAACATGTTGAGCAGCTTCTCCAGCGGGTCGTAGCCCTCCCGCCGACGGTCGTAGACCATGTCCAGCGCGACGGTCCGCTGCTCCTCGGGGATCCGGGCCATCGGCAGGATCTTCGAGGCATGCACGATCGCGGAATCCAGACCGGCGTTGACACATTCGGCCAGGAATACCGAGTTGAGGACCTGCCGGGCGGCCGGGTTCAAACCGAACGAGACGTTGGACAGACCCAGCGTGGTCAGCACATCGGGGTGACGACGCTTGAGTTCCCGGATCGCCTCGAGTGTTTCGATCCCGTCGCGGCGGGTCTCCTCCTGGCCGGTGGCGATCGGGAAGGTGAGGCAGTCCATCACGATGGCGCTCTCGGCCAGCCCGTACTCGGTGGTGATCTGGGTGATCAACCGCTCGGCGATGGCCAGCTTGGTGTCCTTCGTCCGGGCCTGGCCCTCCTCGTCGATGGTCAGCGCCACCACCGCTGCGCCGTGCTCGCGGACCAGCTCCATGGTCTTGGCGTACCGGGACGTGGGTCCGTCGCCGTCCTCGAAGTTGACCGAGTTGACGATGGATCGGCCCCCCAGGTGCTCCAGACCCGCCTGCAGCACGGCCGGCTCGGTGGAGTCGAGCATGATCGGCAGGGTCGAGGCGGTGGCGAAACGTCCGGCCAGCTCGCGCATGTCGGCGACGCCGTCGCGACCGACGTAGTCGATGCACAGGTCCAGCAGGTGCGCGCCGTCGCGGGTCTGGGAGCGGGCGATCTCGACGCACCGGTCCCAGTCCTGCGACAGCATCGCGTCCCGGAAGGCCCTGGAGCCGTTGGCGTTCGTCCGCTCGCCGATCATCAGCACCGACGCGTCCTGCTCGAACGGGACCGCCTGGTAGAGCGACGACAGGCCGGGCTCGGACCGCGGCCGGCGCGGGGCGGGCTGCACCGCGCGGACGGCGTCGACGACCTGCCGCATGTGCTCCGGAGTGGTGCCGCAGCAGCCGCCGACCAGGCCGAGCCCGAACTCGGTGACGAAGCCGCTCAACGCCTGGGCCAGCTCCTCCGGCCCGAGCGGGTACACCGCGCCCTTGGGTCCGAGCCGCGGCAGGCCGGCGTTGGGCATCACCGACACCGGCGTCTGGGCGTGCCGCGACAGGTAACGCAGGTGCTCGCTCATCTCGGCCGGGCCGGTGGCGCAGTTCAACCCGATGAGGTCGATGCCGAGGGGCTCCAGTGCGGTCAGCGCGGCGCCGATCTCGGTACCCAGCAGCATGGTGCCAGTGGTCTCGACGGTGACGTGGCAGACGATCGGCACGAGTTGGCCGCGGGCGGCCATCGCCCGCTGGGCGCCGATGATCGCCGCCTTCGCCTGCAACAGGTCCTGGCAGGTCTCGACCACGACCGCGTCGATGCCGCCGTCGAGCATGCCGGCGACCTGCAGCTGGTAGGCGTCCCGCAGCGAGGCGTAGGGCGCGTGCCCGAGGGTGGGCAGCTTGGTGCCGGGGCCCACCGAGCCGAGCACCCAGCGGGGCCGGTCCGGGGTCGAGAAGACATCGGCCTCGGCCCGGGCCAGTGCGGCGGCGGCGAACGCCAGCTCCTGGATCCGGTCGACGATGTCGTACTCGGCGAAGTTGGCCAGGTTGGTGCCGAAGGTGTTGGTCTCGATGGCGTCCACGCCGACCTCGAGGTACTCCCGGTGCACGGCCCGGACGATCTCGGGCCGGGTCAGACAGAGGATCTCGTTGCACCCGTCCAGACCGGCGTAGTCGTCCAGTGTCGGGTCGTACGCCTGGAGCATGGTGCCCATCGCCCCGTCCGCGACGATCACCTGGGAGGACAGCGCGGACAACAGCGGATGACGGGGAGAAGGCGGCACGCCCCCGAGTTTACGGTGGCCGGGGCGCCGGGCCGAGCCGTCGCGCCGGACGACCACCCGCAGTGACGCGTCGTAGGCTGTCGAGGTGAAGGAACTACCCGTACTCCGCGACCCGGTGATGATCGCCGCATTCGAAGGTTGGAACGATGCCGGTGACGCGGCGACGTCGGCCATCGAGCACCTGGCCCTCACCTGGGACGCCGAGGAGCTGACCGAGGTCGATCCGGAGAGCTTCTACGACTTCCAGGTGTCCCGTCCCGAGACCAGGCTCGTCGATGGCGTGACCAGGATGATCGAGTGGCCCACGACGCGTCTGACGTTCTGCCGGATGCCGGCCCAGAGCCGCGACATCGTCCTCGTCCACGGTATCGAACCGAACTTCCGGTGGAAGGCCTTCTGTCGGGAGCTGATCGAGATCGCCCAGTCCTTGCAGGTCAGCAGCCTGGTCAGCCTCGGAGCTCTGCTCGCCGACGTCCCGCACACCCGCCCGGTCCAGGTCAGCGGCTCCGCGATGGATGCCGCCACCGCCGAGCGGTACGGCCTTGCCCGGTCCACCTACGAGGGCCCGACCGGCATCACCGGGGTGTTCCAGGACGCCAGCCTGCAGGCAGGTATCCCGGGGGTCTCCTTCTGGGCGTCGGTGCCGCACTACGTATCGCAGGCCCCGTCGCCGAAGGCCACCCTGGCGCTGCTGCACCGCGTCGAGGAGTTCCTCGACGTCGAGGTCGACCTCGGCAACTTCCCGGAGCAGTCCGAGGAGTGGGAGGCGGAGGTGACGCAGATCGCCGCCGACGACGAGGAGATCGCCGAGTACATCGCCCGGCTCGAGGAGCGCGACTCCGAGGCGGAGCCGCTGACCCCGGCCAGCGGTGAGACGCTCGCCGAGGAGTTCGAGCGGTACCTGCGTCGCCGCGGCAACTCCCCCAAGGGTGACAAGCGCGACGGTCGCTGAGACGGGCCGCATCCGGATCCCGGACGCTCAGCCCCCGACGTAGGACGACAGGTGCTTGCCGGTGAGCGTCGAGCGATCGGCCACCAGGTCCGCCGGGGTGCCCTCGAAGACGATCCGGCCGCCCTCGTGCCCGGCTCCCGGGCCGAGGTCGATGATCCAGTCGGCGTGCGCCATCACGGCCTGGTGGTGCTCGATGACGATGACGGACTTCCCGGAGTCGACGAGCCGGTCCAGCAGCCCGAGCAGGTTCGTGACGTCGGCGAGGTGCAGGCCGGTGGTCGGCTCGTCCAGGACGTAGACGCTCCCTTTCTCGGCCATGTGGGTGGCCAGCTTGATCCGCTGCCGCTCACCACCGGACAGCGTGGTCAGCGGCTGGCCGAGGCTGAGGTAGCCCAGTCCGACGTCGGCCAGCCGCGCCAGGATGGCGTGGGCGGCCGGTAGCGCGGCGTCCCCCGCGCCGAAGAACGCCTCCGCCTCGGTCACCGACATCGCGAGTACCTCGCTGATGTCGCGGCCGCCGAGGTGGTAGTCCAGTACCGACGCCTCGAAGCGTTTCCCGTCGCAGACCTCGCACACGATGGCCACCCCGGCCATCACGGCCAGATCGGTGTAGACGACCCCGGCCCCGTTGCAGTTCGGGCAGGCGCCCTCGGAGTTCGCGCTGAACAGTGCGGGTTTGACCCCGTTGGCCTTGGCGAACGCCTTGCGGATCGGCTCCAGCAGGCCGGTGTAGGTGGCGGGATTGCTCCGCCGCGAGCCGCGGATCGCCCCCTGGTCGATCGACACCACCCCGGCTGTGGCCGGAATCGACCCCCGGACCAGGGAGCTCTTGCCGGAACCGGCCACGCCGGTGATCACCACCAGCACGCCGAGTGGGATGTCGACGTCGACATCGCGCAGGTTGTTCGTGCAGGCGCCGCGGACGGCCAGTGCGCCGGTGGGTGTTCGCACCGACTCTCTTACCCTGGCCCGGTCGTCGAAGTGGTGCCCGGTGACGGTGTCGCTGGTCCGCAGTCCCTCGACGGTGCCTTCGAAACACACGGTACCGCCGGCGGTTCCGGCCCCGGGGCCGAGATCGACGACATGATCGGCGATCACGATGGTCTCGGGCTTGTGCTCGACCACCAGCACGGTGTTGCCCTTGTCCCGGAGCTGCAGCAGCAGACCGTTCATCCGCTGTATGTCGTGCGGATGCAGTCCGACCGTCGGCTCGTCGAAGACGTAGGTGACGTCGGTGAGGGACGAACCGAGATGTCGGATCATCTTGGTGCGCTGAGCTTCTCCGCCGGACAGCGTGCCCGCCGGGCGGTCCAGCGACAGGTAGCCGAGGCCGATGTCGACGAAGGAGTCCAGGCTGTCCCGCAGCCCCCCGAGCAACGGCGCGACCGACGGTTCGTCGATTCCGGCGATCCAGGTGGCCAGGTCGCTGATCTGCATGGCACAGGCGTCGGCGATGCTGATCCCGGCGATCTTGGACGACCGGGCCGCTTCCGACAGCCGGGTACCGCCGCATTCCGGGCACGTCGTGAAGGTCACCGCCCGCTCGACGAAGGCCCGGATGTGCGGTTGCAGGGCGTCGACATCCTTGCTCAGGTAGGACTTCTGGATCGACGGGAGCAGGCCCGCGTAGGTGAGGTTGATGCCCTCGATCTTGATCTTGGTGGGCTCCTTGTGAAGCAGGTCCTGCAGTTGTTTCTTGCTGAACTTCTCGATCGGCTTGTCCGGATCGAAGTAGCCACAGCCGCGGAAGATGCGGCCGTACCAGCCCTCCATGCTGTAACCGGGGATCGTGATCGCGCCCTCGTTGAGGGATTTCGTGGCGTCGTAGAGCGCGGTCAGATCGATGTCGGTGACCGCGCCCCGACCCTCGCACCGGGGACACATGCCACCGGTGACGCTGAAGCTGCGGCGTTCTTTGACGGTCTGCCCGCCGCGTTCCATGGTCACCGCACCCGCACCGCTGATCGAGGCGACGTTGAACGAGAACGCCTGCGGTGAGCCGATGTGCGGCTGACCGAGCCGGCTGAACAGGATACGCAGCATCGCGTTGGCGTCGGTGGCGGTACCGACCGTCGAGCGCGCGTTGGCGCCCATCCGCTCCTGGTCGATGATGATCGCGGTGGTCAACCCGTCCAAGAAATCGACGTCCGGTCGGGCCTGGGTCGGCATGAACCCCTGCACGAACGAGCTGTAGGTCTCGTTGATCATCCGCTGCGACTCGGCGGCGATGGTCGCGAACACCAGCGAGCTCTTGCCGGATCCGGAGACCCCGGTGAACACCGTCAGCCGACGCTTGGGGATCTGGACCGTGATGTCCCGGAGGTTGTTCTCCCGCGCCCCCTGCACCCGGATCAGATCGTGGCTGTCGGCCACATGGAGCTCCTGCGAACCCGTGTCCATGGTGTCTCCCTCGATCATCGGGCCGGCCGAGCGACAGCGCCGACCGGTCAGTTCAACGTCACGCCCAACAGCGCGTCGACGGCGGCGGCGACCTTCTCGCCTCCCAGCGACGTGTTCTGGGCCCACTGATCGACGACCTTGAGCGCCTTGGCGGTGTCGAGGTCGTTGCCCAGGGCGGTTCGCAGCTTCGCGACCACCTCGGTGGTGTCGAAGCCGAACCGATGTGCCGCCGCGCGCCACCGGTCCAGCCGGTCGGTCGCCTCGACCAGCACCTCGGCCGTCCAGTAGCGATCCTCCCGGTAGTGCCGGGACAGCAGGGCGAGCCGGATGGCCATCGGGTCCACGCCGTCGCGGCGCAGCTGGGAGACGAAAACCAGGTTGCCCCGGGACTTGCTCATCTTCTCGCCGTCCAGGCCGATCATCCCGGCATGCGTGTAGTGCCGGGCGAAGGGCGGTCGGCCGGACAGTGCCTCCGCGTGCGCCGCGGAGTACTCGTGGTGCGGGTAGATCAGGTCGCTGCCACCGCCCTGCAGGTCGATGTTCGGTCCCAGCCGGTTGCCCGCGATGGCGGCGCACTCGACGTGCCAGCCCGGCCTCCCGGGCCCCATCGGTGAGTCCCAGGCGGGCTCCCCCGGTCGCTCCATCCGCCAGAGCAGTGGATCCAGCGGATCGCGCTTGCCGGGGCGGTGCGGATCGCCGCCCCGCTCGGCGAACAGCCGGAGCATGGTGCCGCGGTCGTAGCCGGACTCGTACCCGAAGGCGACGGTGGTGCGGATGTCGTAATAGACGTCGTCGTAGTCAGTCCCGTCGAGGTCGCTGCCCCGCACCCGGTAGGCGGCGCCGGAGTCCATCAGCTGCTTCACCGCGCGGATGATCTCCGGCATCGCCTCGACGGCGCCGACGTAGTCCCGCGGCGGCAGCACCCGGAGGGCTGTCATGTCCTCCCGGAACAGCTGGATCTGTGAGGCGGCCAGCTCCTGCCACCGGACCCCGTCCCGCTCGGCTCGCTCGAGCAGCGGATCGTCGATGTCGGTGACGTTCTGCACGTAGTGGACGTTGACCCGGTTGTCCCGCCAGACCCGCTGGACCAGGTCGAACGCCAGGTAGGTGGCCGCATGACCGAGGTGGGTGGCGTCGTAGGGAGTGATCCCACAGACGTAGAGGGTCGCTTCCTCCGTGGGCTCGGTCAGCTGCACCGATCGCGTCGCGGAATCGTAGAGCCGCAACGGGACAGGAACGCCGGGAACCACAGGAAGCTTCGGGGCGGGCCATGACTGCACCCAGCGACCCTAACGAACCTCCGACCCCACCGACGAACTAGCGTCTGACTCCGGGTACGACGTGCCGGTTCGCATTCATCACGGCACGCTGTACCGCGTTCAGCCGGGTGCCGCGGAGGTGGTCGGGCGGACTGGACGAGTAGTACATCAGGTTGTCGTGGGACGGGTGGTGCGGCAGGTTCAGCGCGTGGCCGATCTCGTGGGCGAGCACGGTCTCGTCGTACTCGTGCGGTGTCCGCTCGTCGAACAGGCCCGCCTGGACGACGACCCAGTCGGCCGAGATGCCCAGCGAGCAGCCGGTCGTTCGCCCGGCGATGTCGCGCACCACGATCGCCGTGATCGGCCGTCCGACGACGTCGGGGACGCGGCCGGAGCCGGCGACCGTACGCAGCTGCCGGTGGTAGAAATCGGTGCGGCCCAACGCCTCGTCGAGTAGCAGCAGCTTGTTCGCCCGCGGGTTCAACGCCTCCGTGGGTGCCGGGATGGTGACGACGTGGGTGCCCAGGTGCCGGACCCGGACGCCCGCTCCAGCGGCCAGGACGGCGTCGGCCCGGGCCAGCGCAGGATCCAGCTGCGCGGGGTGCAGCAGCGGGACGCCGCGTTCGTCGGACAGGATGAGCACGGTCAGGCGGACGGTCCCCATGGTGGCCCCGGTGCCGGCGACTCGTCCCGAGATTTCCTCGCCCGCTCGGGCCGCCGCGCTGACCACGTCGGCGGCGATCGAGCCGGTCGTGCGGGCCAGGTAGCGGCCGGCGCTGACGACGCCGGTGGCGACGGTGCCGAGCGGACCGAGTGGGGGCATCGCGGGACCTTCCGGAGGTGGGACGGGACCTACAGCGGCGGCCACGGTATCGGGGTCCGGTGTTCCGGCGGCCGCACGTAGAAGGACCTGGACAGCATCCGGTCGATGCGATTCCGCAGGGCGGTCACCTCGCTGCGGGTCAGCAGCTCGGACAGCAGTTCCCCGACGTCGCCGGCTACCGACTCCTGCAGCCGCCGGAGCCCGTCCACCCCTTGTTCCGGCAGCGGATCGCCGGCCCAGCCCCAGAGCACGGTCCGCAGCTTGTTCTCGGCATGCAGGGTGAGGCCGTGGTCGACCCCGTACACCGGTCCGTCGACGACCGGCAGGACGTGCGGCCCTTTACGGTCGGCGTTGTTGACGACCATGTCGAAGCAGGCCAGCAGGGCCAGGCGTGGGTCGTCGGCGTGGGCGAGGACTGCGGGTTCACCCGTCGCGTCGGTCGCCCGCAGTACCGGGAGCCAGCCCTTGGGCACCTTCCGTCGCGGGAAGAGGTCGACCATCGACCCGGAATCGGTGCCGTCGATCCACAGCTGGATCATCCCGGTGCCCACCGGGCCGTCCCGGAGGAAGGTGGGCGGGACACACTCCCAGCCTGCGGCGCGCGCGACCAGTGCGGCGCTCACCTCTCGGCCGGCCAGGCTGCCGTCCGGGAAGTCCCACAGCGGTCGCTCGCCGCGGATCGGCTTGTACACGCAGTCGGCGGTGAGACCGTTGTAGGAGACCTCGGCCAGGAGGGTGACGTTGGAGGCGTCGGACAGCCGACCGGCAATCTCCAGCTCGCCGTTCACCAGGAGCTCAGCCAGGTCATCAGGGGCGAGGTCAGCCGCAGCGGGACCAGTCACGCCCGCCGGGTCGCCCGCCACGTCAGGCGAGGTCACCGCGGTGATAGCCGTTCAGCCGCGGGCAGATGTGGCCCTCGGGGTCCAGCGGGTTCGCACACAGTGGGCACGGCGGGCGTCCCGAGGACACCACCCGGCCGGCCTGCGCGGCGAAGCTCATCGCCTCGTCGAGGGACAGGAACACCCGCAGTGCGTCCGGCCCGTCGGCGCTGTCGTCCAGGACGGTGTCCTCGCTGACCTCGGCCTCGGTGATGGCCAGCAGTTCGACGACGATGCGGGCACCGTCGCCGTCCCAGGCCAGGCCCATGGTGCCGACCCGGAACTCGGCGTCGACCGGGGTCTCCAGGGACGGCTCCGTCGGGTCGATGGTAGGTTCCTGCTCGCCGAAGCGCCGCACCACCTCGCCGATCAGCGAGCCGAGCTTGTCGGCCAGGACCGCGACCTGCTGCTTCTCGCAGGCGACCGAGACCACCCGCTTGCCGTCGACGGCCTGCAGATAGAACTCCCGTTCCCCGGGACGGCCGACCGTCCCGACGAGGAAGCGGTCGGGCGAGCGGAAGATGTGTACCTGTCGATCCATGTCGCTCCCGATCCTATGCGCGCCCGTGACGGGGTCGGACCCGCCTCACCCCGCGGACCCGCCGACAACCGCGTCGCCGGCGGAAAGGGCCGTCTGGGCCGTCGTCTCCGGGTCCGCCGGCGGCGGGGGCAGCAGTGCGCTGAGGTCCGCGGTGTCGTTGATCCGGTCGACCATCGGGCGCATCGACGAGTATCGGATGACCGACAGTGATGCCGGCGTGACGTTGATCCGCTGGAATCCGTCCAGATGAAGGCCGAGTGCATCGGCCAGGATCGCCTTGATCACGTCGCCGTGCGAGCAGACGAGCACCGGACCGCCGCCCTCGGCGACCAGCTCGGCGATCGCGGCGACCGCGCGGGCCGAGACCTCCGCCAGTCCCTCCCCCTCCGGGAAGACGGCGGCACTGGGCCGGGCCTGGACGATCCGCCACAGGTCCTCGCCGGCCAGGTCCTTCAGTGGTCGGCCGGTCCAGGTGCCGTAGTCGACCTCGGAAAAGCGTTCGTCGATCTCGACGGACAGCCCGAGCGCCTCCGCCACCGGCGCCAACGTCTGCTGGCAGCGGGTCAGCGGGGACGACACGATCTTCTCCACGTGCACGCCGGTCATCCGGCCGGCGAGCTCGGTGGCCTGTCCGGCCCCTTTCTCGTCCAGCCCGACGCCGGTGCTACGGCCGGCGAGTACCCCGGCGACGTTGGCCGTCGACCGGGCGTGCCGGAGCAGGATGACGGTCCGGCCGGTGGACTTCGGGGGGTCGCGATCCGGGGTCGGGTCGGTGGGTCGGGTCACTGCACGGCTTCGATCCAGCCGGCGGCCAACGCGATGATCAGGGCCGCGCCGAGCACCCAGCGGTACCAGACGAAGACGGTGATCTTGTGGCCGGAGACGAACTTCATCAGCCACGCGACGCTCGCGTAGGCGACGACGAAGCTGACCAGGGTGCCGACGATGGTCGGCAGCGCTCCGACGCCCGCGCCCAGCGCGCTCGGCAATTCGTACACGCCCGCGCCCAGCAGCGCCGGGATGCCCAGGAAGAAGGCCAACCGCGTCGCCGCCACCCGGTCCAGGCCGCGCATCAGGCCGACCGAGATCGTCGCCCCCGAGCGGGACACCCCGGGGATGAGCGCCAGGCTCTGGGCGAACCCGATGAGCAGCACGTCGGTGAGGTTCAGGTCGGACTCGGGCCGGTTCTGCTTGGCCACCTTCTCGGCGTAGAGCATCACCGCACCCCAGACGATGAGTGCGATGGCGACCACCCACAACGACCGGAGCGGACCCTTGATCAGGTCCCTCGCGGCGAACCCGATGACCACGATCGGCAGGGAGCCGATGATCACCAGCCACGCCATCCGGTAGTCGGGGTCGCGCCGCTTGTCGGCGTTGCCGAGGCCACGCACCCAGGCCAGGAACAGCCGGCTGATGTCCTTCCAGAAGTAAATCAGCACCGCCACGATTGCACCGACCTGGATCACCGCGGTGTAGGCGGTGATCGCGGGATCGGTGATGTCCAGCCCCAGCAGGTCGGAGGCGATCGTGAGGTGCCCCGTGGAGGACACCGGCAGGAACTCGGTCAGGCCCTCGACGACGCCGAGGACGACGGACTG
>JBDSLP010000040.1:0-4700 GCA_039916325.1 Nakamurella sp. | reverse complement strand
CTTCGTCAGCGACGCCGCCAGAGCTCAGGCGTGTGTGACGTGACGCGACCAGGCGAAGCAGTAGGCGCCGAAGCAGGCGATGCCCAGGGCCAGCACGGTGAGCAGGTACGGCCCGTACGGCTGGTCCTTGAGCGTCCGCAGTGCGGTGTCCAGCCCACCCGCGCGATTCGGGTCGTAGGTGATGGCGGCGACCACGAACAACAGGCCGATGATCCCCAGGGCGACACCTTTGGCGCTATAGCCGATCTGGCCCAGCCGCACGACGCCCTCACTCACTCCCCCGGACAGGTCCTTGGTGAACTTCTTCGAGAGGCCGCGGTAGACGAGCCGGCCGCCGGCGAAGACCACCGCCGCGCCGATCACCATCACCAGGATCCGACCGGCGGCGTTGCCCATCAATGACGCGGTCAACTCCTTCTGGGTGTCACCCGAGGACGAGGAGCCGGCGGCGATGCGCACGGCGCTGATCCCCACCGTCAGGTACAGCACGACCTTGCCCGCCGAGGACAGGCGCTTGACGGTGCGCTTGCGGCCCTCTTCGCGGTCGCGATGCCCCCACACCGCTTCGAACAGCTGCCACAGGGCGAGTGCGAAGAGCCCGACCGCGACCACCCACAGGGTGAGCCGGCCGAGGCTGGTCGACGCCAGTTCCTGGAACGCGCCCTTCTGGGAGGCCTCCTGCTGACCGCCGAACCACGCCAGTTGCACCGCGATCCAGGCCACGATGAGGTGGACTACGCCGTAGGAGATCAATCCGACGCGGACCAGGATCCGGAAGGAATCACTCTGCTGCACATCACGGCCCGCGTCGCCGGCTTTGTCGGACGCACTGCCCGCGGCTCCCCGGGCCTTGGACACACCGGACATCGCAACCTCATTCCGCACAGGTACCGGCGCCGGTACCGGGATCCGCGCGACGCCGGGTGGGGCGCGGGTGCTACGGAGCCGGGCGGGCCCGGCGCGAACTACAGACCGCTGGTGCGGTTGTCGCGCTCCACGACGCCCTGACGGCCCTGCGAATCGGTGGTGATCGTGGTGCTGCGCGCGCGACGGTTGCGCGGCATGAAGAACGCAGCAGCGAGGATGATGACCAGTACCCCACCACCCATCAGGATGTAGCCGATGGTGGTGAGGTCGAAGTCGGTCAGGCTGGCCTTGACTCCGAAGGCCAGAATCGCGCCGGCCACGATGAGGAAAACGCCGAGTCCGATACCCATGACTACCCCTTGTGACGATGAGCGGGCGTTGCCCGTGGATGACCGGGGCCGTACAGCTCCGGTCGGCTCCCACTATGCCCGATCCGGCGTACCGGCACGCGGCGTTTCGCCGAGATCGCCCGCAGGCCAGACCTGATCAGCCGCGCCCGACCGGTCGGTCACTCACCCGAACGCCGAGCTGGGCGGGTGAGCCGGCCGGTCGGCCGGTGTCCCCCCCGCAGGCGAGCGGTCAGCTGTCGGGAGGATGCCGCGTCAGCTGCCGGGAGGATACTGCTGTGGGACACCGGCAGGCCCGTCCGCGGCGGAGCGCTCACCCACCGACGGCCGCCCGTCGGCGGCGGTGCGTTGTTGCGGGATGAGCCGGTCATCGGCGGGCCGGGGTGGCCCGGGCAGCCCGGGACGCGACGCGAACGGCCGAACGGTGGCATCGGCGGCGGGTCCCGCTACCGGTCCGTCCACCGCGGTGTCCACCGTTCCCGCGTACTCGTCGATGCGGGACAGCGGGCGTTGGCTGAACCAACGGAACCAGAGCCGTAGTAGCACGACCAGCAGCGCCAGCGACGCCGCGACGATCAACCACCCGTTCATCGCACCCCCTGCGGTGATCCTGCTGGTCCTCCGGCGGCCTCGTGATCCCGACGCCTCGCGCGAGGTGCACGGACGACGGCATTGATCACGATCCTCGAAACCCCTGTGCCGTACCCCGGCGCCCACGATTCCCCCGTCGGCGCCGATACAGGCGTTATACACCATTGTGCGCGCACTGGACATGGGTCGATGGCCTGCAGGGACGATGCGGCGACGCGCAGTCGCCCCGCGGCCACCACACCGGCGTGCACCCGGGCGGGTCCGGGGGTGCGCAGCTCCGTCAGGTCCGGGAGTGGACATCCGCGGCGGCGATCCTGATGGTCGGACGCGGAGGGTCCAGCTGCGGAGCAGTCGCGCGCCGCGGGTGTCGGTCTACGGCCGCAACTGCGGCCGGTCCCGGGCCAACCGCCACCGCCCGAGTTCGCACAACCGGCCGATCCGGGCCGGCTTACTACCGGAGGTCTTCCCCAGTCCTGGCAGCAACCCGATGATCGTCACGACCAGGAGGTCGAACCGAACTGCCAGGGCGGCGATCCGGGATCGGTGATAGCTGGACATCCTGATCGCGGCGTCAGCGCGGGCACGCTCGACCAAGGCCGAGAACTGCTGTTGCGACGATGCCGCGGCGTGTTCCACCCGTGCCGGCGGCACGACGAACAGCTTCACCCCGGCGTTCGCGGCGCGAACCGACAGATCGGCGTCCTCGCCGTACATGAAGAACCTCTCGTCGAACGGACCCAGCCCGCGAAGCAACGCGGTATCGCCGAAAAGCGCACCACCGCAGACCTTTTCCACACTCATCAGCGCAGAGTCCGCAGCAGCCGCGAGCTGGACAGCGAACTGCGGGCGTTTGAGGAAGCGACCCAGTGACGTCCACCAGAACAGGAATGCGTCGATCTGCACCCGGTCACCGTGGTGCAACCAGCCGCCGAGCAGTACGTCCTCGTCACCGAAGGACTCCCGGGCGTTCCGCAGGTGCAGCAGGGCCGCTTCGTCGAGTCGGGCGTCGGGGTTGAGTAGCAGCATCGAAGTGCCCTCGGCGACGGCGCAAGCCCGGTTCGCCGCGGTCCCGAACCCGAGGTTCTCCGGCGTCCAGATCCATTTGCGCGCACGGGTCCCGAAGATGCCCCTCAGACCGGCATCGCTGGAGTTGTCCACGACGATGATCTCGGCCTCGCAGCCGGCGTATGTCGCGGCCCGTTCGACGGACGACAGACACTCCTCGACCAGGTACTCGTCGGTGTGGAACAGCACGATGCAGACGCTGACCTGGAGCCTCGGCGGAGCACTCGGTGCGAATGGAGTCACCACGTGCGAGATTCCTCCACGTAGCGGGGCGACCTGCGGACAAAGAACCAGGAGAGCCCGATCATGGCCACCGACCAGAGTGCGATCAGGACAGTTCCGTCATGGGTCCAGATACCGAGTCCGTAGGCGCTCAGGCAGATCCCCGCCAGTGGCCACAGGTACCGCAGCTCGAAGTCCGGGCGGCCGACGCCGGACAGGACGTAGCCGGCCGGGATCGTCAGGCTGTTGACCCCGTGGCCCAGGGTGACCGCGATCGTGATCAGCAGCACAGCGGTCAACGGGTGGCCGCGGCCGACCAGCAGGACAACGGCCACCCCCCCCAGCACCGATCCCGCTCCCAGATAGAAGACTGCCGCCATCTTCTGAGAACGCAAGACCAGCGCCCTGGTCGCGGACAACGACCCAGCTTGCGCACTCTGCGCGACGAGGCCGGCCCCCAACGCCACCAATGCGATCTTGGGGATCAGAGCGAACCGGGTGGCAATGTCGTACACGGCCAACGTGGTCGGCGACGTGGCCAAGCCCACCGCCCAACGGTCGAATTGGGTGATCGTGACGCCGAGCAGAGTGGCGATACCTTTGCTCTTCATGAACATCCTGACCAGCTGCTGGACTTCGGTCTCCCGAGTGGCGCCCGCGTCGGCGCACCGCTCGAGTGCGATCCCGACGGTGACCTGAACCAGGCCACCACACAGGATGCCGATGCCCAGGGACTGGAATCCGGCGCCGAGGGCCAGCGCAACCAGTGTCCCGACCAGCTGGGCAACGGCTCCGATGATCAGGATCATTGCTCGCCGGAGCATCCGGTTGCGCCCCAGTGCCACGCTGGCGTACAGCACACCGACGCTACGCATGGCGGTTCCGACCGCGATCTCGCCGAAGGTGAGATAGACCAGTCCGGATGAGGCCCGGCCGACCCCGCTCGCCGCGCTGTAGAACGGCCAGGCGACACTCACCAGACCACACAGCACCAGCGGCGGCGTCGCAGTCAGTCCCATCAGCCGCCACAGGGTGCCTCGGTCCAGCCGCTTCTCCGACGACAATTTGATGGCCAGGCTGGGGACGCCGAAATCCAGGATCACGAAAACCGTGGACAAGGTCGCCCCGAGGGCCCACACGGCGTAGTCCGCAGAGTCCAAGGCGATCGCCCCGGCTATCGGGACCGCGGCCACCACACCGCTGCTGAAAATGGTCGGCAACCCGCCGCGCAGCAGCTGGGCGTACCCGGACCGGGTCGCCCGGTGCGGTCGGGGCGGCACAGTCACACCGTTACGCCCGGACACCGACACCTGCCGTGATCCGGGCAATCAGGTCGTCGTGCTGGGCCTGCCTCACCGTCATCGTCGCGGCGATGGCAGCGTCGTACCGCTGCCGAGCGAACGGATCGTGCAGCAGTTGGCGGGCCAGTCCACAGACCGTGGTGGCATCGAATTTCTGCGAATCGAATACGTACTCGCTGAGTGCCAGGTCGCCGAACGCACCGTACCCCTTGCGTTCATAGGCCAGGTGGATCACGTAGTGCCCGACCTCGAGCGCCATCAGCGCTGCGTGCAACCGCATCGCGATCACCACCCGCGGAGTGGCCCC
>JBDSLP010000039.1:0-9280 GCA_039916325.1 Nakamurella sp. | reverse complement strand
CGACACCACCGTGATGTCGCTCGGCGATCCGGCGAGCCTGTGGAAGGTCGCCGGGGTCGGCGTCGCGCTGGTGGCCTGGATGCTGATCCTGCTGGCGGTGGTGGGCGCTGTCCGCCGACGGACCGGTCCCGACGCGTCGAGTTGGCTGGTGCCCTGGGTCGTCGTGCCCACTGCGGTGATCGGTCTGTACTCGCTGGCCATCAGTCCGATGTACAGCTCCCGCTATCTCTCGTTCGCGTCGCCGGCGGTCGCGCTGCTGATCGGTCTGGGCGTCCTGGCCCTGCGGGACCGATGGATGCGGGCGGTCGCTGTGGGTCTGCTGGTGGTGCTGACCGTGCCGGTCTACCTTTCCCAGCGCACCCTGTGGGCCAAGAGCAGCAGCGACTGGGTGTCGGTGGCCGAGTACGTCCAGTCCCACGCCGAGGCCGGTCAGGGCATCTACTTCAGTCCGCGGTACCCGGTCGAGGGCGACGTGGTCGGCACGACCATCCGTGGTATCGCCACCGCCTATCCCGCGGCGTTCGCCGGGCTGGATGACCTGACCCTGACCGAGACCCCGATCGATGCCGGTAACCTCACCGGCTTCTCGAGGACGCTCGCCGCGTCGACCGCCGAGCTGGCTCGTGAGGACACCGTCTGGGTGATCCGCCGGTTCGACTATGACCCGACGGACACGGCCACCGACGACGCGACGCTGGCGGCCGCCGGTTTCGTCGGGACGCTGGAGTGGTCCGGCCCGCTGGACCGGGTGTACCGCTTCACCCGCGGTTGAGTCCGCTCAGGCGCTGTTGACCCACTCGTCGGTGCCGTCGGTGAAGATCTGCCGTTTCCACACCGGCAGCCGGGCTTTCACCTCGTCGACCAGATCGCTGCAGGTGGTGAAGGCGAGCGCCCGGTGCGCGCTGCTGACCGCCGCGACGATGGCCAGGTCCCCGATCGCCAACGCCCCGACCCGGTGGCTGACCGCCACCGCGATCACCCCGTCGCGGGCAGCGAGCTCGGCCGCCACCTCGGCGATGATCCGGGCCGCCGCCGGGTGCCCCTGGTACTCCAGGGCCACGACGCTCGCCCCGTGGTCGTGGTTGCGGACGGCGCCGCTGAACGACACGACGGCGCCGGCCGCAGGGTCGGCCACCGCGGCCGTGTGCTGCTCGACGTCCAGCGGATCGGTGGTCAGCGCGGTGAGGCGCACGTCCCCCATCAGTGCGGGCCCATCAGGAAGGCGGCGGTGGGTGGTCGCCACCGGCGAGCTGATCCAATGCGTGGTCGATGATGCGGGCCAACACGGCCAATCCGTCCCGAACCCCGCCCGTCGACCCGGGCAGGTTGACCACCAGCGTGCGACCGGCCACCCCCGCGACCCCGCGGGACAAGATCGCGGTCGGTACCGTCGCGACCCCCTGCCGACGGATCTCCTCGGCGATGCCGGGGATCTCGTAGTCCAGCGCCGCCGAGGTGATCGTCGGGGTCCCGTCGGTCGGCGAGATGCCGGTGCCGCCGGAGGTGATGACCAGGTCCGGGCGGAGCACCAGCTGCGCAGCCAGCGCGGCCGCGAACGGACCACCGTCCACTGCGACGACCGGGTCTGCGACGGTGAAGCCCTGCGCGGTCAACCAATCCCGGATGACCGGCCCGGTGGTGTCGGCGTAGACGCCGGTCGCGGCGCGGGTCGAGGAGATCAGCACGGCTGCGGTCCGGGTCATGCCGGCTCCCCGGGTCGGGACCAGGGGCCGGTCTTGCCGCCCTCCTTGCGCTCCACCCGGACGTCGGTCAGTACGGCGGCCGGATCGACCGCCTTGATCATGTCGTGCAGGGCGAGCCCGGCCACGGCCACCGCGGTGAGCGCCTCCATCTCGACCCCGGTCCGGTCGGCGGTCCTCACCGTCGCGGTGATCACCACCGACGATGCCTCGACCTGCAGGTCGACGGTGACCCCGGACAGCGCGATGGGATGGCAGAGCGGGATCAGGTCGGCGGTCCGCTTGGCCCCCATCAGGCCGGCGATGCGGGCCACGGCCAACGCGTCGCCCTTGGGCAGACCATCGGTGACCAGCAGGGACGCCACCTGCGGCGTCGTGAGCACCCGACCGGAGGCGACCGCCCGGCGGGCCGACGGCACCTTGTCGGTGACGTCGACCATCCTGGCTGCACCCGACCGGTCCAGGTGGGTGAGCAGCGGTTCGGTCACACCGGTACCGGGTTGTTGAGGCTGATCCGGGCGTGGGCGGCCGCCGATCCGATGGCGTGTGCCACCGCCGGCGAGACGCTGGCGTCGAAGACGCTCGGCACGATGAACGAGGCGTTGAGCTGCTCGGGCAGCACGACGTCGGCGATGGCGGTGGCCGCCGCCAGCAGCATCTCGTCGGTGATCCGGTGGACCCCGGCGTCGAGGAGCCCGCGGAAGACACCCGGGAAGGCGAGCACGTTGTTGATCTGGTTCGGGAAATCGGAGCGGCCGGTGGCGACGACCGCGGCATGCTTCTGCGCCTCGATGGGGTCGATCTCCGGGTCCGGGTTGGCCAGCGCGAACACCACGGCCTTGTCGTTCATGGTCGCGATGTCCGCGCCCACCAGCAGGTTCGGCGCGCTGACGCCGATGAAGACGTCCGCGCCGGCGATGGCCTCCTTCAGGGTCCCGCTCTGGTTGGCGGCGTTGGTCTTCTCGGCGACGTCGGCGAGGTTGGGGTCCATGCCCTCGCGGCCGCGGTGGACGATGCCCTTGATGTCGACCGCGACGATGTCCTTGGGCTTTTGCAGCAGGATCAGCCGGATGATCGCGTTGCCCGCGGCGCCGACGCCGGAGATGACGATCTTGCAGTCGGTGATGTCCTTGTCGACCACTCGCAGCGCGTTCCGCAGCGCCGCGACGACGCAGATCGCGGTGCCGTGCTGGTCGTCGTGGAACACCGGGATATCCAGCAGCGCGCGCAACCGGGACTCGATCTCGAAGCATCGCGGTGCGGCGATGTCCTCGAGGTTGATGCCGCCGTAGACCGGGGCGATCAGCTGCACGGTCCGGACGATCTCGTCCACGTCGGTGGTGTCCAGGCAGACCGGCCAGGCGTCGACGTTGGCGAACCGCTTGAACAGGGCGGCCTTGCCTTCCATCACCGGAAGTGCGGCGGCCGGTCCGATGTTGCCCAGGCCCAGCACCGCGGTGCCGTCGGTGACGACCGCGACGGTGTTGCGCTTGATCGTGAGGCGACGGGCATCGTCGGGGTTGGCCGCGATGGCCAGGCAGACCCGGGCCACACCCGGAGTGTAGGCGCGGGAGAGGTCGTCACGGTTGCGGAGCGGGACCTTCGAGGTCACCTCGATCTTGCCGCCGAGGTGCACCAGGAACGTCCGGTCCGACACCTTGCGGACCTCGACGTCCGGGAGCGCATCGACCGCGGCGGTGATCTCGTCGGCGTGCTCGGCCGACAGGGCGTTGCAGGAGAGGTCGACGACCATCAGACCAGCGGCGGACTCGACGACGTCGAACGCGGTGATGACACCACCGGCGCGGCCGACCTCCGAGGTCAGGTCGCCCGCAGCGGACGCCGACGGCGGAGCCGCGATTCGCATCGTGATGGAGTATCCGGGGCCTGGTACGGCCATAGTTGCACTGCTCCTCGATTGCGCGGCGGCGGTCGGGATCAGGGTAGTGCGCCTTATCCGGCGCCACGCGATGCAGTCGGTTCAGCGGCCCGGAATGTCCACGTCGGCGCCGGCCGCGGCACTGCCGAGGGGCACCCGCCGGGCCTGATGCTCCCGCAGGTACTCCCTGGCCCCGCTGTCCCCGTGGGCCGCCGCCGCCACCCGGTCCCAGTGGGCACGGCCGAGGAGAACCGGGTGGCCCGGCGCCCCGCCGAACGAGGCCTGCAGCAATTCGCCCGGGACCCCCACCAGGGTGCGCAGCATGGAAGACGTCACCCCGGGCAGATCGACCAGCATCACCACTACCGCGGTCACCGACACGGGTAGGTCGGCAGCGGCGGACAGACCCGCGCGCAGACTGCCGCCCATCCCGGAGGCCCAGCCTTCGTGGCGAACCACCGTCACCCACGCCGGCAGGACGGCGCAGACCTCGATGGCCGCCGCCCCGACGACCACCAACACCGGATCGACCCCGGCGTCACGCACCACGTCGACGGTCCGGACCACCCACGGAACCCCGTCGGTGAGTGCCAGCGCCTTCGGCCCTCCGAACCGGTGACCGGCGCCGGCGGCCAGGACCAGCCCTGCGACGGAGCGGCCGGGCCGGGGTTCAGCTGCCGTCGGTGGCGATCGGGTTGGTGTTGATGACCGTCTTCGGGTGCTGGTAGCCCAACGTGTGACTCGGCAACGGGAACTCGACGTCACCGAACGGCGACAACGCGCCCTGCCGGTCGGAGTTCAGCTCGGTCACCGGATGCCCGCCGTCATCGCCGTGCGGCCAGGTCGGGTCCACGCCCATACCGCTCTTCTTGCTCGCCACGTCAGTCCTCCGTCGATGTCGCTCGTCCACCGGTGTGCGCGCCGGCCGTGCGGCCCACACCCCGACCCCTGGCGGGAAGGCCATTGTCTCCCACCCCTGGCACTAAAGTCGACGGGATGGCCAACACGCTGGATTGGCTGCGCAGCCTGGATGACGACGCGGTCGTCGCATTGCTCGCGGCTCGCCCGGACCTCTCGGTACCGGCACCCGGCGACTTCGAGACGCTGGCCCGACGGGTCAACACCGCACCCTCTATCTGGCGTGCGCTGGAGACGGTGCCCCGGTTCGGCGTCGAGGTGCTCACCGGCCTGGTCCTGCTGCACGCCGACGCCCGCCCGGTCGGACTCGACGACCTCACCGCGCTGCTCGGCGACCAGGTGACCCCCGCTCAATTGACCGACGCGCTGCACCTGCTCGGCCGGCTCGCCCTGGTCCGGGCCGACACGACCGACGGCGCGTTACACATCCCCTATCCGGTGACCGAGGCACTCGGGCCGCACCCCGCGGGACTCGGTGCCGAGACCGGACTCGACCCGACCACCGTGTCCACCCTGCTGGCCGCGGTCTCCGACCGGGCCCGCGGCGTCCTGGACAAGCTGGCGGCCGGTCCGCCGGTCGGTGCCGTCACCCCGACCGGACCGCTCGCGCCGACGATCAGGCAGTTGGTCACATCGGGGCTTCTCACCCGCAAGGATGCCACCCTGGTGGAGCTGCCGCGCGAGGTCGGCGTCATGCTGCGCGGGGACCGTCCACTGGGCGAGCTGCACCCCGATCCGGCGCTGCCGACGCCGCGCAAGCCCGGGGGCCGGACGGTCGACGCCACCGGTGCCGGTCAGGCGCTCCAGGTGCTGCGTCAGCTGCGCCGGTTGATCGACGCGCTCACCGCCACGTCCACCCCGGCGCTGAAGTCCGGTGGGCTGGGCGTCCGCGAGACCCGCCGACTGGCCAGGGATCTCGACCTGGATGAGCCGACGCTGAGCCTGCTCGCCGAGGTGCTGGTGGCCGGCAACCTGGTCACCGCGACCGACGGCGTGGGCCGGGTCGCCGCGTTCTGGACGCCGACGCAGGCCGCCGACAGTTGGCTCGCGCTGCCCGACGAGGCGGCGTGGGCGTTCATCGCCCAGCACTGGCTGGACCTGCGCCGGGACCCGGCCCGGGCCGGTCGGCCGGATGCGAACGGCAAGCCGTTCAACCTGCTCGCCGCCGAGCTGAGCTGGCTCCGCGGCCCGGCGGACCGCCGCTGGGTGCTCGGGGTGCTGGCCGAGCTGCCCACCGGCTCGGCGTGGTCGGCGGCGGACCTGGGTGCGGTGCTCTCGATCCGGGCTCCGCTGCGCGGCGCGGACCGGCGGGACCGGGTCATCGCCGCGGTGCTACGGGAGGCCACCATCGTCGGCGTGGTCGCCTTCGACGCCCTCACCACTGCGGGCCGGGCGCTGCTGGCCGGGGCCGGTGACGTCGCCGAACAGCTTGCCGCTTCGCTGCCCGAGCCGGTCCGGACCGTGCTCGTCCAGGCCGACCTGACCGTCATCGCCCCCGGCCGGCTGGTGCCCGAGCTGGCCGAGGAACTCGCCGTCGTCGCCGAGATCGAGTCCGCCGGCTCGGCCACGGTCTACCGGGTGACCCCGGCCAGCGTCCGGCGGGCGCTGGACCGGGGCCGCTCGGCCGCCGAGCTGCACCGACTCTTCACCGACGCCTCCGCGACGCCGATCCCGCAGGCCCTGACGTACCTCATCGACGATCTGGCCCGGCGGCACGGCGTGCTCCGCGCCGGGATGGCGTCGTCCTATCTGCGCTGCGACGATCCGGTCATCATCGATCAGGCGATCGCCTTCGCCACTGCGGCGGGCATCATGCTCCGCCGGCTGGCCCCGACGATCGCCATCACCGCCACCGAGACCGACGAGTTGCTGACCGAACTCCGCAAGGCCGGGATGGCGCCGGTCGCCGAGGACGAGTTCGGCGCGGTGGTGACGCTGCAGGCGGCACCCCGTCGGGTCAAGCCGGGGCTCGTCGTCCAGCAGCGGTGGCGCGAGCCGGCCGCCCCGAGCCGGGACCAGCTGGCCGTCGTCGTCCAGCGGATGCGCACCGCCGATCCCGGGGAGGTGACGAGCTCCCAGACCCCGACCGAGGCGGTCACCGCCCTGCGGGAGGCGGCCGGGCTGCGGTTGCCGGTCTGGATCGAGTACGTCAACGCCGAGGGTTCGCCGACCCGGCGGCTGGTCGAGCCGTTGGCGTTGTCCGGCGGCACGGTCGCCGCGTTCGACCGGCTGTCCAACCAGCTGCGCACGTTCGTCCTGCACCGGATTACCGGCGTCGCGGCGTACCGGGAGAACTGACTACCGGGAGTACCGGCGCCGGATCGTCGACACCACGACTGCCACTCCCACCGCAGCCCACGCCACCGCGAAGGACGCACCCGGCCCCCGGTCCTGGGCGAGCTGTCCGCCGAGGCTCGCGCCGATGGAGTACCCGACCACCGACGCCGCCGAGATGAGCGTCATCGTCACGCCGGTGCGCTCGGGGCTCACCTGCCGCTCGGCGAGCGAGTACACGGTGATCAACGACGGTCCGACGCCGCACCCGACCAGGAACAACAGCAGCGCGACCAGCGACACGTGGGTGATGAAGAGCAGCGGTGTGACGGCGAGCACGGTCCAGCCGACGAACACCACGAGCCGGTCCCGGAGCGTGAACCGGGGCGGCAGCGCCGAGCTGCCCAGCCCGGTCAGCGCCGATCCCACCCCCATCGCCGCGTAGAGCAGTCCGGCCGAGGCCAGCGAGCCGGACAGCGTGGCCACCGCGGTCACGGCGGTCTGCGAGCTGCCGAAGAACGTCCCGAAGGCCAGCGCGACCACCATCAGCGAGAGCACCATCGGGTCCCGCCAGACCGGGAGCAACCCGCGGGCGTGCACCGTGGGGCCGGCCGCCGCGGCACTGGCGTGCAGGCCCGCCCAGCTGCCGAAGACCGCCACCAGCAACGCCGCGGCGATCACCGCGATCGACGGGGAGACCAGAGTGAACAGGCTGACCACCACCGGGCCGAGGATGTAGACGGTCTCGTCGGCGGCGCCCTCCCAGCTCATCGCGGTGGACAGCTGTTCGCGTGAGCGCAGCATGCGAATCCAGCGGGACCGCATCAGCGGACCGATCTGCGGGGTGCTCGCCCCGGCCGCGGCGGCGGTGATCAACACCCACGCGCGCGGCGCGTCCCACGCCATCTCGACGACGAACAGCACCGCCCCCAGCGCGTTGAGCAGGCTGGCGACGACCATCACCGGGCGTTGACCGTGCCGGTCTGCGAGTCGGCCGACGTAGGGACCACCCGCCGCGGCCCCCACCGAGAGCGCACCCGCCGCGAGGCCCGCGTACGCGAGGCTGCCGGTGGCCGTGGTGACGACCAGGACGATGCCGAGCTGCAGCATCGGTTGGGGCAGCCGGGCCAGGAAGCCGACCGGGAGCAAAGCGGGGCCGGCGACGGCGGGGAGCTCCCGGTAGCGGGCGATGAAGGTGGTCAACCGGGCCTCAGGTCGTCGAAGAACGGCGCCGTCCCACCCCCGGCGCCGAAACCCTGTGCCCGGCCAGTGTAAGCAGCGAGGTGCCCGCCGGTCGACGGCCAAGGCACACTGGATGGGTTGCCCTCGACGGGCACACGACGTCCTGCAGAGAAGAGCACCCGTGACCGACGGTCCCCTGATCGTCCAGTCGGACAAGACCGTCCTGCTGGAGATCGCGCACCCCGACGCACCGGCGGCGCGGGCCCAGCTGGCGCCGTTCGCCGAGCTGGAACGCTCCCCCGAGCACATCCACACCTACCGCATCACCCCGCTGGCGCTGTGGAACGCGCGCGCTGCCGGCCACGACGCCGAGCAGGTCGTCGACGCCCTGGTCCGCTGGTCACGCTTCCCGGTGCCGCAGGCGCTGCTGGTCGATATCGTCGACACCATGGGCCGCTACGGCCGGCTGGTCCTGCGCACGGTCCCCGGCCAGGGCCTCGTGCTGGCGGCCCGCGATCGGATGGTGCTGGCGGAAATCCTGCGGAACAAGAAGATCGCCCCGATGATCGGTCAGCGCATCGACGACGACACCGTCGCGGTCCATCCGTCGGAGCGCGGCAACATCAAGCAGATCCTGCTCAAGCTGGGCTGGCCGGCCGAGGACGAGGCCGGCTACGTCGACGGCGAGGCGCACGAGATCAGCCTGGCCGAGGACGGCTGGGTGCTCCGCGACTACCAGGCGATGGCGGTCGAAGGGTTCTGGGCGGGCGGGTCCGGGGTCGTCGTCCTGCCCTGTGGCGCCGGAAAGACGCTGGTCGGGGCGGCGGCGATGGCCCGGGCCGGTGCGACGACGCTCATCCTGGTCACCAACACCGTCTCCGGCCGGCAGTGGAAGCGCGAGCTGATCGCCCGCACCTCGCTGACCGAGGAGGAGATCGGCGAGTACTCCGGCGAGCGCAAGGAGATCCGGCCGGTCACTATCGCGACGTACCAGGTGATGACCCGCAAGACCGGCGGCGAGTACCGCCACCTGGACCTGTTCGACTCCCGCGACTGGGGGCTGATCATCTATGACGAGGTGCACCTGCTGCCCGCGCCCGTCTTCCGGATCACCGCCGACATCCAGGCCCGCCGCCGGCTGGGACTGACCGCGACCCTGGTGCGCGAAGATAATCGCGAGGAAGACGTCTTCAGCCTCATCGGTCCCAAAAAGTACGACGTTCCCTGGCGCGTGCTGGAGCAAAAGGGCTGGATCGCCGAGGCCCACTGCCATGAGGTCCGCCTGGGCTTGCCCGAAGGAACCGGCCGTCTGGAATACGCCGTCGCC
>JBDSLP010000038.1:0-15305 GCA_039916325.1 Nakamurella sp. | reverse complement strand
ACGGTATCGGCAAGTACCGCACGCCCTGGACCCGTGTCGAACACGGCAGCGCGTACCCGATGCTCGAGGTCCTCAAGCGGGGTTTCGACCCAAACGGGATCATGA
Source organism: Nakamurella sp. (assembly GCA_039916325.1). Classification (GTDB taxonomy): domain Bacteria; phylum Actinomycetota; class Actinomycetes; order Mycobacteriales; family Nakamurellaceae; genus Nakamurella. The sequence goes on along the minus strand of JBDSLP010000038.1, from coordinate 15,200 downwards.
ACGCGGGTACCATCTTCCCGCTGGAGCGCTGAACCCGGTGGACCGGTTCGTGGTCGCGATCGACAACGGATCGCAGAGCACCAAGGTCTCCGTCGTCGACGGCCACGGTCGCGTCCACGCCTCGGCCCGCCGGCCCTTGCGACCGTACGAGCACCCCGCGCCGGGTCATGTGGTGCACCCCGGCGACGATGTCTGGGAATCCATCGCCGGAGCCTGCCGCGAGGCTTTGGGCGCGTTCACCGGCGACCGCGACGCGATCATCGGAGTGGGGCTGTGCACGATCCGGTTCTGCCGTGCCCGACTCGGCCCCGACGGGTTGCTGGCCGGGCCGATGCTGAGCTGGATGGACAGCCGGGTCGGTCGGCCACACGAGCCCGACCCGGAGGTCCGGTACGTGACCACGTCGTCGGGCTACATCACGCGTCGACTGACCGGCGAGCACCGGGATGCCGCGGCGAACTACCAGGGCCTGTGGCCGATCGACACCGCCACCTGGCGCTGGTCGGTCGAGCCCGGCGCCTACGAGCGCACGGGAATGCCACCGGACATGCTGTTCGAGCTGGTCGACCCCGGTGGGTCACTGGGCAAAATCACGCCCCGAGCTGCGGAGACAACAGGTATGCCGGCCGGAATACCGGTGTACGCGACCGCCAACGACAAGGCGGTCGAGGCGCTCGGCTGCGGTCTGGGCGGATCCGACACGGTCCTGGTGTCGCTGGGCACCTACATCGCGGCGATGACCACCACAGACCGGGAGGAACCCGCCGACCCCCGCTACTGGATCAACTTCGCCGCCGAGCCCGGCCGATACCTGGTCGAGAGCAACGGAATCCGGCGCGGGATGTGGACCGTCAGTTGGCTGCGGGACCTGCTCGGCGCCGATCTGGATGCGCTCACCCGGGAGGCGGCGGCCGTCGAACCGGGCAGCGGCGGCCTGATCACCGTGCTCGACTGGCTGGCCCCGGCCGATCATCCCTACCGGCGGGGCGCCATCCTCGGCTTCGACGGTACGCAGGGTCGTGGACACCTGTACCGATCACTGCTGGAAGCCATCGCGCTGACCATGCGCCGTCACGTCCGGGCCATGGAAGCAGCTCTGGGACAGACCTTCTCGACGGTGGTGGTGTCAGGTGGCGGCTCACACTCGCCGCTGGTGATGCAACTGTTCGCCGACGTCTTCGATCGGCCCGCCGCGCGCGCCGGCGTCAGCGATGCCGCCGGGGTGGGCGCGGCCATCTGCGCCGCGGTCGGCGCCGGCCTGCACCCCGGGTGGGAGGCAGCCGTCGCCGCCATGGTGCGGCCCGGCGTCACCTACCATCCGGACCCGGACGCGGCGCGCCGCTACGTCGACCTCGCGGCGGACCACGACGCCGTACCGAGCTTCACCGACCCGCTGTTCGCCGCGCTGTCGGCGGCCCGTGGGCGTCACTGATCCCGCACTCCGCACAGCTGCGCCTCGGGTTGACGATGGGCACGGTCGGTGGTGAACAGGGCCCGGCTACCGGACTCGCTGCGAGGTGGCCAGTCACCCGCTCCGTCGACCCTCCCACCTGGCGGCCGCCGTGCACGTTGTTCACCGGCCTGGCCGGCCCTACCCGAGGCGCCAGCACCGACCAGGCTCGCGGTCGGACCAGCATGGTCGCCGCCACCCCGGCGAGCGCCCACTCCGTCACCCGGACGGAGCTCCTCACCGTCGTGGCAGGCTCGGCCCGAGCGACGCTGCAGGGACAGCAGCACGATCTGGCCGTCGGCGACACGATCATCGTGTCGCCCGACACCCTCGTCGAGTTGGCACATCCCCGCAGCGATCCGTTCAAGACGATCGTGGTCCTTCCCGCCGGCGGCCGAGCGGTGACGCCCGGGTCCGATCCGTTCACCCCGCCGCGGGACGGCCGCGTAGCCCAGTCCGAGCGAAGTGGAGAATCACCGATCCGGTTCCTACTCCGCTCTCCCCGCGAGCGTGACGGCAACCCAGCGGTGGCGAGGGCGATGCAACCGGTCGGCGCGGACGAACTCGACGTGCTGAGTGTGCGGTTCCACGGCCCCGTTCACGGTCCCCGGCTGTTCGGAAGACCCCACATGCGGCTTCAGGCGCGGCGGCTGGCCGTTCGACGTGTGTGCCATGGTGGACCGCGTGGCAGCCGGCGACCTCGCCCGGACCACGTGCTGCCCCGCTGTGCCCGTGTCCGGCGCGGGGTGCAGGATCAGCTCATGCAGATCCTGGTGAACACCGACAGCAACGTCTCCGGCCGCGAAGAACTGGCCGACCGTGTGACGGCCACGGTCCAAGCGCGACTGGAGCGCTTCGCTGACCACCTCACCCGCGTCGAGGTCCACCTCGCCGACGAGAGTGCCGGTCGAACGACCGGGGCGGACCACCGGTGCACGATCGAGGCAAGACCCGCCGGGCGCCAGCCCATCGCGGTGACCGCCCACGCGGCGACCGTCGACGAGTCGGTGGCTTCGGCGGTCGGCAAGCTCATGACCGTGCTGGGGCGAGAGCACGATCGGCACGACCATCACAAGGGGTCGGCATCGATCCGGACCGGCGCCGGTGAGGACGGCGCAGCGGCCGACGGGGACGACCTGGACACTCCGCCTGACCCGGAAGCCGACCCCGCACAGGGGTGACTCCGGCGCGAGTCAGGCGGTCTCGGCGATCCGCTTGATCGCCGCGAGGGTCCGGGGAATCCCGTCGAGAGCGTGCCGGGTACGCGAGTCGATCTCTGCCGCCGCGCGGTCGGCGTACTTCTCGTGGAACATGGCGATCCCGGCGGGCAGGAAGTGCCAGCTCTCGGTCAGCTGCGTGGCCTCACCGTCGGCCTCGAAGGTGAAGCTCCACCGGACGAAGGTTCCGCCCACGATCCAACTGAACTCCCGGCCCCGGTCGGCCGCCGTGACCTGGGACCGGGTCTCCCAGGTGCGCTCGGGCAGTTCGTTGCGGCCGGTGAACCAGGCGCCGACCCGGCCCGCTTCGCCGGCGTCGTCCCACCAGCACGCCGTGCAGACCGGGCTCCACTCGCCGGTGCGGGTGATGTCACTGACCAGCTCGTAGAGCGCCTCCGGGGGGGCCTCGACGAGAATCGACTGCTGATGGGTGCGCGGGGGGGTCTGCGTCAGGGGGTCCTCACTTCTTCGTCCGACGACTGCCGGCGTGCCAATCCTCCTGCTGACCGATGGTGCCGGCCGGCACCCCGAAGCCCACCAGTTGGGGCTGCTCGCGCAGGCTGCGCTTCAACTCGGCGAAGCCGGGGAAGCGGGCCAAGCCCACGACGTGGTCCCACAGCTCGCCGGCCGCCTCCTGGTCGGGGAGCCGGCTGATCACCGGGCCGAAGAATGCAGGGCCTGCCGGGGGGTCGAAGTGGATGATCGGCGTACCGACATCCTTGCCGGTCAACCGGAGTGCCTCCTCGCCGTCCGCCCGGATGTCCTCGTCCCAGGACTCGTCGTCCAGCGCATCGGCCAGCCCGATGGGTAGCCCGGCCTCGCGCAGGATCGGCTCGACAAACGCTCGGGTGCCGTGCCTCTCGCGGCGCTCCTGCCCGTCGGTGTCGTCCGGGGCGGGGGCGGTGTCGAAGATGTGCGCCCCGAAAGCAGCCTGGAGCGGGTCCATGGCCTCTCTGCCGTACTCGGCGCGCGCCCGGGCAGCCACCCGCAGGAGCCGCAGGCCGGCCGTGTGCCCGGCCTCGTACTCGGGTGGGAAGTGCGCGTCGTAGTCGATGTGGGAGTTGATCAGTCGCAGCGAGATGAACCGCCAGTCGACGGTGAACCTGCGCTCGGCCTGCACCATCCGGATCCATTTGCTCGTCAACCAGCAGAACGGGCAGACCGGGTCGAAGTAGAACCGGATGTCGACAGAGTTCATGACCTCACCGTAGGCCCCGGTCCGGGTCGCCCGGGAGCAGCGTGGAGCGCGCTCACTGGCACGATGCGGTGATGACCACCGCATCGACGTCGGACACCGGTGCCCCCGACCCGTCCTGTCTGTTCTGTCGGATCGTCGCCGGTGACGAACCTGCGCAGCAGGTGTGGGCCGACGACGACACCGTGGCGTTCCTCGACACCCGGCCGCTGTTCCCCGGCCATGTGTTGCTGGTCCCGCGGAGGCACCATGTCACGCTGCCCGAACTACCGCCCGAGCTGATCGAACCGCTGTTCCGGCCGGCCCGCCGGATCGCCGCCGCGCTGCCGGTGGCCCTGGGCGCGGAAGGCAGCTTCATGGCCATCAACAACACGGTCAGCCAGAGCGTGCCGCACCTGCACGTGCATATCGTGCCCCGGACGAAGGGGGACGGGCTCCGGGGTTTCTTCTGGCCACGGACGAAGTACCCCGACGGCGCCGCTGCCGCGACCATCGCCGAGGCCATCCGGGCCGCCGTCGAAGCAGCAGACTGATCAGCGACACCCCGCCGGGTCCAGTGGCCGCCCCGAACGGGCAAGATCGATGCGCGGAAGGCCGCGGTCAGCAGAGGAGTCACGAATGGGAAGGCGCCCCGTGTCCGCCGCGCTGCGGGGTGGGCTGTTCGTCGTGGTCCTGGGCGGTCTGAGCCTGACCGGTTGCGCCTCGGGCGACACCCCGGCCCCCACCGCACCGCCCACCGCCGACGGAGCGGCGGACCCGGCCGTCCAAGGAACCGCGGTGCCCGCCGGCTGGCCCGTCGGACTGGACCTACCGAGCGGCGCCACCCTCCTCTACTCGACCGTCGACACGACCGGGATGGCGCTGCTGTTCGACGCCCCGCAGGACCTCGATGGCCTCGAGGTGTTCTTCGACCGCACGATCACCGGCATGGGCTTCCAGCCCGAGAGCGACAGCGGATTCGTCGACATGCTGTCGCGCAGCTGGACCGACGGGTCGTCGGTCATCTCGGTGACCGCGACCCCCATCGACGGTCGCAGCTCCGGCATCCTGATCGTGCGCCCGACCGTGTGAGTTCGCCCGAACGATTGATGCATTCCCGGCGAACCCCACGCGGTCGGCGGCGTCGGATGCCGCTGAACCCCATCCGCGGTGAGCGCGGCTCCGAACCGCTGACGTGACGTTCTCCCGGACCTCGCCCGATCACGCCCATCTGGCGGCAACCAGGGCTCCCGATCGGTCCGCCCGGCCGGCCGCGGTCTGTCTGGTGGTGCACGGCGGCCGCTCGGTCAGCCAGGCGGACGTCACCGCCTGGCAATTCGCCGTCCTCCGGATGCGGCCCCTCGCCCGGGTGCTGGCCCGGGAACTGCCGACGGTGGCGGTCTACCGCCTGCGGATGGCCGTGCGCGGCTGGAACGGCACCGGGGCCACCGCGACCCGGGATGCGCGCTGGGCCGTCGCCCGGCTCCGCCAGCTGCACCCGGGGGTGCCGATAGTGCTGGTGGGTCACTCGATGGGGGCTCGGACCTGCCTCCTGATCGCCGACGAGCCGGCCGTCGTCGGCGTGGTGGGGCTGGCTTCGTGGCTACCCCTGGACGAGCCTGTGCAGCAGTTGCTCGACGTCCAGGTCCGGCTGGTTCACGGCGACCGCGACCGGATCGTGTCAGAGCCGTCGACCCGGGCCTTCGTGGCCCGATTGTCGGCTGCCGGTGTGGAATTCCGGCGGACGGTCCTCACCGGCACCGGGCACGGCATGATCCGTCGATGGCGGCGCTGGAACGCCGAGACCGTGGCAGGCGTGCAGGCTCTGTTGCAGGCCGCCCGGAGCGCCCAGCCGGCCCCGGCGGATCCCGTCGATCGGTTCCCCGACCGCTGACATCCGCTGGTGAGTGGCCCTGACAACGACCGACCGGGTCGGCGCCCGGTTTCGGCGCGACCAGCACCGGAACCCGACGATTTTCACGCCGAATCGAGCAGGGCGCGGACCGCGTCAGGCTCAGCCGAACAGGGCGGGCAACGTCCCGGTCCACGCAGCGCGCAGCTCGGCCAGCGTCAGCTCACCGACGCCCTGGATATCCAGGGTCGCTTCCTCGGACGGATCGACCGGCAGCACCGCGCCGACCCGCAGGATCGGCTGCTGACGGGCCAGGCACATCTCGGTGAAGCGCAGTTCCTCGCTGCGCGGCACCGCGACGAGCACCCGGGCCGTGGACTCGGAGAAGAGGAAGACGAACGGGTCGATGTCGGCCGGCGGTACCAGCCGCGCCCCGGTCTCGCCGTTCAGGCACATCTCGACGACGGCCTGGGCGAGCCCACCCTCGGACAGGTCGTGCGCGGCGGACACCATGCCGTCCCGGGAACCGGCGACGAGGATGTCACCGAGCATGCGTTCTGCCTCCAGGTCCACCGTCGGGGGCGTCCCGCCGAGGTGCCCGTGCACGACGGCGGCCCACTCGGAACCGTCCAGCTCGTCACGGGTGTCGCCGAGCAGCAACAGGGTCTCCCCCGCCTCCTGGCCCACACCCGTGATGGTGCGGCGACGGACGTCGTCGATGATCCCGAGCACGCCGACCACCGGTGTCGGCAGGATGGCCGTCGTACCGGTCTGGTTGTAGAAGCTGACGTTGCCGCCGGTGACCGGGATGCCGAGCTGGGCACAGCCGTCGGCCAGCCCGCGGACGGCCTGCTGGAACTGCCACATCACGGCCGGGTCCTCGGGCGAACCGAAGTTGAGGCAGTTCGTCACCGCGAGTGGCGTCGCGCCGGTGGTGACCACGTTGCGGTAGGCCTCGGCCAGCGCCAGCTGCGCCCCGGCGTAGGGGTCCAGGGCGGTGAAACGCGAATTGCAGTCAGTGGCCATCGCCACCCCCAGCGTCGACTCGTCGGAGATCCGGACGATGCCCGCGTCGGACGGCTGCGCGAGGACGGTGTTACCGCGCACGTAGCGGTCGTACTGATCGGTGACCCAGGCCCGGGAGCACAGGTTCGGGGACGCGATCATCGTCAGGATCATGGCCCGGAGTTCGTCCGGGGTGCCCGGCCGGGCGAGACCGGCGGTGCCGTCGGCGACCAGCGCATCCTGCGAGTCCGGACGCCGCACCGGGCGCTCGTAGACCGGACCGTCGTGGGCGACGGTCCGCGGCGGCACGTCGACGACGACCTCGTCGTGGAAGGTGATGACGAGACGACCGGTCTCGGTGACTTCACCGATGACGTCGGCCGTCACCTCCCACTTCGCACACACCGCGAGGAAGGCGTCCACCTTGTCGGGGGTGACCACCGCGCACATCCGCTCCTGCGACTCGCTGGAGAGAATCTCGGCCGGGGTCATCCCGTCGGCCCGCAGCGGGACCCGGTCGAGCCAGATGTGCATCCCGCCGTCACCTGCGGACGCGAGTTCGGAAGTGGCACATGACAATCCGGCGCCGCCGAGATCCTGGATGCCGACGACGAGGTCGGCCGCATACGCCTCGAGCGTGCACTCGATGAGCACCTTCTCGGCGAACGGGTCGCCGACCTGGACGCTGGGCAGTTTGCGCCGCGCGGCTGAGATCACTCTGCCGGCGTCGTCCTTCTCGTCGCCGGCGAAGGTGTCCGACGCCAGCACGGAGACGCCACCGATGCCGTCCAGACCGGTCCGCGAGCCGTACAGGATGACCTTGTTACCGACGCCCGACGCGTGCGCGGTGTACATGTCCGCCGCCCGCAGCACGCCGATGCAGGCGGCGTTGACCAGCGGGTTCCCGGCGAAGGAGGCATCGAAGAACACCTCGCCGCCGATGTTGGGCAGTCCGAGGGAGTTGCCGTAGCCACCGACACCGGCGACGATCCCCGGCAGCACCCGAGCAGTGTCCGGGGCGTCGGCCGGACCGAAACGCAGCTGGTCCATCACCGCGACCGGGCGGGCGCCCATGGCCAGGATGTCGCGGACGATGCCGCCGACTCCGGTGGCGGCGCCCTGGTACGGCTCGACATAGGACGGGTGGTTGTGCGATTCGACCTTGAAGGTCACCGCCCATCCGTCACCCACGTCGACGACGCCGGCGTTCTCGCCGATCCCGGCGAGCATGACCGAGCGCATCTGTTCAGTGGTGGTCGTGCCGAAGTAGGCCAGGTGGACCTTCGAGGACTTGTACGAGCAGTGCTCGGACCACATCACCGAATACATCGCGAGCTCGGCGTCGGTGGGGCGACGACCCAGAATCTCCCTGATGGAGGCGTACTCGTCGTCCTTCAGTCCGAGTTCGCGGTAGGGCTGCGACTGGTCGGGAGTGTCCGCCGCCCGCGACACGGTGTCGACGCCGAAATCCGGCTGCATGTCAGGCCTTCGACGAGGAAACGAGGGAACCCACGGCGTCCACGATGGACAGGAACATGCCCAGCCCATCGTCGGTGGGCCCGGTGAGAGCGTCGATGGCGTGCTCCGGATGCGGCATCAATGCGGCGATGCGGCCGTCGGCCGAGCAGATACCGGCGATGTCGTTCAGCGAACCGTTCGGGTTGCCCTGGCCGGCGCCATCACCGACATAGCGCATCAGGACACGATTCTCGCCCTCGAGCTGGGCGATCACCTCGGGGTCGGCGACGTACCGGCCTTCGGCGTTCTTGAGCGGAACGAGGATCTCGGCACCCTTTTCGTAACGGGTGGTCCACGGGGTCTCATTGTTCTCCACCCGCAGCCACTGGTCGCGGCACAGGAACCGCAGACCGGCATTACGCATCACCACTCCGGGCAGCAGGTGCGCCTCGACGAGGATCTGGAAGCCGTTGCAGATGCCCAGCACGGGCATCCCGCCGCGGGCGGCGTCGATGACGGCCCGCATCACCGGGGCCTGCGCGGAGATCGCACCGGCCCGCAGGTAGTCGCCGTAGGAGAAGCCGCCGGGGACGATGACCGCGTCCAGCGCGGGAAGCATCTCGTCGGCGTGCCAGAGCGGGACGGCCTCAGCGCCGACGTAGGTCACCGCGCGGGCGGCATCGACGTCGTCCAGGGTTCCCGGGAAGGTGATGACGCCGATCCTGGCGCCAGAAGTCGTCGCGGCCTGGGTCATACCGACTCCTCAGCCACCCGACGGATGGTCCAGAGCTCGATGACCGGATTGGCGAGCAGGGTGCTGGTGATGTGCTCCAGCTCCTCGTCGGTGACTGAGTTGTCGACATCCAGGTCGAAGTGCTTTCCCTGCCGGACGGAAGAGACACCCGGGTGACCCAGCCGCCCGAGCGCACCGAGGATGGCCTTGCCCTGGGGGTCGAGAATCTCCGGCTTGATCACCACGTCGACTTCTACGCGCGCCACAGCAGCACTCCTGAAAATGGGGGGTCGGCAGCACTCACCCTATCCCGTGGGCATCGGATCGGATTCCGCTGCCGCTGGACCAGCGGCGTCCACCGGGGCCGCGCCGACGATCGGCCGGACCGGCACCGCGACGGTTCGCAGGTGCTCGGCGAGTGCTTCCAGGGCCGGGACCACCGCGAGCAGCAGGTTCTGCTGCTCGGCCGGCAACGCGGCGACGTGGGCGGCGAAGACCGACGTCCGGGCCTGCTTGATCTGCTGCTGGAGGGCCGCTCCGGCGGGAGTGATGGCCACGTGCGCGACCCGCTGATCGGCGGCGTCGGCGTAGCGGCGGATCAGGCCCAGCGGCTCCAGCCTGCCCACGACCCGGGACAGCATGGTGGGATTGAGCCCCTCGAACTCCGCCAGCGCGCCGAGGCTGACCGCCTTCTCTCGCGCCACCGTGGCCAGCACCGACAGCTGGGTCGAGGTCAGACCGACGTCGGGGATCTGCAGGGACAGCCGCCGGGCCGTGCGGGCCAGCGCGATCCGGAGCCGGTTGATCTCGTCGATGTGGTCGAGGTCCGGGTTTTCCGAGGCGGCTGTCGGGTCGACCGACGGGGGTTCGGTGTGGCTCATCTCTCCCTCACGATAAGCGGCCCGCGACCTTCCGGACGCAACCGGCTCGACGTCGGTGAAAAACCGGCGTACCGTCGTCCTCGACACTTGCCGGTCGGCAAGCAATCAAATGCTCGAGGCAGCCGGAGTTCGAGACCCTGGGGGCCGGGGCCGGGGCAGGAGGCGGCGGACATCAGCGTCACCGATCGCAGGACGCCGCTGACTCCCGACGCGCGCGGTGCCACCCACCGCGGCTCATCGGTTCACCACCCCTCCCGGCTCACCGACCCGGGCCCACCCCGGCCGTCCCCGCCATCCGCCGTCAAGGCGGACACCCCGGCTCCAGGTCGACGTTTGATCTTCGGCATCGTCGCGGTGGCGTTGTTCATGGCGGCGATGGACCAGTCGATCGTGGCGACCGCGCTGGGGTCCCTCCAGAGCGACCTGGGGGCCGGCGTGAACTGGACCGGCTGGACGGTCACCGCGTACGCCCTGGGCCAGGTCTTCGCGATGCCGTTGGCCGGTCGGATGAGCGACCAGTTCGGCCGCAAACGCGTCTTCCTGTCCAGCGTCGCGCTGTTCACGGTGGCCTCGCTCGCCTGCGGACTCGCCGGCAACATCTACCTGTTGGTGTTCTTCCGAGTGCTGCAGGCCATCGGCGGGGGGGCGTTCATGCCGTCCGCGACCGGTCTCGTCGCGGACCATTTCGGCGCCGACCGGGACCGTGCCATCGGCTTGTTCACCAGTGTTTTCCCGATCGGCGGGATGGTCGGTCCGGTCATCGGTTCGGTGATCGTCAGCACGTGGTCCTGGCGGGAGATCTTCCTGGTCAACGTGCCGTTGGGGATCGTGCTGCTGGTGCTCGGCGCAAAGTTCCTACCGAACTCCGAGGTCCGCCGCCGCGGACCGGCAGATCTGTTCGGCATCACCCTGTTCAGCGCGGTCCTACTGGCCGCGATGGGTGCCGTCACCTACCTGGGCTCGGCGGGTGCCGGCGTGGGCGACCCGGCGTTCATCGGCCTCGTCGTGCTGGCCATGATCTCCGCGGCCGGGTTCCTGCGGCACATCCGCCGGCACCCGGCGCCGGTGATCCCGCCCCGCTTCCTCTACGGGCCCGGGTTCGGCGTGATCAACCTGCTCAACTTCGTCTACGGCGCGGCCGCGCTCGGCTTCGCCGTGCTGGTGCCGATCTACGTCCAGGGGCGGTACGACCTCGACCTGCTGCAGGCCGGGTCGCTGCTCACCGCGCGGGCGATCGGCATGATCAGCCTGGCGGGCCTGGCCGTCTGGGCGCTGCGGCGGACCGGCGTGCGACTGCCCATGACCGTCGGATTCATGCTGGTGGCAGTGGGTCTGGGCGGGATGGCGCTGGTGCCGACCGACCTTCCGGGCCCGTTCCTATGGCTGACCGCGGTGGCGGTGCTGACCGGCATCGGCACCGGGCTCGCGGTCCCGGCGGCGAACAACGCCGGCCTCCAACTGGCCCCGGACAGCGTGGCGGTGATCGCCGGCCTGCGCGGCATGTTCCGCCAGAGCGGGGCCATCGTCGCGGTCTCGGTCGCGACCGCCGTGATGGCCCGCGCCGCGGCTCCCGCCGAGGCCCTGTCCACGGTGTTCCTGGTCTCCGCAGGGATGATGGTCGTCGCCGCGGTGGCCGTCCGGTTCATTCCCGAGCACAAGGGTTCGTGGTAGTCGCTGGTACAGCGCGACGGCGCGGTGATTCACCTTGTCCCGGACAGCTTCAGGGCACAGTTCGGGAACCCAGGGCGGCCCTGGTGGTGGCCTGGCGGACGGCCTCGTCTCCGACACCCCCGCCGGCACCGTGCAAGGCCGGGACCAGGTTCACCGGAACGTCCCATCTGGATCGTGGACGGTCTTCGGGCAGAACGGTTCACGTTCGGTAGGCGTCCCGACGGTGTCGTATCGCGGTGACCTCAACGGTGTGGTGGGTCTCGTCGAGAAGGAAAGTGGACGCGGTAGGTGCCGGTATGGCGATCCGCAGCCGATACCGTTCGCTCACTGAGGCAGGCGACCGGCATCGCGCAGCGCGTGAGCACGTTGGTCAGCGTCCGGGTGGTCGTCGGTGTCGAGGGCGGCGCGGCCCTCGTGGTGAGCCGCGAGTGATTCGGCATCGGACAACACGGCAATCATCAACCCCATTGCGCAAAATCTCGCTCGGTTCCCTGGCAGCCGTGCGCTCCTCGTCGTCCTGGAGGTCGGGACCGCTGCCGCGTCGACCCGCAGTTCGCGGACCGTCAGGGTCGGGTGGCGGGCCGCTGCGGCGGGGGCAACAGCGTGTCGCCCCCGTCGCCGACGTCCTCGTCGTCCACCGGGCGGCGCGAGGTGACTGGCACCGGGCGGTTCTGGTACTGGCGACCGAAGAAATAGATGACCGGCAGAGTCGCCAGCAATGGACCGATCACCGAGACCGGCCGCAGCAGCCACCAGTTCAGATCCGGTGTCGTCGCCTCGGACTCGGTACCGAAGATGGCCCACTCCACCCCGCGGGACAGCGCCATGCCGGTGGTGTGGAAGAGGAACAACGGCAGCGCGAACCGGGTCACCACCCCGACGAAGCGGGCGAACAACCGACCGCGGCCCAGCAACCGCAACACCGCCGGGCGGAGCAACTCGGCCACGCCGACCTGGAACACCGTCAGCGCGATGATGCAGACCGTCGGCGGAGCCATGTTGGACCCCTGTCCCGGGACACCGACCATCGAGCCCGGGTACATGCCGGAGAACACGAGCCCGACCAGGGTGAACAGTCCGGTGAAGGTGAACATCCAGGCCCGCTGCCGGCTCTGCCGCGACTGGTAGTCCCACTCCAGCCGCCCGTCGCGGTGCCGCGGCGCCTTGTCCAGCCCGGTGATCCGGCTGTGGAAGTAGCCCAGCTGGAAGGCGAAGCCCCAGACGAACAGCATGTTGACCCACTCGACCCCGGGGATCTGATACCGGAACCGCAGGATGTCGACGATGATCGCCAACCCGCCGAGGAACACCAGCACCAGTGAGTCGTACCGCCGGTGCAGCCAGACGGTGACCGGCAGCAGGCAGATCAGTGCGAGATAGGCCGCCACGAACCACAGGGGGCTGACCACCAGCAGCACGCCCCGGCTCATCCACTGCAGGTCGAAGACATTTCCGATGACGACGCCCAGGACGATCCAGGTCACCAGCAGCGCGAGCGCGGGAATGGCCAGCACCCGGGCCTGTCGCAGGGCGAAGTGCCAGACGCGTTCGCCGCGGGCCGCACTGCGGTCCCAGGCCTTGAGGTGCACGTAGGCGCCGATGTAGAAGAACAGCGGCAGGACCTGCAGCAGCCAGGTGGCGATCCAGAGTCCCGAGGTGAAGCCGAGCGGACTGGTCGCGTGCGGGCCGTCGTCGTGCCAGATGAAGATCGTGAAGCACCAGTGCCAGAGGATGACCACGAGCAGCGAGAACGATCGCAGGAAGTCCGCGTACGGATCGCGCGAGGATGCTGCCATCTGCGCACCTCCCCCCGAGGATGATGCCACCGGCCGCACCGAGACCGGCAGGCACCCCTCCAGCATATTGTCCGCCACCGACAGCGACCGGACGGTGACACCGACACGGCCCGGAATCGCGGACGATCCATAACGGGACCGGCCGGTGACCTGACGGAGCCCTCAGTAGAGTCGAAATGACGACCGGACCGACCCGTCGGGGCGCGGGTGGACACCCGTCCCGGCCCGACTGCACCCCGAAGGCGTGACGCATGGGCACCGTCATCGAGGAAGCGGCCGAGAGCCGCACGGCGGCCCTGAGCCGTCGGCGGGGGGCCTGGCTCGCCGTGGGTCTGCTCACGGTGTCCAACGTGATGTCCAACCGGGTGCTGCCGCAGTGGGCCTATCTGCCCTGGAACCTGATGATGGCGATCATCCTGATCGTCATCGCCCGCCGGGCCGGCTACGACTTCACCGGGGTGGGGCTGGCGTTCCGTCGCTGGCACCGGCCGGTCGGGGTCGGGCTGCTGCTGGTCGCCTGCACCGGCCTCGTCCTCGCGATCGGGCTCGCGTTACCGGCCACCAAGAACGCCTTCATGGACGCCCGGGTCGCCGGGACCGGGTTGGGCACGATGCTGTTCCAGGTCCTCATCCGGATCCCCTTCGGCACCGTTCTGCTGGAGGAGATCGCGTTCCGCGGGGTGCTGCCGACCCTGTTCGGCGGCAACCCGGCGCAGGTCTGGCGATGGCGGCCGATCCTGGCCGCGTCGGCGTTGTTCGGACTGTGGCACGTCCTGCCGTCGGCGGCCCTGACCACCGGCAACTCCGCCGTCCGGGAGCTGCTGGGGGGCTCGGCGGTGCTGGTGGCGATCCTGGCGGTGGCGTCGACCACACTGGTGGGCATACTGCTCTCGCTGGCCTGTCACATCGGCCGGGGACTGAAGGCGTCGATGCTGGTGCACTGGGCGACGAACTCCCTGGGCTTCGTCGCGGCCTGGCTGATCATCAACTGAGACGGCTCGACCGGGCTCCAACCGGCCGACAACCGCGGGTCACACACGGAAGGTGGGCCATGAAGCTCACGAAGTACGGCCACTCCTGTCTCCTCGTCGAGCAGGGCAGCGACCGCATCCTGGTCGATCCGGGCACCTTCTCCCAGGGTTGGGAGAACCTGACGGGGCTCACCGCGGTGCTGATCACGCACGCGCACCCCGACCACGTCGACACCGCGAAGCTGCCCGTCTTGTTGGCCCTGAACTCCGACGTCCAACTGTTCGCCGATCCCGGATCGGTGGGTGCGCTGGCCGAGGCGGGCGTCCACGCGACCTCGGTCGAGGCCGGCGACACTCTCGACCTGGCCACACCGATCCAGGTCTACGGCGAGACCCACGCGGTGATCCACCGCGATATACCGACCATCCCCAACCGCGGCTACCTGGTGGACGGCCGGCTCTATCTCCCGGGCGACTCCCTGCAGGTCCCGGCGCAGGCGGTCGAGATACTCGCGCTGCCCGTCGCGGCGCCGTGGATGGCCGTCAAGGAGGCGGTGGACTTCCTGCGGGCGGTCGACCCGACCACCGTCATCCCGATCCACGAGAAGTTATTGGCCAACCCGGCAATGGTCTACGGCCTGCTGCAGAAGCTCAAGCCCGCCGACACCCAGTGGCTCGACCTCGACGACGGCGCGACCGTCGAGGTCTGAGCAGACGCCGCAGCCCCCGGACAGGATGACCCCGTGACCGATTCCACCCCGCTGGATGACGACTGGCAACGCGCCCTGGTGATCATGGCCCACCCGGATGACCCGGAGTACGGGGTGGCGGCGGCAGTTGCCGTCTGGACAGCGGCGGGTAAGGACGTCCGTTATGTGTTGGCCACCCGGGGCGAGGCCGGGATCGCCGGGTTGCCGCCGGCAGAATGCGCCGTCGAGCGGGAGCAGGAGCAGCGACGGGCGATCACTCATGTCGGGGTGCGTCAGTTGGAG
>JBDSLP010000037.1:0-5570 GCA_039916325.1 Nakamurella sp. | reverse complement strand
CGTCGGACCCAACTATTCCTGTTCCGCCGACTTCCGAGTGACTGGCCGCCCCGGGTGCGATCAGGAACCCGTAGAGCTCGCTGCCGATGACCCTGCCGTCGCCCGGTCCGGCATCGACCCCATCGCGGCGGTCCTCGCGTCCTCGGGTCCCTTCGGCGGCGGCCCGGCCATGGCCGCCACCCCGGCGGGACATGCTCGCGCCCCGGTTTGCCTCCGGGCTCCGCGGATGCTCAGTGACAGGAGCCGGTGCCCACGTCGGTGAAGGTTCCGTCGTTCGGCGGGCCGGCCGGGACGAAGGCCCAGTCGTAGCTCGTGGGATGCAGGGTCAACGCGAGGACCCCGAATGTGGTGTCGTCGCGTACTTGTTCGTTGCGCAAAGCGGGCCTGATGAACTCGATGGTGCTCTTGCCGCCGACCCCGACGACGAACTCGCGCATGCCGTTCGGGTCGGCGTCCGGCGATGCGGTTTCCGAGTCGGGGCTGTTCGGTGTCGGGATGACCCCGAGGTAGTCGAATCGTTCGTAGTCGTGGTTGTGACCACTGAGCATGATGTCGGCGTGAGCGTCCACCAGGGTGTTCCACAATGCGGTGGTCGACACGCTGTTGTCGTGACTCCCGGAGGTGAAGCGGGGCTCATGCATGAACGCCAGGGTGCAGGCATTGGGATGAGCGGCGAGATCCGCTTCGAGCCACTGCTGTTGAACGGAGCCGGTACTGCAGCCACCGACCCCCAGTTGCGAACATTCGCTGTTGAGTGCGACCAGGTGCCAGGTCCCGACGTCGAAGCTGTACCAACCCTGGCTCCGCGCGCCGGCAGCCGCTCCGAAGTAGTCGAAGTACCCCCGTGCGGGATCTGCATCGCCACCGCTGGCGTCGAGATATTCATGGTTGCCGATCGACGGGTGGGTCAGGGCCTTCAGCCGTCCCCAGCTCGGCTCGTACATCGCCTGGTAGTCGGCGGCGGAACTCTCCTCGTACTGGTTGTCCCCGAGAACCAGTACGGCGTCGGGGTGCAGGGACATGGCGAGGTCGCTGGTGGCCATCTGCTCACACATTTCCTCGGTGCCGAAACGGCTGTGCCGCGTCTCGGGATCGCAGCTGATGTCCCCGGCCGCGACGACGACAGGATCCGTGCCCGCCCCGGGGCCGGCCGCTGTGTCCCGAGGGGCCGACGGTGATGGTGCGGAGGGGATCGAGGCCGACCGTGATGCCGATGGCGGGACAGTGCTGGCGGAGTCGAGTGAGCCGTCGCTGGCAGGGGAGAACACCGCCTCGGATGACGACACGACCCCGCTCCCGGACTGGATACCAGCGGTGCACGCCGAGACGCTCACCGCTAAGACGGCGACAACAGCGGCGCCGAGTATCGATCGTCGTCGTCGGGAACGGTGTCGGCTGCTCCGAGGATTGATGCCGCGCGGCGGGCGGAGTTCAAGAGAAGGGGTTTCGAACGCGACTGCCGTGGAGTCGCCCAGGGTCGCTGCCGGCAGTGCGCAACGATCCTGAGACATCAGAACTTCCTCACGCTCCCGACACGTCTGTATGACCCACCGAAGCGGACAGCGCAAGCGTGGATGGGTGGAGACGGGAAGCCGTCACCATCGACGCGGGCAGGCCGATCCAACCGCCCCGCCCGGAACGTGTCAACCAACAGTAACGTTCGGCCGCAGAGGGCTCGACGAACTGCGACGATCCCCCAGCCGGGCTAGCCCGAGCGAGTGACACTCTGGCGTTGCGGCCCCCGCCCATCTTCACGGGCCTCCTGAAGAGGCGCCCCGACCGGGTCGTATTCGACGTTGCGAAGTCAGATCCGATTGATCTGTGCACGGTTGGCTGACCGAAAATTGCGCCCAGGCAGACAGCGTGATCTTTACGACCGAACGAGTGAAATTGCGGATCCGGCAACCACGTCGATGTTCGACGTGGTCGGGTTCGAGGTGGCGCCTGAAGGTCACCCCTGACGCATGGTGCCCTCGCGGAGGAACCGGGCGTGCCACGACAGCGCCTCGTCGAGCAGATGCGGGGTGTGTTTGCCGCCCCCACCGGCGCAGGCGCGATCGAAATAGTCCTGGAGCGCCGGTCGGAAATCGGGATGTGCGCAGCGGTCGATGATCTTCTGGGCGCGTCGCCGGGGCGGCAACCCGCGGAGGTCGGCCAGACCCTGCTCGGTGACGATCACGTGGACGTCGTGCTCGGTGTGATCGACGTGGCTGGCCATCGGCACGATGCACGAGATCGCGCCGCGTTTGGCGGTGGAGGGGGTGAGGAACATGGAGACGAACGCGTTGCGGGCGAAGTCGCCCGAGCCGCCGATGCCGTTCTGGATACTCGAGCCCATGACGTGGGTGGAATTCACATTCCCGTAAATGTCGGCTTCGATCATGCCGTTCATGGCCAGGCATCCCAGCCGGCGGATCACCTCGGGATGGTTGCTGATCTCCTGCGGGCGCAGGATGATGCGGTCCCGGTAGTAGGCGATGTCGGCGGCGAACTCGCGGGCCGCGGCGTCGCTCAACGAGAAGGCGGTCGCCGACGCCAGGCTGAGCGTGCCGGACCGCAGCAACTCCAGCATCCCGTCCTGGATCACCTCGGTGTAGGCGGTCAGCGGCCGGAACGGGCCCGCGTCCAGCCCGGCCAGCACCGCGTTGGCGATGTTGCCCACTCCCGACTGCAGCGGTAGCAACGTGGCCGGGAGCCGGTCGTGTTTCACCTCGCCGGCCAGGAAATCCAACACATGATCGGCGATCAGCTGCGAACCGGCATCCGGCGGGTTGAACGCGGAGTTCCGGTCCGGGCTGTCCGTCGGCACGATGGCCACGATCTTCTCCGGCGGGCACCGCAGGTAGGGCACACCGATCCGGTCCGCCGGCCGGAGGATCTGGATGGGTTTGCGATCGGGGGGAAGCGCTGTGCCGTAATAGATGTCGTGCATACCCTCGAGTTCCGCGGGCTGCCAGGAGTTGACTTCCAGGATGACGCGGTCGGCCTGATCGATCCAGGTCTTGTTGTTGCCGACCGAGGACGACGGGATCAGGTCGCCGTCGGCCGTGATCCCGGCTATCTCGACCAACGCCAGATCTAGGTGCCCGAAAAAGCCTTCCCAGACCATCTGCGCCACGTGGGAGAGGTGGACGTCGAGGTAATCCATCAACCCGGCGTTGATCTTGGCCCGGCTGACCGGGTCCGACATGTAGGGCATCCGCAACTCGACGCCGTCGACGGCGGCCAACGCACCGTCGAGCTCGGGCGCCGTGGACGCGCCCGTCCAGACGCTGACTTTGAAACCGTCGCCACGGGCGGTCGCTTCACTGATCCTCTCGACCAGTGCGGCGGGGACGGCCTTGGGATAGCCGGCGCCGGTGAATCCGCTCATCCCGACATTGGCACCGGGAGTGATGAGTGCGGCCGCCTCCTCGGCGGTCATCACCTTGCCCAGCAGTGCCTTGCTCCTGATTCGCGACTCATCTGTCATCGTTCGCACACTCCCGTTCGGACCGACCCCGGCGGCACTTCCCGGGTGGGTGGTCGCGAATCGCCAGAAAGGCATGTCCGCGTCGAATGATGGCGACGGTAATTGCCTTCACACCGTCATCCACAGAGCCGAAAGTCCCGAACCCGCCCCCACCGGCGGCTGGGGACAGGATCAGATCAGACCTTGGCCGGCTGGAGCGCGGCGAGCAGCTGCTCGGTGTAGTTGCGGTTCTGGGCGATCATCTTCTCGGCGAAGTCGAACGACACCGCGGTGACCTCGCTCGGGGTGGGCACGTCCGCGTCGGGTGCGCCCGGCATCTCGGTGTTCTTCGGGAGTTGCTCGACGAAGGCGGTGACGGTCTTGATCAGATCGTCCTGCGCCTTCGCGACGGTGCTCAGGTAGGACTCGGCGGCCTTCTGGGCCTGCACGGTGTAGTCGGACATGGTGTCTGCCTTTCGTCGTGAATCAATGGGTGGCACGTGAATTCGGGTGGTGGGTGAATCCGGGTGGTACGTGAATGCGGGTGGCACCTGAATTCCGATTTCTCGCCGACCGCGCACGGTGGCTCAGCTCCTGTCCCTCGTCCGGTGCCAGTTCATCGCCTCCTCGCGGCTTTCGTAGATGTGCGGGGAAAGTCCCCGGTGCGACAGCTGTTCGCTGAGCTTGAGTCGCATGAAGGAGCTCGTCGTGTACCTGGTCACGTCGGCGTAGTACTGCTCGGCCAGCCGGCGAACCAGGGTGACGTAGGCGTTCGTCAGATCCGGTGCCAGGTAGAAGTTGTCGTAGTTGACGACCATCTGCACCTTGCGGCCGATGGCGGCCAACCGCTTCTCGATCTCGGTACCGATACATTCGACGTGGTCCGACGTGGACAGCGACATGCCTTCCATGTTGAGGAAGAACATGTTGCGTTCGGCGTCATAGGCGAACCGGGCTGATAGCGGAACGGTCAGCAGATCATCCCGCAGGCCCATCACCTCGGCGGCGAAGATCCGGGAGTCCATCAGCCGGAGCTCTCCCGTGATGATCGGTTCGAACCCGATGTGAGCGAGGATGTCCTTCTGCAGATCCACCCAGGGGGCAATCTCGATGAGCTCGAGCCCGGCCGGGGTCAGCCGGAACACGCATCGCTCGGTCACGTAGAGCACCGACTGGCCGGTCCGGGCCGCGTACTCGCCACTGAACGTGCGCTGCTCGACGTCGGCCACGAACTTGGGCCCGACGATGCCGTCGGCGATGATCAGCCGACCTTCCTGCACCCGGGAGCGGCTCGGGACCACGAAGGATCCGACGAAGACGAGCTTCTTGGCGTTCTGGCTGATGTTGATGAACCCACCCGAACCTGCGAGTCGGGAACCGAACCGGCTGACGTTGACATTCCCGAACCGGTCGGCCTGAGCCATGCCCAGCACCGCGACGTCGAGGCCGCCACCGTCGTAGAAGTCGAACTGCGACGGTTGATCCAGGATGGCCTGGGCGTTCACTGCGGCGCCGAAATCCATTCCTGCGGTGGGCATCCCACCCATCGGCCCGGGTTCGGCGGTCAACGTCAGGTACTCAAGGATGTGTTCCTCCGCGGCCACGTTGGCGACCCCTTCAGGCAACCCGATGCCGAGGTTCACCACGCTGTCGGGTCGCAGTTCCATGGCAGCACGGCGGGCGATGACCTTCCGTTCCGTCAGCTCCATCGGCGGGACGGAGCTGCGGACGCGACGTAGTTCTCCGCTGAGCGCCGGTGAATAGGGGGTGCCGAAGGTCTGCCAGTGGTGCTCGGGCTGCGAGATGACGACGCAATCGACCAGCACGCCGGGGATCTTCACCTCACGTGCACTCAGGCTGCCGGTGTCGGCGACCCGCTCCACCTGCACGATGACCAGGCCCCCGGAGTTGTGGACCGCGGTCGCCACCGCAAGGGCTTCGAGGGTGAGCGCCTCCCGCTCCATGGTGATGTTCCCCTCTGGGTCCGCGGTTGTGCCGCGGAGAAATGCGACGTCCAGGTCAAGGGCCTTGTAGAACAGATAGTCCTCACCATGGAGCGTGAGCAGTTCGACGCGGTCCTCCGTCGTTCGTTTGTTGATCTTGCCGCCACCGTTTCTCG
>JBDSLP010000036.1:0-10242 GCA_039916325.1 Nakamurella sp. | reverse complement strand
GCCGGTCTTGATCTGGCCGCAGCCCGACCCGACCGCCAGGTCGGCGATGAAGGCGTCCTCGGTTTCTCCGGATCGGTGAGACACCATGGCGGCGTACCCGGCGTCGCGGCAGATCCGCATCGCGTCGAGGGTTTCGCTGACGGTGCCTATCTGGTTGACCTTGATCAACGCTGCGTTGCCGATGTGCAGTCTGATCGCCTCGGTGATGATGGCTGGGTTGGTGACGAAGTTGTCGTCCCCGACGAGTTGAACCCGATCGCCGAGCCGCTCGGTGATCTGGATCCAGCCGGTCTGGTCGTCTTCGGCGACGCCGTCCTCGATGCTCCAGACGGGGAAGTCGGTGATCATCTGCTCGTAGCGGTCGATCATGTCGGTGCTGCTGTGGGACTGTCCAGCAACGCGGTAGCTGCCGTCTCGGTAGAACTCGCTTGCCGCGGGGTCCATGGCTATCGCGACCCCGTCTCGGCCCGGGGTGTAACCGGCGTCGGTGATGGCCTGCACCAGCAGCCGGAGTACGTCTTCCGGGGCCGTGATGTCCGGGGCGAAACCGCCCTCGTCGCCCAGACCGGTGGCGAATCCCTTGTCGGTGAGGAGCTTCTTCAGGCGGGCGTAGACCTGCGCCCCGGCGCGGACAGCTTCGGGGAAAGACGGGGCGCCGAGGGGGGCGAGCATGAATTCTTGGAAATCGAGAGAGTTGGGGGCGTGCGCACCGCCGTTGACGACGTTGAAATGCGGTACCGGCAGCCGTGGGGTCACCCCGTCCGGGGTCAGGGCTTGCCAGAGCGGCACACCGGAGCTGATTGCCGCCGCCCGGTATACGGCCATCGAGATCCCGACGATGGCGTTCGCCCCGAGCCGTCCCTTGTTGGGGGTGCCGTCGGTGTCGCGCAGCACCTGGTCGACCTCCGCCGGGGACTGAAAGGTGCGTCCGAGGAGCGCCTCAGCGAGGGGGCCGTTGACGTTGCCGACCGCGGTGCGCACTCCGCCGCCGCTGTAGCGGTCGGTGTCGCCGTCACGAAGCTCTACCGCTTCGCCGGACCCCGTCGACGCCCCAGACGGGACCCCGGCGCGGGCCTGGGAACCGTCGGCCAGGGTCGCGGTCACAGCCAGTGTCGGTCGGCCGCGGGAATCCAGGATTTCCAACGCGTGCAACGCGGTTACTTCGAGCGATGCCATGAATGCTCCTTCGATGGGAGAACGTTTCCGGAACCGGAGAGGTCGCCGGCTGGGGCCGGGTGGGCGCACCAGGGTGCGGATCTGTGGGTTCAGGTGGCCGACGCCGGCGGTGGTGAGGTTCGTCGAGGTGTCGAAGGAATCACCACGGGGCCGGACAAACGCTTCGGGGACGGTTCAGCAGTCGACCCGTCCGGCAGGTGAGATGCGTTGTGGCCCATCGTTCCTCCCTTCGTCGGCGCTGGCGTCGACTCGATTCGGGAGGAACCATCAGCCCGACCGGGCGGTTCAGGCCGGCAAACCAACCTCGGCGGGATCCATCGCCCCACTGAACATACCCCCACACTCCCCACGCGGCCCGGCCGCAGCCGACGAAGACGTCTGTTGCGGCCGGGTAGGTGTGGCAGTCAATGCAGTGGCACCCCAGCCGACTCCGACGCCGGCGACTGCCGAGGGGTGGGGATGTCAGCAACAGCCCCGCATCGTGTCGTCGGGAACCAAAGGCGACCCACCCTCAAAACACCAGAGCCGCCCCCCGGGCGGGGGAGCGGCTCTGGCGTCAGCGGACTACCGGGTGACTAGCGTTCCAGTGTCTTCGTCGTCGTACTCGGGGCATTGATCGGGGAGTTGCCGCCACCGAGCTCGTCGGTGTGCGATTCGAGGTGACCGCTGTCGTCCTTCGGCCGGAACACGCCCTTGACGGCGTGACCCGCGGAGCCGAGCTGGTTCATCCGCTTCGGCACGGATGCACCCTGGTATGCGAGCGGGATCGGGTGTCCGTGGCTGTCGACGCCGTCGAGGCTCTGGTGGACCTCGATGAACTCGCCGTGCGGCAGGCGCTTGATGATGCCCGTCTCGAGACCGTGCTCGAGCACGGCGCGGTCGGCGTGCTGAAGGCCCAGGCAGATCCGGTATACCGCGATGTAGACGATCACCGGCGCCACGAACGAACCGACCCGACCGATCCAGGTCATCACGTTCAACGAGATGTCGAACTTCAACGCGATGATGTCGTTGCCACCCATGATCAGGTTCATCACGTAGAAGGCGATGAACGCCGAACCGAGCGCAGTGCGCACCGGGACGTCCCGGGGGCGCTGCAGGATGTTGTGCAGCGCGTTGTCCTTGGTGAACTTCTTCTCGATCCAGGGATACAGCGACACCAGGATCACCAGGACGGTCGCACCACCGATGGCCGGGAAGAACACCGCCGGGATCATGTAGTGACCGAACAGGTTGTGGATCTCCCAGGCGGGCCAGATACGCACCAGGCCGTCGAGGAAGCCCATGTAGAAGTCGGGCTGAACGCCCGCCGACACCTGGGATGGGTTGTACGGCCCCAGCAGCCAGATCGGGTTGATCTGGAACACACCGGCCATCACGACGGTGATGCCGGCGACGACGGCGAAGAAGCCGCCCGCCTTCAACGCGAACACCGGCATGACGCGGACGCCGACGACGTTGTTCTCAGTGGCCCGGGGGCCGGCGAACTGGGTGTGCTTCTGGAACCACACCAGTCCGACGTGCACGGCGATGAGGGCGAGGATGATGCCCGGGATCAGCAGGATGTGCAGGCTGTAGAACCGGCCGATGATGATCTCGCCGGGGTAGTCGCCGCCGAACGCGGCCCAGTGGATCCAGGTGCCGAGCACCGGGATGGACAGCAGGAACGCGCTGACCGCGCGAAGACCGGTGCCGGAGAGCAGGTCGTCGGGCAGCGAGTAACCCATGAAGCCCTCGGCCATGCCCAGCACCAGCAGCAGCACGCCGATGACCCAGTTGGCTTCACGCGGCTTGCGGAATGCGCCGGTGAAGAACACCCGCATCATGTGCAGCATCATCGACGCCAGGAAGAGCAACGCCGCCCAGTGGTGGATCTGGCGGATCAGCAGACCACCACGGACCTCGAAGGAGATGTCGAGGGACGAGGCGTAGGCCACCGACATCGGGACACCACGAAGTTTGTCGTAGACGCCCTGATAGACGGTCTCCGTCATGGAGGCGTCGAAGAACAGCGTCAGGTAGACGCCGGACAGCAGCAGGATGACGAAGCTGTACATCGCCACTTCACCCAGCAGGAACGACCAGTGCGTCGGGAAGACCTTGTTGAAGATCTGCGTCCGCATCGGCCGAGCGCCGTGGTAGCGGACGTCGACCTCGTCCAGTTGCTTCGCCACCAGCGACGGCTTCGTCGGTGCGGTGGCCGTTGTCAGTCGGCTCATGATTCGTATTTCCCCTTGTTCTCCCAGAAACCGGGCCCCACGGGTTCGGTGAAATCGCTGGTGGCGATGAAGTATCCCTCATCGTCCACGGTGATCGGCAGCTGCGGGAGCGGACGGGCGGCCGGGCCGAAGACCGGGCGGGCGCCGTCGTTCACGTCGAACTGCGACTGATGGCACGGACACAGGATTCGACCGGTCTGCTGCTCGTAGAGCGAGACCGGGCAACCCACGTGCGTGCAGATCTTGGAGTACGCGTAGTAGTCGCCGAAGCGGAAGGACTCGTGCGTGGCGTCGCGGTACTTGACCACCTCGTTCGAGCGCAGCCGGAACAACATCACAGCCGCGTCGGAGGCCTTCGCGCCACCGGGGACGGCCGGGAAGACGGTGATCATCGCGCCGGCCGCCATGTCCGTCGGCCTGATCGGGGTGCCGTCGATCTGGACGAGCCGGATCTTGGCTCCGTTGGCGGCAGGAGCCCACGGCGTGACCCACAACTCCGACTTGGCACCGTCGGCCCACGGGTTCTTGACGAACCCGCCGAGCACCGGTACCGCCGCGGCCACGGTCAGCCCGCCACCGGCCAACAGCAGGGAACCCTTGAGCATCCCGCGCCGCTTGATCAGGCCCGTCTTGTCGCCGACGTCCATGAGTTCGGCGGCCAGCGTGCGCCGGTCGACCTCCTGCGACAGACCGTCGTGCCGGGTCTGGACGGCGACCTCGTGCGGCATGATCTTCCGCGCCATCGTGACCACGCCGAGACCCAGAAACAGGATCGTCAGGCCCAGCGTGACGCCGAGGATCGGGTTGTACAGCGCGTAGACCCACTGGGTGTCCGATGTCCACGACTGGTACTGCTGCGGCCACCAGATGAACGCCACGGCGGTCAACACACCGAACAGACCGGTCAGCACGAACCACTTGGCGACCGAGCGCTCGGCGTTCTTGTCGGCCGGGCTGCCCGGGACGTAGCGCGGGCCGTACTCGACCAGGTCGATGCCGTCGAGCTTGGCGCCGAGGCGGGCCAGCTCTTCGCGGGACATCCCGGCGAGCTCTTCCGCGGTCGGGGTGGTCGTACTCGTCTCGCCGCTCATGCGCGGGCTCCCATCCACAACATCACGCCGACGATCAGGCCCATACCCACGATGAAGGCGAAGAAGCCCTCCGACACCGGCCCGAAGCCGCCGAGGCCGTAGCCACCCGGATCCAACGACGCCTTGGCGCTCTGCACATAGGTGACGATCGCGACCTTCTCGTCGGGCGTCAGCTGACCGTCGGAGAACTTCGGCATGTTCTCGGGCCCGCTGAGCATCGCAGCGTAGATCTCCGAGTCGGTGGCCTGGTCCAGAGCGGGGGCGTACTTGCCCTGCGAGAGCGCGCCGCCCTTGCCGGTGAAGTTGTGGCAGGAGGCGCAGTTGAGTCGGTAGAGCTCGGCACCCTTGGCCACCGCGGCGTTGTCGCGCAGCGTGGCGGAGGTGCCGTCAGCGGCGAGGGGGACCTGCGGACCGCCGCCGTTCGCCTGGATGTAGGCACCCAGAGCGGCAATCTCGCTCGCGCTGTAAAGGGGCTCCTTGCGCGGGGCCTGCGCACCCTGATCGGCCAGCGGCATCCGACCGGTGGCGACCTGGAAGTAGTTCGCTGCCTGGCCGACGCCGATCAGCGACGGGCCGCGGTCGGTCACTCCCTGCAGGTTGGAGCCGTGGCAGGTGATGCAGGAATTGACGTAGATGGCCGCACCCGCGGCGATCTGGGTTTCGTCGACCGCGCCCGCCTCGGCCTGGTGGGGGGCGGGCGTGACGAGGGTGAAGAGGAATCCGAAGCCGACCAACGCGATCATCAGCGTCAGGAGGCCGCGGAGCCGGCGCTGGCCCTTGCTGCGCGCGCGGACGCGCACCCGGGGCGGGAGCGTTAGCCGTTTCATAGGGACACCTCGTCTGCAGTCGTTGCGGCGGGTAGATCGGATGCTGCGAAAGCTCCGAACCGATGACACCCGGCTGCATTGATCACTACCGGGATCAGGGCAGGGATGGATGCAGCGAATCGGGGGGTAGCGGGCGGGTCAGCGAAGAAAACGTGGTGCAGCGGCAGGATCACGGAACTACTTCACGATATAGATCGTTGCGAACAGCGCGATCCAGACGACGTCGACGAAGTGCCAGTAGTACGACACGACGATCGCCGAGGTGGCCTGCGCCGGGGTGAACTTGCTCAACCGGGTGCGCTGGATGAGCAGCACGAACGCCAGCAGGCCGCCGATGACGTGCAGGCCGTGGAAGCCGGTGGTCAGGTAGAACACGGTGCCGTAGGCGTCGGAGGACAACGTCATGCCCTCGGTCGTCACCGCGTGGTAGTACTCGTACCCCTGGCCGCAGACGAACACGAAGCCCATGATCAGGGTGATCGTGTACCAGAACCGCAGCTTGATGACGTCGCCCTGCTCGGCGGCGAAGACGCCCATCTGGCAGGTGAACGAGCTGGCGACGAGGATCGCGGTGAAGAACGTGGCGTAGACCACGTTCAGCTCGTGGAGCGGCCACTCGTTGGAGGTGGCTTTGGCGGTGAAGTAGATGCCGAACAGGCCGGCGAAGAACATCAGCTCGCTGGCCAGCCACACCACCGTGCCGACACTGACCATGTTCGGTCGGTTCAGCGTGTGGATACGGGAGCTCAGATTGCCGGGCGGGGGCGTCTGCACAGTGGTCACACATGGATTATGGCCTCATAAATCATGTGGTGCCCGCCCGGGTGGCGGCGCGGCGCCGGTCGGGTGCGGTCATCTACGATCAGCCGGTGTCCGGTCCCACGATCTTGGTCTACAGCCACCGCGCCGATGTCCGCGAGGAACTCATCTTCGCCATCGGTCGCCGTCCGGCCGCTGACCTGCCCAGGGTGACGTTCCTGGAGTGCGACAGCGTCGCCGAGGTCCTGATGGCGATCGACTCGTCGGCCGCGGATGTGGTCATCCTCGACGGTGAGGCGCAGCCCACCGGGGGGATGGGAATCTGTCGCCAGATCCACAACGAAGCCGCGTCGCCGCCGCCGGTCATCCTGGCCGTCCGCCGGGCCGCGGACCGGTGGCTGGCCACCTGGTCCAAGGCCGAGGAGGTCCTGGTCTATCCACTGGACCCGGTGACCGCCGCCGAGACGGTCGCCAAGGTGCTGCGAGCCCTTCCCGTCCGGTGACGGCACCCACCACCGCGTCCACGGCGTCACTGTCCTGGCCCACCCTGCTCCGCCGTCTGATGGCCGGCGAGGACCTCAGCGGCGACGACTGCACCTGGGCGATGGGCCGGATCATGTCCGGTGACGCCACCGGTGCCCAGATCGCGGGCTTCGCGGTCGCGCTGCGGGCCAAGGGTGAGACCGCGGCCGAGGTCAACGGGCTGGCGGCGGGCATGCTGGCCCACGCCAAGCGGTTCACCGTGGCCGGCCGGTCGGTGGACATCGTCGGGACCGGCGGGGACAACTCGAACTCGGTGAACATCTCCACGATGGCCGCCATCGTCACCGCGGCGGCCGGGGCGACCGTGGTCAAGCACGGCGGTCGGGGCTCGTCGAGTATGACCGGGGCGGCCGACGTGCTGGAAAGCCTGGGGGTGGCGATCAGCCTCAGCCCGGATGCCGTCCGGCGCTGCGTCGAGGAGGTCGGTATCGGCTTCTGCTTCGCCGCGGCCTTCCATCCGTCGATGCGCCACGCGGCCGGCCCGCGACGTGAGCTCGGCGTTCCCACCTTCTTCAACATCCTCGGTCCGTTGACCAACCCGGCCCAGCCCGCCGCCGCGGCGATCGGCTGCGGCAGCCTGCCACTCGCCCCGCTGATGGCCGACGTGCTGGCCGTCCGGGGGATCGAGGCGCTGGTGTTCCGCGGCGACGACGGTCTGGACGAGCTGACCACCACGACCACGTCGACGGTCTGGCGGGTCCGGGACGGTGTCGTGGACGTCACGTCGGTCGACCCGCGGGAGTTGGGGTTGGCGGTGGCCACCCAGGCGGAGCTGCGGGGCGGCGAGGCCGCGTTCAACGCCGACGTCGTCCGACGGCTGGTGGCGGGGGAGACCGGGCCGGTCCGGGACGCGGTGGTGCTCAACGCGGCCGCCGCGCTGGCCGCCCACCGCGGGCTCACCGACAACCTGACCGACGACCTGCAGGTCGGGTTGGCCGCTGCCGCCGACGCCCTGACGAGCGGCCGCGCCGCGGAGTTGCTGCAGCGCTGGATCACCGTGTCGCAGGCCGCGTCGGCCTGAGCCGTGCGTCCCGGCTCGGTCAGCCGCCGATCGAGAAGCCATCCTCGCTGTCCCGGCTCGCGTACGAGCGGAACGCAATGTGGGTGGTCGTCTTTTTCACCCCGGGGACCTTGCTGATCAGCGACGGGACCAGATCAGCGATCGCCTCGTGGTCAGGCAACCGGCTCAGCACGATCAGGTCGACGTCGCCGGCGCAGGAGTAGACCTGATCCACCCCGGGCAGGTCGGCGATCCGCTGGGCGGCATCCGGGATCAGGTCGGCCTCGACCTCGATCATGACGATGACGGTGATCATCGGACATGTCTATCACTGCGGTCCGACCGTTCCAGGGCCCAGCGGTAGCGTCCCGCACCACCGATCGGTGACGACCACTCGCCGTCCAGCCGCACCAGCCGGACCCCGGGCTCCTCGAGCCAGCGCAGCAGGGTCGCGACCTCCTCGGCGCCGGAGGCGGGCAGCGGCCCCGCCCCGGGGATCACCGTCTCGGCCGAGGCGACGAGCAGATCGATCACCGGCATCGGATTGACCCCGCACGGCGCGTGCCCCGACGCCGCCAGCCGGCCGTAGCGGAGGACGACCAGCCACCAGCCGCCGGCGCCGTCCCGGGCCGCGGCCACCAGCTGGGTGATCGCGGCCAGCGCACCCAGACGCTGGCGGCGGTACAGACCCTTGACCAGCGCGATCGTCCGATCGCGCTGCCGGGCCGCGTCCTCGAAACGACCCGCCGCCGCGAGCCGGTCCAGCCGTTCGAGCAGCCGGGCGACCACCGGGCTGGGCCGTCCGGCCACCAGGTCGGTGAACCCGCGGACGTGCGCGGCGTACTCCTCGACCGACTCACGCCCCGCGCACGGAGCGCCGCACCGGCCGAGCTCGGCCAGCGCGCACGGGGTGCCGTCCGGGTCGTGGCGCCGGATCCGGGGGCTGCACCGCCGCAGCCGCAGCACGCTGGAGGCGGCCTCGAGAGCCTGCTCGGCGGCCGGGCGGGAGCGGAACGGGCCCAGGAGCACCCGGTCCGGGCGACGGCCGCCGTCATCGGGTCCGTTACGGGTCACGATGCTCAGCCGGGGGAAGGCCTCGTCGGTGAGGGTGATCCAGCACGCCTTGGTCGGCTGTCGGGAGCGTCGGTTGTACGGCGGCTGATGGGCGGCGATGAGCCGCTGCTCGCGGACGTTGGCCTCCAGCGGATGCGCGCATCGCACGTGGTCGACCCGCTCGGCGAGGATGACCATCTGCTTGATCCGAGCCCTGGTCTCGGCGGCCGAGAAGTAGGACCTGACCCGCCGCCGCAGGTCGGTGGCGGTGCCGACGTAGAGCACCTCGTCACGGCGACCACGGAACAGGTAGACGCCGGGGGCGGCCGGCAGCCGATCGGCCAGGTGGCGCTTCCGGCGGCGCTCCGGCGTCAGGTCCCTGGTCACGTCGATGAGTTCGGGCAGCGTGTGCACTCCGAGCGATCCGACCCGCTCCATCAGGGCGTGCAGCACGTCGACGGTGGCCTCCGCGTCGTGCAGGGCGCGGTGGTCCGGCGTGACCCGGGCGTGCAGCAACGGAGCCAATGCGCCGAGCCGGACGCTGGGCGCCTCCTCCCGGGTCAGCACCTTGCGGGCCAGTTGGACGGTGTCCAGCACGGCCGGGGCGGGCCAGCGCAGGCCGTGCCGGGCACAGGCGTGCTTGAGGAAGCCGACGTCGTACGGGGCGTTGTGTGCGACCAGGACGGCCCCGCGGAGGAACTCCAGGAAGGCCGGCAGCACCGCCTCGATCTTCGGGGCGTCGTAGACCATCAGGTTCGTGATGCCGGTGAGCATGGTGATCTGCACCGGGATAGCCCGTCCGGGGTCGACCAGCGTGGCGAACTCGCCGAGCACCTCACCGCCGCGGACTTTGACCGCGCCGATCTCGGTGATCCCGTCCGCGTCCTTGGCCGAACCCCCGGTGGTCTCGAGGTCCACCACCACGAAGGTGACCTCGTGGAGCGGTTCGCCGAGGTCGGAGAACGCCTGTTGGCGAGTCGCGGCGGTCGTCACGCTGGATACCGTAGGGACAGCCACCGACAGAGTCGGTGCGACACACGTTCGAAAGGAGCGCCGTTCCCTCATGTCCCTCCCCGACGCGGTCCGACGGCCCCTGCTGCGCTGGGCGGCCGACACCCTCGACACCCTCCCTCCGGAGCGGATTCCCGCGCCGCTGCGTCCGGTGGCCCGGTTCCGGGCGTCGCGGCGGGCTGCGCTCGGTGCGGTGGCCCTGCAGCAGACATTGGATGGCGACGCGGGTTTCCGGGCCGAGGTCGCGCAATACGTGAAGGCCCTCGGTGTCGACCCGGCAGGCGAGGGCGACCCGGCTGAGCGGGCGGCTGCGGCCCAGCTGTGGGACCACCCGGACGCGGACCGCCTGCTGGCCGAGGTGGTCGGCGCCGGTGGCGACGAGGTGGACATCCTGCGCGCGGAGGTCGCGCGGTTGACCGTGGAGCTGGCGGCGTCCCGTCGACCGGTGAACCGGGTGGAGCGGAAGGCAGCGCCGCTGCCGGAGATGAAGGTTCCGGAGGGCGGGGACGCGGTAGAGCGGCTCAAGCAGCGGCTGCGCGAGCAGGGCTCCCAGCTGCGGGTGG
>JBDSLP010000035.1:0-7393 GCA_039916325.1 Nakamurella sp. | reverse complement strand
GCGGAGAAGTACCCCTACACCTTCACCCACCAGCAGGCTGTCACCGCACGACAGCGGCTGCCCGCGGGCGACTACGCCGTAGAGCTCGACGGCTCCGTCGTCGCGTCGGTCGAGCGCAAGACGGTTGCCGACCTGACTGCCGGTCTGCTCTCGGGAAAGCTCACCTACGCGCTGGCCGAGCTCACTGCGCTGCCCCGGGCCGCTGTCGTCGTCGAGGATCGCTATAGCGCACTGTTCAAGCTGGAACACGTGTCGGGCGGCGTCGTCGCCGACGCGCTGGCCGAGGCGCAGGCCCGATTCCCGACGATTCCGGTGATGTTCGCCGAGACCCGGCCACTGGCCCAGGAGTGGACGTACCGCTTCCTGGGTGCTGCGCTGGCCGAGTGGACCGCGACCGCGGCGACGCGCGGATGGGAGACGACGATGACCGCCGCGGGCCCGGTACCGGCGGCGCCCCGACAGCGTTGCGGATCCGGCAGTGGGCGGCGACGCAGGGAATGACCGTGTCGGCGAAGGGGCGGGTCCCGACGACCGTCGTGGCGGCCTACACCCGAGCTCACGCCACCTCGTGATCCGGCGATGACCCCTGGGTAGGCGAGGCCGATCGGCGGTGAGCCATGAGTTCGACGGTGCACCACCTGTCCTCATCTTGGCCATTCGGACCTACGCGCCACCCGGACTCGGTACCGTCGACTCCGGCAAACGGGTGAACAGGGTGGGGCGATCATGGCGACGTCAACGGCAGCGACGGAGCACATCCAGCTCGAGGTACGGGAGCTCATCCGACGGCGTGGCATCGACCCGGTCGCCGATCCGCGGTCGGCGCGGGACCTCATCGACGAGGTCCTCAACCATTACGAGGAGCGGGTCAGCACTTCGTCGCTACCGCCGCTGACGCACCGCGGACAGGTCACCCGGGAGGTGTTCGACGCCGTCGCCGGGTTCGGCGCGCTACAACGGTTCCTCGACGACGACGAGGTCGAGGAGATCTGGGTGAACCAGCCGGGGCAGGTGTTCGTCGCCCGGGCCGGGCGATCCGAGCTCACCACCACCGTGCTCACCGCCGGCGAACTGCGCGACCTCGTCGAGCGGATGCTCAAGCCGTCCGGACGACGGCTGGATCTGAGCTCGCCGTTCGTCGATGCGCTGCTTCCCGACGGCAGCCGGTTGCACGCGGTCATCCCGGACATCACCCGCACTCATCTGTCGCTGAACATCCGCAAGTTCATCGTCGCCGCGCATTCGCTGGACGACCTCATCGGCCGTCAGTCGCTGACCGCGCACGCCGGACGCTTCCTCGAGGCCGCGGTCGCCAGTGGACTGAACATCATCGTCGCCGGGGGTACCCAGGCGGGCAAGACGACGATGCTGAACGCGCTGATCAACTCGATCCCGGCGACCGAGCGGGTGATCACCTGCGAAGAAGTGTTCGAGCTGCGGCCGCGACTGCCCGACGTGGTCGCGATGCAGACCCGGCAGCCGAACCTGGAGGGCACCGGCGAGATCCGGCTGCGGCGGTTGATCAAGGAGGCGCTGCGGATGCGGCCGTCCCGAATCATCGTCGGTGAGGTCCGCCAGGAGGAGTCCCTGGACCTGCTGATCGCGCTGAACTCCGGCCTGCCCGGGATGTGCTCGGTGCACGCCAACTCCGCGCGCGAGGCGGTCATCAAGCTCTGCACGCTGCCGTTGCTGGCCGGCGAGAACGTGACCGCGCCGTTCGTCGTCCCGACCGTCGCGGCGTCGGTGGACCTCATCGTGCAGGTCGGCCTGGACCACCACGGCCACCGCTCGGTCCGCGAGATCGTCGCTCTACCAGGACGTGTCGAGAACGGCATCGTCGAGACGGCCGACGTCTTCACCACCCGCGACGGGGTCCTCGTCCGCGCCGACGGCTACCCACCGCATCCGGAACGCTTCGCCCGGCACGGGTACGACCTCACGACGCTGCTCAACACCGTCCCCCGCTGACCGTCGACCACCACACCGCCTGACCGGCCGCCCGCCCGGCGACCGGCACGGCTGACCGCATCGCAGCGGTGGTCGACGAGCTGTCGTTGTCATTGCGGACGTGCCTGTCGGGGGAGGCCGGCCTTTCGGGCGTTTGCGCCGACGGGGACGGGGGCACCGGCGGTTCCGACCGCCCCTACGATCGGGCCGTGGGCGAGTTCTGGGAACGCAACGTCATCGAGCGGGGCACGTTGCCGCCCCTGCTCGTGACCGGTGCGTTCACTGCGATCAGCGCGCAGACCGAGCCGTGGGTGGCGGCAGCCGCGGTGATAGTCGGCGTCGGGACGTCGTTGGTGTTGGACGAGTTCGCGCTGATCCTGCACCTCGAGGACGTCTACTGGACCGCCGAGGGCCGGGTCTCGGTCGAGCTCGTCGGGCTCGCTGCGGCGTGCCTCGATTTCGTCACGGTCGGGTTGGTCCCACTCGGCGTCACGGTCGGGCTGTGCATCCTCAAGGGGAAGTACCGGGCCGCCCTGATCGGCGCGTTCGTCCCGTTCACGGCCTGGGTGTCAGCTGTCCGTCTCGCCCGCCCCGGGTCGTGGTGGGCCCGGCGCTGGTACCGCACCCGCGGCCTGGAGCGGTCGCGGGCCCGGGACCGGGCGTTCCAGCGGCGGTGGGATCCCCGTTGGGACGCGTTGTCGAACTTCATCGCCGGCCGACCGACCCCGATCCCCGCGGTGATCGTCCCGGCCGCGACGCCGCCGGTCGACGACGTCGCGGTGTCCCGGGAGCGTTAGCTCGGCTCAGTGGACCCCGATGGCCCGCAGGTCGGCGTCGCCCTCGTCGGCGTGGTAGTCCCGTCCCCGGGTCTCGTCACGCCCATCGGGCACCTTCATCGCCCGCAGGACCAGCGTGACCAGCACAGCGACGATCAGATTCGCGGCGAGCGCCACCACACCGACGTAGATCTGGAAGGTCGATCCGCCGAACGGATGCCAGCCGAACAAGGACAGCTTGTCCAGCGTGAGGGCCGAGCCACCGAAATGGGCTTTGTTGTTGGCCGGGTTCGGGATGCTCCACAACAGGTAGAGGCCCCAGCCCATCCCGACGCACCACGCGGCGATGACCGCCTTCGAATGCAACCACCGGGTGTAGAGCGCGATCGCCACCGCCGGGAGCGTCTGCAGGATCATCACCCCGCCGATCAGCTGCAGGTCGATGGAGAACTGGGGATCGATGAACAGGATGAACGCCACCGCACCGAACTTCACGACCAGCGAGGCCCACTTCGCCTGCCTCGCCTCCTGCCTGGGGGTGGCGTCCTTGGCCAGGTACTCCTTGTAGATGTTGCGGGTCCACAGGTTGGCCGCGGCGATACTCATGATCGCGGCCGGCACGAGCGCCCCGATCCCGATCGCGGCGTAGGCGACACCCGCGAACCACCCCGAGAACTGCTGGTCGAACAACACCGGGATCAACGTGTTGCCGTCCGGCTTGCCGGTCGCGTTGTTCGTCAACGGCTTCACGCCGGCGGCGATGGCAGCAAAGCCGAGCAGCGCCAGCAGGCCCAGCAGGAACGAGTAGGCCGGCAGCGCGATCATGTTCTTCTTGATGACGTCCCGCCCACGGGAGGCGAGGATCCCGGTCGCCGAGTGCGGATAGAGGAACAGCGCCAACGCCGAGCCGAGGGCCAGCGTCGCGTACTGCAGTTGGTTGTTGCCGGTGAGCAGCACGCCGTCCGCCGGCGACGGCGTGGCGTCGAACTTCGCCTGCGCGGCGTCGAAAATGGTGGCCCAGCCGCCGAGCTTGGCCGGCAGGTAGATCACCGCGACGATGATGACGATGTAGATCAGCGAGTCCTTGACGAACGCGATCAGCGCAGGCGCCCGTAGTCCCGATTTGTACGTGTAGAGCGCAAGCACCAGGAACGCCAGGAACAGCGGCAGATGGCCCAGGAACCCGGATCCGTTGATGCCCATCGTCCGCAACACGGCCTCCAGCCCGACGAGCTGGAGCGCGATGTAGGGCATCGTCGCGACGATCCCGGTCACCGCGATCAGCAGCGCCAACGTCGGTGAACCGGAACGGCCCCGGACGAAGTCGGCCGGCGTCACGTAGCCGTGCGTGCGTGACACCGACCAGAGCCGCAGCACCGGCAGGAACACCAGCGGATACAGCACGACCGTGTACGGGAGCGCGAAGAAGCCGATTGCGCCCGCGCCGAAGACCAGCGCGGGTACCGCGACAAACGTGTAGGCGGTGTAGATGTCGCCACCGACCAGGAACCAGGTGACCCAGCCGCCGAACTTGCGGCCGCCCAGCCCCCACTCGTCGAGGTGGTCCATGGTGTCGCCGGACTTCCATCTCGCGGCCATGAAGCCCATCACGGCGACCCCGAGGAACAGGATGAGGAAGACGATCAGCTCGGTGGTCTTGATGCCGCTCATCGGTTGTTCTCCTGGTCGGTCCCGGGTGCACCGGTCGGGGTCTTGCGGGTCCTCGTCGCGGTGAAAACGATGGCGACGGTGGCGACCCCGACGAACACGAAGACGAACTGGAACCAGTAGAACAGCGGCAGCCCGAACAGTCGGGGCTCGGTCTTGTTGAACACCGGGGTGATCAACATCAGCAGCGGTAGCGCCAGCAGCAGGTTCCACCAGTGGAACTGGATCGCGTTGCCGGCGTCCCGGCCGGTGCCCTCCTCCCGGTCCACCGGCCGTCCGCTGTCCCAGTCGGTCGGATCGTGTCCGCCCGCCGGTCCGGTGATGTCATCAGCCGCCATGGTGACCGCCCTCCTGGATGCGCGAGTAGCCCGACCTGGTGTCACGGCCCGATGTCGCAGCCACACACTAGAACCCGATCCACCCGAACGCGCGACGCATCCGCACCGACACGCGAAGGTGCGACCGTGTGGCCCGCTCGAAGGAGTCGCCGCACCCGCTCGAATTGCTGCCGTATCGTGCAGGATCGTCGTGGTCCCTGGTGCCGCCGGGCTTCCCGACATTGCGGAGCGACCGCGACCCGACCCGAGGACCCCACACATGACCCAGCCGCGTCCGTCGCCGCTGGCGAGGCTCGTCGCCGTCGCCGGCGGTCGGTCGCAGCTGCGGGTCATCGTGCTGCTCGCCGGTGCGCTGGCGCTGGCCGCGGGTGACCAGACCATCGTCGGGGCGGTGGCACCGGACCTGAAGTCGGCGTTGGGCATCGACAACACCGCCGTCGGCCTGCTCATCACCGCGGCCGGCCTGGTCGGGGCGGCGACGACGCTACCGTTCGGCATCCTCGCGGACCGGACGAACCGGGTGCGGCTGCTGACCTGGTGCGTGCTGAGCTGGTCCGTCTCGGTGGCGGTGGCCGGGTTCTCCCCGAACTACGTGGCCATGCTGCTGGCCCTGATCGCGCTGGGTGCCGGCATCGGCGCCGCCACGCCGATCGTCGCGTCGCTGACCGGCGACCTCTTCCCGTCCACCAGCCGGGGCCGGGTCTATGCGCTCATTCTGGCCGGGGAATTCATCGGTGCGGCCACGGCGCTGCTCCTCGCGGGCGAGATGGCCGCCTGGTGGTCATGGCGGGGGTCGTTCTGGATCCTCGCGATTCCGGGGCCGATCCTGGCGTACGCGCTGATCCGGACGTTGCCGGAGCCGATTCGCGGCGGTCAGCAGGAGCTGGTCGGCCAGCAGCGGACCGGGGAACGGTCGGCCAGCCTGACCACGCTGGTCCGCTCGAAGGGGGTCCAGCCCTACGCACGGAACGTGCTGACCTCCGACCCGACGGATCATTCGATGTGGTGGGCGGTGAAGTACGTGCTGACCATCCGGTCCAACGTCTACATCATCCTGTCGTCGGCCCTGCTCTACTTCTACGTCGCCGGTCTCCAGGCGTTCATCGTGGTCTTCCTCCGTGGGCGGTACGACTTCGACCAGAACACCGCGACCCTGCTGCTGGTCACCGTTGGCATTGCGACCGTCACCGGCACGCTGATCGCGGGTCCGCTGTCGGACCGCTGGATCGGTCGCGGCCGGATCTCCGCCCGTCCGATGCTGGCCGGGGCCGCTTGCCTGGTCGCGTTCGCGCTGGCCGTGCCGGGCGTCGCCATCCCGACCTTCCTGATCGGCTGGCCGCTGCTGCTGGCGGCGTCGGCGCTCATCGGGGCGGCCAACCCGGCGCTCGACGCGGCGCGGCTGGACGTCGTCCATTCCCGGCTGTGGGGACGCGCGGAGAGCGTGCGGGCCTTCGTTCAGACGCTGCTCAAGTCGTCTGCACCGCTGATCTTCGGTTTGCTGTCGACGGTGCTCAGTCCCGCCGGCATCGACGTCGACGCGGTTCAGGGCGACGGCGCGGTCGGGCTGACGCGAGCCTTCCTGATCCTGCTGGGCGTGCTGGTCGTCGCGGGTCTGCTGCTGCTCGTCGCCGCCCGCAGGAGCTATCCACGCGACGTCGCCACCGCGATCGCGTCCGAGGACACCACCGCTTGCGGCTGAGCCCCTGCCATCGGAGCCGCCTGCAGCACCAACTGGCGTCAGGACTCTGTCCTGCGCCACACGTCAGCGACGGCACACACCTGAGCTGAAACACTCAGATGATCAACATCCAGAATATGATCGGACAACGGCGGTGCCGACCGGTCGGCGCGGTGGAGCTGTTCGAACTCCTGCGCGGTCAAGAAGACCTTCCTGGTGGCTGCCCGGCGTTGGGCCTCCGCGAACGCCACGACAAGGCGGACGACAAGGCACTCCGGCAGCAACTGCCGATACAGACGGGCGCTGTCCGGCGTGAGCACATCGGCGATCACCACATCAATTTCGGCAGTGCCGAAGTTTCTGGCCAGTGCGCAGGCGTTCTGTACACCGAGTTGCGCCTGCCTTCGGCCCTCGTCGCCCTTCCACGGCGCCACGCCCCCACTGACAACCAGATGACGAACGTCATCCACATCGATGACGGCCGCCCTGGTGCGCAGCGAAGCCAGCCCGAGAGCTGTCGAGCTCTTGCCGACGGCAGGACCGCCGGTCAACACCAGCGGACGTCGGGTCACACCCGCTATCCAACTAGGCGGTCAGTCGACTATCAACCAGGACCGGTTCCCTGTCCTGCGAACCGGTCACCGCGTGCGCCCGAGCCACCTACCCGAGATGGGGTTGATCGATCATCTGCAGCTGTTGCGGCGGCCTGGACGTGCGCCGCCGCGCTGGCCAGCAGCAGGATCCCCCACGGCAACCAGGCGAGCAGCAGACGGCCACGCCGGATCAGGCCCGCCGCCCGGGCAGCACAGGCGCTGGTCGTCCGGGCTCTCCTCACGCCGACATCCACGGACGTAGTCGGCTGCCCGTGAGGTCGGACAGGCAAACCTGCGCGCAAGGGCACAGCAGGCAACGTGCCCGACGTCAACGGCCGCGACACGCCCCGGCCTGCATCAGCTGCCGGCTGCACCCGGGTGATCCCGAAGCCA
>JBDSLP010000034.1:0-9097 GCA_039916325.1 Nakamurella sp. | reverse complement strand
TCGGTCGCCGTCACCGCCGCCGAGACCGGTCACCTCGTGCTCGCCACCCTGCACACCCAGTCCGCTGCGCAGACCATCGACCGGCTGATCGACATCTATCCGGCGCATCAGCAGGGGCAGATCCGGGCCCAGCTCGCCAACTGTCTGCAGGGGGTGCTGACCCAGGCGCTGGCACCGCGCCGGGACGGCAAGGGCCGGGTCGCGATCACCGAGGTGATGGTGGTCAATCCTGCGGTGCGCAACCTCATCCGGGAGGCCAAGGCGCACCAGATTCCGACGGTCATCCAGTCGTCGGGGGAGTTGGGGATGGTCACATTCGACCAGAGCCTGGCCAACGCCTTCCACGAGCAGTTGATCAGCAAACAGACCGCACTCGAACTCGCGCACGATCCGGCCGAGTTCAGACGACTCGCGAGGGTGTGAGGCGATTATGCCGACAGTCAAGACGTTCAGCTACGAAGCCGTCGACGCGACCGGGGCCGTCCGCAGGGGCAGCATCGACTCCGACTCCGCCGACGCCGCGGCGGTCGCCCTCAGCGGGCAGCGTCTGATCCCGCTGACCGTGAGTGCCAGCGGCGAGGGGCTTCGTCGGGACATCAAGATCCCCGGTCTGGGCAACCGCCGGACCAGCCTGAAGGATCTGGCCATCCTGTCCCGGCAGTTCGCCTCCATGACGTCATCGGGGCTGACCCTGACCCGCTCGCTGGGCATCCTCGAGGAACAGACCACCAAACCCGGACTGAAGGCCGCGGTCGGCCAGCTGATGAGCGATGTCCAGGCCGGCTCCACGCTGTCGACGGCGATGGCGCGGCACCCCGACCACTTCCCGCTGCTGATGGTGAACATGGTCGGCGCGGGGGAGACCGGTGGGTTCCTCGACGACGCCTTGGACCGGATCGCCAAGATGTTCGAGTCCGACGCGGCGCTGCGGGCCAAGATCAAGTCGGCGCTGACCTATCCGGTCATCGTGCTGATCTTCTCGCTGCTGATGGGCACCGGCGTCATCATCTTCATCGTCCCCATCTTCGAGGCGATGTTCGGCCAGCTCGGAGGCGAGCTGCCGCTGCCCACCCAGACGCTGGTGGTGCTGTCGCACAACGCCTACTGGGCGCTCCCGTTGCTCATCGTGATCTCTGTCGTGGCGCTCCGGGCCTATCGGAAGGCGATGCAGAACAGCGCCACGTTCCGGTTGAAATCAGACCGCTTCAAGCTCAGGATCCCGGTGTTCGGGACGCTGTTCAAAAAGCTCGCGATCGCCCGCTGGGCCCGCAACCTCGGCACCCTGCTCGCGGTCGGGGTGCCCGTCATCCAGGCCCTGGACATCGTCGGCGGCACCGCCGGCAACTCCCTGATCGGCCAGGCGATGGCCGACGTCCGTGATTCGGTGCGCACCGGCAGCACCATCGCCAAGCCCATGGCCAAGCACGACATCTTTCCCTCGATGGTGGTGCAGATGCTGGAAGTGGGCGAGGAAACCGGGCAGGCGAGCGACATGCTCGACAAGGTCGCCGACTACTACGACCAGGAGGTGGAGACGGCCACCGATTCGCTCACGTCTGCGCTGGAGCCGTTACTCGTCGTGTTGATGGGCGTGGTGATCGGCACGATGGTCATCTGCCTGTACCTGCCGATGTTCACGATCTACCAGAACATCGGCGGAGGCTGATTTCGGAAAACTCCTCAAGTGCGGGCCGGGGCGGCCGATACAGAGAGTGACACTTCGTCACGGACTGGCCACATGGATCGGTCCGCCCCATAACTCGCCCTTGGAGGCGCTGATGTACAAGACCTTTGCTGACCTGCGGGCCAAGCGCGCCAAGGGTGACAACGGCTTCACCCTGATCGAGCTGCTCGTCGTGGTCGTCATCCTCGGCGTGCTGATCGCCATCGCGATCCCCGTCTACCTGAACTACCGCAAGGGCGCCAACGACGCGGCGGCCGAGACGGACGTCCGCAACGCGATCAGCGTGCTCGAGGTCTGCAACTCGGGCTCCGTCTACCCGAGTCAGCCCTCCGCGGGGGCCCTGTCGGCTACTCCGTGCCCCGGTCAGTCGATCACCAAGAGCACCGGCACCACGTTGAGCTACATCTCCAACTCCGGCGCGACCAGCTACGTGCTCTTGGGCAGCAACACCGGTGGTGCCCCGAAGTACTGGTGCTACAACAGCTCCAACGGTGGCGCCGTGGCTGCCCTCGCGTCGGCCCCGACCTCGCTGACTCTCACCACCTGCTGACCCACCGTCTCTGACCAGTGGGGCGCCGCGAGTCGGCGCCCCACTGCTTCGAGTCCGAGGCCCAGTGTGAAAGACCCTTCCGTCTCGTCCTGAACCTTCATCGACCCGACCATCGGGAAGGACCACCATGACCCCGCTGATCGTGGTCGTCGCCCTGCTGGGGTTGGTGATCGGATCGTTCCTGAACGTGGTGATCCACCGGGTGCCGGCGGCGGCGTCGCTGGTCAGGCCGGGATCGCACTGCCCGTCCTGCGACCATCCGATCCGGGCCCGGCACAACGTGCCGGTCCTCGGCTGGTTGGTCCTGCGCGGCCGGTGCGCGGACTGCAGGACCCCGATCAGCGTCCGCTACCCGTTGGTCGAGCTCACGACCGCGGTGCTGTTCGCCGCCGTGGCCTGGCGGCTCGCCGAGCTCGACCTGCTGGCCGCCCTGCCCGCGTTCCTCTACTTCACCGCGATGGGGATCAGTCTCACCATGATCGACCTGGACGTCCGGCGGCTGCCCAACGCCATCGTGTACCCGTCGTATCTGGTCCTGGCCGCACTGCTGGTCACTGCGGCAGTGTCGGCCCACGATCCCGCGGCGTTGCTGCGGGCCGGGGTCGGCGCGGCGGTGCTGTTCCTCGGCTATTTCGCGCTCGCCTTTCTGTATCCGGCCGGAATGGGTTTCGGGGACGTCAAACTCGCCGGAATCATCGGCGGCGTCCTGGGCTTCCTCGGCTATCCGGTGCTGCTCGTCGGCGCCTTTGCCGCCTTCTTCATCGGTGCCCTCGTGGGGATCGCGAAGCTGCTGGCCGGCCGCGGCCGCACCGACCGCTCGCTGGCCTTCGGGCCGTCCATGATCACCGGCGCCCTGCTGGCGATCTTCGTCGGCCCCTCGGTCGCCGATCTCTACTCACGTCTGGCCCTGGTCGGATGACGCCGAACCGCACGTCCCGAGAGGAACCGGTGAACCGATGAGAGGCCGACAACGCTCCGCCGCCCGCAGACAACCGGTGAACACCGACGGCCACGCCATCGGGCTGGACATCGGCGCCACCGCCGTCCGGGCCGCCGTGCTGGCGCTGAGCGACAGCGGTGGCCCCCACCCCACGGTCACGGCGCACGGCATCGGCTCGGTGCCGCTACCGCCAGGTGCCGTGGTCAACGGCGCGGTGGTCGAACCGGCCGTCGTCACCCAGGCGCTGAAGTCGCTCTGGGATACCTACAACTTCAACTGCCGCCGGGTGATCCTGGGCACGGCTCACCCGCAGTCGGTGGTCCGGGCGCTGCAGATCCCGAACCTGAACGCCCAGCAGCGGGCCAAGGCGCTCCCGTTCCAGGCCCGCGAGATCATCGCGCTGCCACTGGACGAAGTCATCCTGGACTACGCCCAGGTCGGCGAACCGGACCCGAAGACCGGGATGGTCTCGGGTCTGCTGATCGCCACCCCGCGTCGATCGGTGTTGGCCGCGGTCGATGCCGTCGAGCGCGCCGGCCTGCGGGTGGCCCGGGTCGATCTGTCCTCGTTCGGGGCACTGCGGTCGATCGCCGACGAACAACTGGAGGTGCAGGCCGTGATCGACGTGGGTGCCCATCTGACGTCCATCGTCATCCATCACCTCGGCGTGCCGAAGCTGGTCCGCACGGTGGCCCGGGGGGGTCAGGAACTGACCGACCTGCTGGCCGAGAACCTGAACCTGTCGCTCGAGGACGCCGAACGGCTCAAGCGGGAGGTGGGCCTGACCACCGACCGCGACGCCGCGTCCGAGACGCTGCAGGCCGGTATCCGCCCGCTGCTCGCCGAGATCCGCGGCTCGATGAACTACTTCCGCACCGGCAACGACGGCGCCCGCCCTGAGAGCATCTCTCTCACCGGCGGCGGGTCGGCACTCGCCGGCCTCGCCGACGTGCTCGCCGGCCAGCTCGGCGTACCGGTGCACCACCAGACCCCGATGCTGCACATCGGCAACCGCACCGCGGGCGGCGCGGACTCCGAGCGCGGCGCCACCGCGGTATCGGTGGTTCTGGCCATGGGAGCGGCGGCATGAGCGACACCAAGACCCTCCCACCCCCCGCGACGGTCGTCTCGCGACCGGCGCTGTGGACGGTGATGCCCGGCTGGGGCATCAGCGCCGACCTGATCCCGCCGGAGCTCGTCAAGGCCCGCCAGATCGCCGTGCTCCGCCGGTGGTTGGCCGTCGGCATTGTCGCCCTGGTGCTGGTCTGTGGCGGCGGCTACTACC
The DNA here is from genome assembly GCA_039916325.1 of Nakamurella sp. GTDB lineage: Bacteria > Actinomycetota > Actinomycetes > Mycobacteriales > Nakamurellaceae > Nakamurella. The sequence continues at coordinate 4,638 of JBDSLP010000034.1, read as the reverse complement.
TGGCGTTACGCGAAAGTGACGCCGCCACAGCTGATCTCGCGGTCATCGCCGACCGCACCCTCGAACTGCAGGCGGTCGGTCGCAGCTACTCCGACGTCGTCTCCATCCAGAACCGGATCGCCCAGATCCGCGGCCAGGTCACCCAGGTGATGGCTCCCGACGTCGATCTGGTCGCGCTGACGGGCGCCCTCCAGACGAGCCTGCCGGCGACGATGACGATCTCCCAGCAGGCGATCACCATCAGCATGGCCGGCGCGGCCACGGCCACCGGCCTGGATGCGTCCGGAGCGACCCGCATCGGCACCGTCACGATGAGCGGTACCGGGCAGACGCTCGACGATCTGTCGGATTACGTCGACAGCCTCGCCGCCATCCCTGGTGTCGTCGACGTCCTTCCGCTGGCCAACTCCCTCAACAGTGAAGGAGCGGTCGGTACCCAGTTCAGCCTGACTCTGGGTCTCACCGACGCCCTCCTCAGCCATCGATTCGACGCAGGCGGGTGACGGCAATGTTCTCCAGAAAGCCTTCAGAGACGTCCGCCGGAAAGTCATCCGTCCCGTCATCGACACCGAAAGCGGCAGCGTCCCCGTCGGGGAAAGCCCCTCAGCAGAAGCGCGTCTGGCTCGGTGGCGGCCTCGTCCTGGCCGTGGTGATCCTGGCCGTCGGCTGGTTCGTGGTGATCGGTCCGGTGCGCGACGAGGCCGCCTCGACGCGAACCCAGATCGAGTCCGCACAGCTGCAGAACAGCGTCTTCGAGGCCAGGAACGCGAAGTTGAAGGCCCAGAACGACGACGTCGTGGCGCTGCGGGGAAGCCTGGCCGGCACGCTCGCCGAGCTGCCGGCCGACGGCGGGCTGCCCTCGTTCACCCGCCAGCTCTCGGCCCAGGCGGCGGCGCACTCGGTCAGTCTGACCAGCGTCGTCGTCGGCGCCTCGTCTGCGGTCGTCGGGTCCGAGGGAGCCGTTGTCGCCGCACCCGTGGCGGCCGCTGACGCCACCGTTGCCGCCCCGGCGGCCGTCGCGGCGGCCACCGGGTTGATGCAGACCACGGTCACGATCGCGGCCAGCGGGCTGGGCCGTGATCTCACCGGGTTCCTTTCCGACATCCAGGTCGCAGGCCCGCGCCGGGCATTGGTGACCGCCACCCAGGTGGCACCGACGGATGCCGCCACCGGGTCCGGCCCGGACGCCGCGAGCACGTTGAGCCTGACGTTGGACATCTTCTCCGCACCGGTGACCCCCGCCGAGCAGGCTGCTCTCGAGAAGCTGCTCAGCGGTTCGTAGGCGGTGTCATGACTGCGTCCCTGAGGCGTCCACTCCTCGAAGCCGACCGGCGTGTCGCCGCGCGTCTGCGCCGCCGGGCCGCCGTTGTCGGGCACCGGCGCGCTGGCTCTGCCGCTGACCCCGACGGTGGATTCGCGCTGTTGGAGACGGTGATCTCGATCAGCCTGATCGTGCTCGTGATGGCCGCGTTCAGCACCTTCTTCGTCAACACGGTGGCGTACACCAGCCTGCAGCGGGCCACCCAGACCGCGACCGCGATCGCCAACTCCCAGCTCGAGATCATCCGGGCCCTGCCGGCCTCGGACCTGGTCAGCGGTCGCGACCTGACCAGCGTGACCGCGCAACTCGGGGCCGCCCCGGCGTCGGTGACCGGCGCGCTCGCCGGCATGACCGTCGGGGTCGGCGCGGCCGTGGATGCGCTCGCCGTGGTCGGCAGCGGTGCCACCGCGCGGGTCCCCACGACCCCGACCGCGACCACGCTCAACGGCACCGTCTACAACACCAGCGTCTATCTGGGCAATTGCGGTATCGCCACCGGTCTGGTGCTCAACGCCAACTGTGCGGCGTCGCTGGTGTCGACCGGCTACCTGCGCGCCGTGGTCGCGGTGACCTGGAAAGGATCCCGCTGCCCGACGACCGGATGCACGTACGTGACGTCCACGCTGCTCAACACCGGGCAGGACCCGCTGTTCAGCCCCACTCCGACCCCGCCGCCGGCGCCGGTCCTGACCAACCCGGGGAACCAGACCTCGGCCGTCGGTGACGTCGTCGGGGTGACCGCGGTCCCCACCGCGGTGGGCCTGTCGCTCATCACGCTGACCGGGGTGCTGCCCGCCGGACTGTTTGTCAACCCGGTCTCCGGGCTCATCTCGGGCTCGCCCGTGACGGTGGCGCCGGCCACGCCGGTGACGCTGACCCTCACCGACGGCTTCGGCCGCACCACCTCGGTGACCTTCACCTGGACGGTCATCCCCGCTCTGACCCCCACCGCACCCCCGGCGCAGGCCGGAGTGATCGGTACCGCCGTGCCCGCACTGACCGTGAGCGCCAGCGGCGGGACCACGCCGTACACCTGGTCGGATCCGACAGCCTCGCTGCCGCCAGGACTCTCGCTCACCACGACGTCCGACAGCGGCGTCATCACCGGCACCCCGACCACGTTCGCGACATTCCCGGTGACGCTGCTGGTCACCGATGCGGTCGGTCGGACGAGCACCGTCGCCTTCACCTGGACCATCGACTATCCGCCGTTCTCGGCCGCCAACCCGGGGCCGCAGAAGAGCACGGTCGGTGTCGCCGCCGGCCTCGTGTTGACGACAACCGGTGGTTCCGGCTCGTTCGTGTGGAGCGGCGGCCCGACCCTGCCCGCCGGGATGACCCTGACGCCGGCCGGAGCGGTGTCCGGAACCCCGACCACGGCCGGGACGACCACGGTCACCCTGGTCGCCACCGACACGAAAACCACCGTCGCCCGGACGGTCTCGTTCACCTGGACGGTCTTCCCCCGACCGACGGTCACCGCACCGGGGAACCAGCAGTCCGTCACCAATGGTGCGGTGTCGGTCCAGGTCGGGGCCAACTGCCCGAACTCGCCCTGCACGTTCGTGCTGAACAACGCACCGGCGACCCTGGGAATCAGCAACACCGGGCTGATCACCGGGACGATCACCAGCAGCCCGCAGACGTTCGCTGCCGTCACCGTCACCATGACCGACAGCGCGGGCGCTTCCGTCACCAGCAGCAGCTTCAGCTGGACCGTCTACGGACAGTCGACAGTGACCGCACCGGGCGCCCAACAGTCCGTCACGGGGGCGACGGTGTCGCTCCAGGTCGTGGCCAGCTGCCCGAACGCACCCTGCACGTTCCGGCTGGACAACGGGCCGGCCACGCTGGGAATCAGTAGCACCGGGCTGATCACCGGCACCATCACCAGCAGCCCGCAGACGTTCGCCGGGGTCACCGTCACCGTCACCGACGGCACGGGGACGGCGGTCAAGAGCACCCCGTTCAGCTGGATCGTCTACGGGCGATCGACGGTCACCTCCCCGGGCAACCAGCAGTCCGTGACGGGGGCCGCGGTGTCGCTGCAGGTCGTGGCCAGCTGCCCGAACGCACCGTGCACGTTCCGGCTGGACAACGGGCCGGCCACGCTGGGAATCAGCAACACCGGGCTGATCACCGGCACCATCACCAGCAGCGCGCAGACGTTCGCCGGGATCACCGTCACCGTCACCGACAGCACGGGGACAGCCGTCACCAGCGGATCATTCAACTGGGTGGTCGTCGGCGCGATCCCGACTGCGCCACAGACTGTCTCGGTCATCAACGGTGACAGTGCGGTGACCGTCACGTGGACCGCACCGACCAGCGGGACCGTCACGGGATACACCGTGACGCTGAGTCCGGGTGGTGCGACCTGCACCACCACCGGTGCCCTCAGCTGCACCGTGCCGGGACTCAGCAACGGCGTCGCGTACGCGGTCACCGTCACCGCGAGTACCAGCTCGGGCACCGGGCCGGCATCCACCGCGGTGCGGGCCATCCCGTATCCCTCCATCATGTCTTCGACCAACGGGTTGAGCCTGTGGCTCGACGGCACCGACCCGAACGCATTCGCCGCCGAATCCGGCTGTACCGGGGCGGTAGCGACCGCAACGATCGGCTGCTGGAAGGACAAGAGCGGCGCCGGCCTGAACTTTCTGCAGACGTCGGTGGCCAACCAGCCCAGAGTCGGCAGCTGGAACGGTCTGCCCGCGGCCAACTTCACCGACACCGGGAATGTCCTGAACGCGATCAACGCCAACGGCGTCTACCAGACCGTCTTCGTCGCGGCGAACCTGACGAACCCTGGCTCCCAGTTCGCCGACCTGTTCGGCCAGGCCACCCAGGACGTCAACGTCCGGGTCGGATCAGGCGTGCAGCGCGGGGCACCGAACGGGAACGACTGGTCGTACAACACGGCGAACACCGGGGCCAAGTTCAACTGGACCAACGGTGCGCAGAGCGCCAACACCACGCTGCCGGCGGCGCTGATCACCTCGGATCAGGGCCCGTCGCCCCGGACGTTCGCCGCGAGCGTGTCCAACACCTTCATGAGCCGCGGGCTGATCGGCCAGGTCGGCGACGTGATCACCTTCAAACGGGCCCTGACGACGGTCGAGCGCCGAACCATCGAGGACTACCTGTCCCGGAAGTGGGCGGTGCCGATCGTCCCCCAGCAGCCCACCTCGGTCCTAGCCGACCGGACGACCACCAACAACGGTACGAACAACGGATCCGTCGCGGTCAGGTGGACCGCGCCCGCGCTCAACGGCGCCACCGCCCCGACCTACACGGTCACAGCACCCGGCGTGGCG
>JBDSLP010000033.1:0-13448 GCA_039916325.1 Nakamurella sp. | reverse complement strand
GTCCACCAGGTGGAGCAGCTTGATGATGTACATGTAGCCGACCGACACCGGGTAGGGGAACGGCTCGCCGGAGCGGCCGTCGATGAGAGTGGCCTTGCCGTCGGTCTTCACCAGGCGGTCACCGTCGCGGGTCGGGGTCGTCGAGCCGAGCAGGCCCTCGATCTCGTCCTCGGTGGCACCGTCGAATACCGGCGACGCGGTGCGCGTCCACGGCTGGGCGGCGTTGCTCTCCTCGGTGAGGTTGCCGGCCCAGGTCGGCTCGCCGTCGATCTGCCAACCCTGTGCGGCGACCCAGCCGAGGTGGGTCTCCAGGATCTGACCGACGTTCATCCGTCGCGGCACACCGTGCGGGTTCAGGATGATGTCGACCGGGGTGCCGTCCTCGAGGAACGGCATGTCCTCGACCGGCAGGATCTTGCCGATGACGCCCTTGTTGCCGTGGCGTCCGGCGAGTTTGTCGCCGTCCTGGATCTTGCGCTTCTGGGCCACGTAGACGCGGACCAGCTCGTTGACCCCCGGCGGCAACTCGGCCGCATCGTCGTCCCGGCTGAAGACCCGGATACCGATGACCTTGCCGGTCTCGCCGTGCGGAACTTTCAGCGAGGTGTCGCGGACCTCGCGGGCCTTCTCGCCGAAGATCGCACGCAGCAGCCGCTCCTCCGGGGTCAGCTCGGTCTCGCCCTTGGGCGTGACCTTCCCGACCAGGACGTCGCCGTCCTGGACCTCGGCGCCGATCCGGATGATGCCGCGCTCGTCGAGGTCGGCCAAGACCTCTTCGGAGACGTTCGGGATGTCCCGGGTGATCTCCTCGGGGCCGAGCTTGGTGTCGCGCGCATCGATCTCGTGCTCTTCGATGTGGATCGAGGTCAGCACGTCGTCCTGGACGATGCGCTGGCTCAGAATGATCGCGTCCTCGAAGTTGTGGCCTTCCCACGGCATGAACGCCACGAGCAGGTTCTTCCCGAGGGCCATCTCGCCCATGTCGGTGCAGGGACCGTCGGCCAGCACCTGCCCGACCTCCACGCGAGCGCCCTCTTCCACGATCGGCTTCTGGTTGAAGCTGGTGCCCTGGTTCGAGCGACGGAACTTGTGCAGCCGGTAGGTGCGGTGCTGTCCGTCATCGGCCATCACGGAGACGTAGTCGGCGGTGACCTCCTCGACCACACCGGCCTTCTCGCAGATGACGACGTCGCCGGCGTCGACGGCGGCACGGAGTTCCATGCCGGTGCCGACCAGCGGGGCCTCCGAGCGCAGCAACGGCACGGACTGCCGCTGCATGTTGGCGCCCATCAGCGCACGGTTGGCCTCGTCGTGCTCCAGGAACGGGATCATCGCGGTCGCGACGGAGACCACCTGGCGCGGCGAGACGTCCATGTACTGGACCTCGTTCGGGCGCACCTGGTCGACCTCTCCACCACGACGACGCACCAGCACACGGGCCTCGGTGAAGGTGCCGTCAGCGGTGATCTTGGCGTTGGCCTGGGCGATGACGAAGCGGTCTTCCTCGTCAGCGGTCAGGTACTCGGTCTCGTCGGTGACCCGACCGTCCTGGACCTTGCGGTACGGGGTCTCGATGAAGCCGAACGGGTTCACCCGGGCGAAGGTGGCGAGCGAGCCGATCAGGCCGATGTTCGGGCCTTCCGGGGTCTCGATCGGGCACATGCGGCCGTAGTGGGAAGGGTGAACGTCACGGACCTCGAGGCTGGCGCGCTCACGCGAGAGACCACCGGGGCCGAGCGCGGACAGCCGGCGCTTGTGGGTCAGACCGGCGAGCGGGTTGGTCTGGTCCATGAACTGCGACAGCTGGCTGGTGCCGAAGAACTCCTTGATGGAGGCGACGACGGGCCGGATGTTGATCAGGGTCTGCGGGGTGATCGCCTCGCGGTCCTGGGTGGTCATCCGCTCGCGGACGACACGCTCCATCCGGGACAGGCCGACCCGGATCTGGTTCTGGATCAACTCGCCGACGGTCCGGAGACGACGGTTGCCGAAGTGGTCGATGTCGTCGACCTCGACCGCACGGTCCTCACCGTTGGGCTGCCAGAACTCGTCACCCTGGTGCAGACGCAGCAGGTACTCGACGGTGGAGACCAGATCGTCCTCGGTGAGGATGCCGGTCGTCGTCGGCTGGTTCACGCCCAGCTTCTTGTTCAGCTTGTACCGGCCCACCTTGGCCAGGTCGTAGCGCTTGTCCTTGAAGAACAGGTTCTCCAGCAGGGCCTGCGCGGACTCCCGCGTGGGCGGCTCGCCAGGGCGCAACTTGCGGTAGATGTCCAACAGCGCCTCGTCGGTGCCGGCGATGTGGTCCTTCTCCAGGGTGCCGAGCAGCACGGGCGACCAGCTGAAGCGCTCGCGGATCTTCTCGATGTCCCAGCCCAGCGCCTTGAGCAGCACGGTGACCGGCTGGCGGCGCTTGCGATCGATGCGTACACCGATGGTGTCGCGCTTGTCGATGTCGAACTCGAGCCAGGCGCCCCGCGACGGGATGACCTTGACCGAGAAGACCTCCTTGCCGGCGAGCTTGTCCATCGTCTTATCGAAGTAGACCCCGGGCGAGCGGACCAGCTGGGACACCACGACACGCTCGGTGCCGTTGATGATGAAGGTGCCCTTGCTGGTCATCATCGGGAAGTCGCCCATGAACACGGTCTGCGACTTGATCTCGCCGGTCTCGCCGTTGACGAACTCGGCGGTGACGAAGAGCGGCGCCGAGTAGGTCATGTCCTTGTCCCGGCACTCCTCTTCAGTCGCCTTCACCTCGTCGAAACGGGGATCGGAGAAGGAAAGGCTCAGCTCCCCGGAGAAATCCTCGATCGGCGAGATCTCGGCCAGGATCTCATCGAGACCGCTGGAGATGGCGGGATCTTCCTGCCGGGCCCGCCACGCCGGAGCACCGATCAACCAGTCGAACGATTCCGTCTGGAGAGCGAGCAGGTTCGGGACTTCCAGCGGCTCGCGCAGCTTCGCGAACGAGATCCGCTTCGGAGCGCCGGGGAGAGTGGGCAGATGGGAGGTGGACGTGCTGCTGACTGCCAAGATTCGTCCTTCCAAGGACCGCGGTAAAAAAATAGCCGTCGTTGACGTTCCCGCTGCGCCCAGCGGGCTGTCGACGGCCAAGCGGCGATCCCACCGATTCACGTGTTGTCAGCGTGTGGACCGTTGGGTCGTGGCACACTTCTGACCAGAACGCGCGGGTCGGGGGTCGGGACTGAACGAGGGCAGCACAAAGAGGGCAGCGCAAAGTTCAAGAGTAGCGCCAAGGCATCCGTCTGTCCACTCCGAACGGCAGGCGCGCTGGGACAGGGTGCGAAAACTCAGCACTGCCTGTCGGGCGATCTGGCGGGCGGACCCTGATACAGATCGCGGAAGATCTGGCACGTCACGGCTCGGGTGGGACTCACTGCCTCTTGCTGAACAGCGTGAGCCCTGACGGGTGTTTCGTCAAGACTCACCCGTCATCGCGCCTCTGTGCGGCGTCCGGCCCGCAGCAGAAAGCGGGTGGGCAGCCTCTCGGCCACCCACCCGCTCTGCTGGTACCGCTGCGCGATTTCCGGACGTTCTCGCCGGTTCGCCCACGAAGAAGAACTACTTGACGGTCGCCTTGGCGCCGGCCTCTTCGAGCTTGGCCTTGGCGGCTTCGGCCTGGTCCTTGGCCACCTTCTCGAGGATGGCCTTGGGGGCGGCGTCGACGAGGTCCTTGGCTTCTTTCAGACCCAGCCCGGAGACGAGCTCGCGGACGGCCTTGATGACCTGGACCTTCTTCTCACCAGCGGACTCGAGGACGACGTCGAACTCGTCCTGCTCCTCAGCGGCCTCGGCGGGCGCGCCACCGGCGGGACCGGCCGGGCCGGCCGCAGCAACCGGAGCCGCGGCGGTGACGCCGAAGGTCTCCTCGAACTGCTTGATGAACTCGGAGAGCTCGATGAGGGTCAGTTCCTTGAAGGCGTCGAGCAGTTCATCGGAGGACAGCTTGGCCATGATGGCTTCCTTTCACTTCTGCACCGTCCGGTATCACCGGGTGGGGCGGGGATTTTCGTGGTGGATCCGGTCGGGCTGACCGGGGTGGCTCTCCCGACGGATGACGGTCGGCCGGTCAGCTCAGGCCAGATCGGCCGGGGCTTCGGTACTGGCCGCTTCGGCCTGGTTCTGCTCGGCGTTCACGACGCCGTCGTCGGAGGTGGCAGTGACGACCACGTCGTCGGAGGTGGCAGTGACGACTGCGTCATCAGAGGTGGCAGTGACGACTGCGTCGTCCGAGCTGGCAGTGACGACTGCGTCGTCAGAGGCCTCGGTGGAGTCGGCAGCGTCCGCGGCGGGGGCCGCATCAGCCGGCGGTGCACCGGCTGCCTTCTGCTCCTGCAGCGCCGCGGCGAGCCGCGCCATCTGCGAGGGGAGCGCGGCGAAGGCGTAAGCCGCCTTCGACAGGTTGCCCTTCATCGCACCGGCGAACTTCGCCAGCAGAACCTCGCGGCTCTCCAGATCGGCGATCTTGTTGACCTCGGCGGGCTGGAGCGGCTTCCCGTCCAGGTAACCACCCTTGACCACGAGCAACGGATTGCCCTTGGCGAACTCGCGGAGCGCCTTGGCAGCCTCGCTGGGCTCACCCTTGACGAACGCGATAGCGGTCGGACCGGTGAGCAGGTCGTCCAGACCCTGCACTCCGGCGTCGGCCGCGGCGCGCTTGACGAGGGTGTTCTTGGCGACGGTGTAATTCGTGTCGTTGCCGAGGGCGCGCCGGAGCGCGGTCAGCTGCTTCATCGTGAGACCGCGGTACTCGGTGATGACCGCGACCGAAGAGGTACGGAACTGGTCCGCGATCTCGGCGACGGTGGACACCGACTGTGCCTTGACCATCTCGCCTCCTTCCTGCGTACGTGTGCGTCCCGATAGCGAACAGCTACCGGCCACCGTGACCGCGGAAGGCTGCTGGAGGAAGGTCCGGACACGACGAACGCCCCGGCGCAGTGGGCACGGGGCGTTGATGACCCACGTCGGCCAGCGACGTACGGGTCAGACCTCGTCCTCCTGCGTGGGTTGTCCGCTGCTGCGGGCCTTCGTTCCGAGACCCGCGAGCGGGCAGCAGAAAACCGACGGTCTTCGGTGGATCACTCGACACTCTACGGCAGCGACGCCGTCCGGCCAAAACGCGCCGATCCGGGCTGCGATCACCCCGGAGCGCCGACAGCCCCGACGCACACCTGGCAGGTGCATCGGGGCTGTCGGGACGGTCGAGTCTGATTGGTCAGTCCGGCATACGGTGCCTGATTGGTCTGACTCTGTCAGACGGTACCGAATTGGTCTGACCCCGTCAGACGCTTGCCTCGTCCAGCATGTTGCGCGTGATGGTCGTGTCGACCGGGATCCCCGGGCCCATCGTGGTGGCGAAGAAGGCCTTCTTCAGGAAGCGGCCCTTCGAGGTGGACGGCTTGGCCCGGAGCACCTCGTCCAGCGCGGCGGCGTAGTTCTGCACGAGCTGCTCGGGGGTGAAGGACACCTTTCCGATCACCAGGTGGAGGTTGGCGGCCTTGTCCACGCGGAAGTTGACCTTTCCACCCTTGATCTCGCTGACGGCCTTGGTGACGTCAGCGGTGACGGTGCCCGTCTTCGGGTTCGGCATCAGGCCGCGCGGCCCGAGGACGCGCGCGATACGACCGATTTTTGCCATCTGATCGGGGGTGGCGACGGCGGCGTCGAACTCGAGCCAGCCACCCTGGATGCGGGCGATCAGGTCGTCGCTGCCGACGACGTCGGCACCGGCCGCGATGGCCTCTTCGGCCTTGTCGCCGACGGCGAAGACGATCACCCGGGACACCTTGCCGGTGCCGTTGGGCAGGTTGACGGTGCCACGCACCATCTGGTCGGCCTTGCGGGGGTCGACCCCGAGGACGAGGGCGACCTCGACGGTGGCGTCGTACTTCGTCCCGGACGTCTGCTGGGCCAGCTTGACGGCCTCCAGCGGGGTGTAGTGCTTGTCCTTGTCGATCAATTCGGCGGCCTTGCGGTATGCCTTGCTGCGCTTCATGAGCTCTCCTGTAGCGGAATGGAAAGGTGTGGTGAGCGGACCGGCGCGGGTCCTACCACCGCCTCGACCGAACCGGTCGTGGCGTGCCGGGGCACCGGGGATCGGTGTCCGGCGGGGACGGAAATCAGTCCTTGACCGTGATGCCCATGGAGCGGGCGGTGCCGGCGATGATCTTGATGGCCTGGTCGACGTCGTTCGCGTTCAGGTCGACCTGCTTGAGCGTGGCGATCTCGCGCAGCTGGGCGGTGCTCACCGACGCCACCTTGGTGGTGTGCGGCGTCGCGGAGCCCTTGTCGACACCCGCAGCCTTGAGCAGCAGCCGGGCGGCCGGCGGGGTCTTCAGCTCGAACGTGAACGACCGGTCCTCAAAGATCGAGATCTCGACGGGGACGACCTCGCCGCGCTGGGCCTCGGTGGCGGCGTTGTACGCCTTGCAGAACTCCATGATGTTGACGCCGTGCTGGCCCAGAGCGGGCCCGATCGGCGGCGCCGGATTGGCCAAGCCGGCCTTGATCTGCAGCTTGACGATCGCCGCAAGCTTCTTCTTCTTGGGAGGCATTGCTGTCTTTCTTCTTCCTGGGGTGGGTTCCCGGTGGTCTCACCGGGACTTCCGGCCGAACCGCTGCCAGGGCGGTCGGTCGACGGTCAGAGTTTCGAGACCTGCGAGAACGACAGTTCGACCGGGGTCTCGCGTCCGAAGATGGACACCAGGACCTTCAGTTTCTGCTGGTCGGGGTTGATCTCGTTGATGGTGGCGGGCAGGGTCGCGAACGGACCGTCCATGACGGTGACCGATTCGCCGACCGAGTAGTCCACGACGGTGCGGACCGCGGCGCGGCCGCCGGTACCGGCCCTCTCGGCGGTCTTCTTCGGTGCGACCGGGACGAGAATCTTGACCACGTCGTCGAGCGTCAACGGGGACGGTCGTGAGTTGGCACCGACGAATCCGGTGACGCCAGGGGTGTTGCGCACCGCGGACCAGGAACCGTCGGTCAACTCCATGCGGACCAGGATGTACCCGGGGTAGACCCGACGCTGGACCTTCTTCGGCTGCCCGTTCTTGATCTCGGTGACTTCCTCCTCCGGCACCTCGATCTGGAAGATGTAGTCCTCCATGTCGAGGGACTTGATCCGGTTCTCGAGGTTGGCCTTGACCTTCTTCTCGTAGCCCGAGTAGGAGTGCACGACGAACCAGTGCCCGGGGGCTCGGGTCAATGCCGCCCGCATCTGGACCGCGGGATCCTCCTCCTCGGCCACCTCGGGGGCGTCCCCGGTATCGGAGTCGGCCGAGCTGTCGGCGGACTCCGGGGCGACGGTCTGTTCGGGGGTCTTGTCGGCTACCGCGAACGGGTCGGCCTGGGCGGCGAACGGATCGATGTCGGCGGCGGCGTCAGCCGCTCGCTCGGCACTGGCGGCCTGATCGGCCGCCGCGGCGTAGTCCTCGATGAACGGGTCGATGTCGGCCGCGGTGGGGGACAAGTCGAACGGGTTGTCGAGACCGGTGTACCCCGTCGATTCGTCGTCGCGCGAACGCTCGCCGGCGAACGGGTCGTTGGTGGTCAAGGTTCTCACTCTCTTCCGTACTGCGCTATCCGGTACTGCGGGAACGAACGGGGCATGCTGCGTGCTGGCGGGTGGCGACACTGTCGGGGCCGACCCGGCGGGCGGTTCGGACGACCGGATCAACGGTGTCCCGGCTCGGATCAGCCCAGGACCTTCCCGACGATCAGGTGGAACAACACGTCCATTCCCGATACGAGGGCGACCATCAGGATCAGGAACACGATGACGACCACGGTGTAGGTCACCATCTGCTTCCGGCTGGGCCAGATCACCTTGCGGAGCTCAGCGATCACCTCACGGATGAAGCGGCCCCATCGGGCCAGGACGCCTTCGCGCTGCTGCACATCACGCGGCTTCGTCGGCGCGTCCTTCTTGGCACTCACGGCCGAGGCCGCACTCCCCCGGCGACTGCGACTACCGCCACCGGCACCGACGCCGACCAGCGCGGAGCTCTCGATCCGCTCGCCGTCGGACACGGCAGCGTCACCGTCCTCGGTGATGAAGCCGGTCGGGGCGGTGTCGTCGAGGTCGTCGGAGGCACCTGGTTCGAGGCCGGCCGATTCCTCGGCGGCCTCGATCTCGGCTTCGAGCTCGAGCGCGTCGGGCGCGGTCGATTCGGGATCGTGCAGGACATCGACCTCGTCGGCCGGAGTCCATGCGGTCGATCCGGTCGAGGCGGCGTCGTCGCCGGAGGCGTCCGACGCGAGGCTCTCGTCGTCGGAGAACCCGTCGCGGTCCTTGCTCACTCGGTCCCTCGTCTTCTGCTGTGCACGGGTGGTGCGAATGCGCGGGATCCGCGCGCCCGGCCCCCTCGACGGGACCAGAGCAGGGGTGACAGGACTTGAACCTGCAACCTACGGTTTTGGAGACCGTTGCTCTACCACTTGAGCTACACCCCTTCGGCCGGGGAACCGTCGCGCCGCACCACCGGCGGGGCCGGTCGTACGTGCGGTCTGGAACCACACACCGAATCGGGGCGTCACCGTCACCCACCCGAGGACGGGCACGTGGGGTCACACCCCGGACGACCCAGTGTAGGCCACCGGAGTCCGGAAGGCCTACACCGCACCGAAATCGTCAAGCCGCAGGTCGGCGCCAGCGCGGCCAGCGGCGGCTCAGGCCAGCGCGACCACGGCCCGCGCCTTGCCCAGCACGGTCTGACCCTCGAAGGTTGCGGTGACGTCGACCCGCACGGTCCGGGTGGCCGGCTCCAGCGCCGCGACGACCGCGGACACCTCGACCCGGGCGCCTTGGTCGTCATCGGGCACCACCACGGGCCGGGTGAACCGGACGCCGTATTCCCGCAACGCGGTGGGGTCACCGACCCAGTCGGTGATCACCCGGGCCGACAATGCCATGGTCAACATGCCGTGCACGATGACCCCGGGAAGGCCGGCCGACGTGGCCACCCGCTCGTTCCAGTGGATCGGGTTGAAGTCGCCGGAGGCGCCGGCGTACCGGACGAGCTGGGCCCGCGGCACCCGGAGCGACAAGACCGGCAGGGCGGTACCGCGGGCGACATCCTCGAAGGCGACCGCGGCAGTCACGCGGCGGCCCGGGCGACGAGGGTGCCGTACGCGGTGGCCACCGCGGCGCCGAACGGGTCGGTCACTTCGGTGCGCACCGCGATGACGTCGTTGCCGGCGAGCACCTTGATCGAGTCGACGTGCACGGTCGAGTGCAGCACGTCCCCGGCCACCACCGGACGGTGATGGACGAAGCGCTGGTCGAGGTGCACGACGCGGGAGAAGTCCAGTCCGAGCGCCGGATCGAACATCACGGCGTCCTGAGCCCGGGCCACCACGGCGATGAGGAACGTCGGCGGGGCGACGACGTCAGGGTGGCCCGCTGCGAGAGCGGCCACCTTGTCGACGTACATCGAATTGTCATCGCCGATCGCCTGCGCGAACTGGCGGATACTTTCGCGGCCCACGTCGTAGGGATCGTCGAACGGAAAGCTCCGGCCGACGAAAGCCCGGTCCATGGCCACGACGGGACTACCGGGTCTCTTTGTGGTTCCGGTGGCACTTGCAGTTCGGGCAGAACTTCTTGATCTCGAGACGATCGGGATCGTTGCGTCGGTTCTTCTTGGTGATGTAGTTACGGTGCTTGCACTCTTCACACGCCAAGGTGATCTTGGGGCGGATATCAGTCGATTTCGCGGCCACTGCCGTCGGCCTCTTTCTGCTTCTCGTACGGGCGGCGCTGGGGACCAGCGCCGGCTGTGTGGTGAGCGGTTCGGACCGGGAGCACCCGATCCTGGCCTGTGGGTAGCGGTGGCCGGACTTGAACCGGCGACCTAACGATTATGAGCCGTTTGCTCTGCCAGCTGAGCTACACCGCCACGGGTTGTGCGCACTGTGCAGGGCACCGTGCTCACGAAAGAACGGCCGCAGACGAAGAACCATCCAGACCTCAGATGATCTCAGCCTACGGCCGCGTCCTCCGAGCCCCCTTACGGAATCGAACCGTAGACCTTCTCCTTACCATGGAGACGCTCTACCGACTGAGCTAAGGGGGCCTGTACTGCGTGACACTCGGTATGACTGCAACGGGAGTGCTGGGTTCATCGAATTGATGGCCGCATGACTGACCCGTTCGACCCCGCTTACAGAGCCTCGATCACTCTACATGAGCCCCTGCCGTGAGGTGAAATCCCTGATCAACGGCAGTTCAGGGGCCGGTCCATCGACGACCGACGCTCATCGGAGTCGCCCAGAACTGTTTCGGTCAGCCCACGACCCGCATGATGGGCAGATCCGAGGTGCTGGTGGCCCGGACGGTCCGGGCGGCCAGCCAGGCCTCGAAGCGGTCCACCGGTTGCGGGCGGCTGAGCAGGAAACCCTGGATGCCGTCGCACTTCATCGACGTCAATGCCTGACGGGACTCGTCCTCCTCCACCCCCTCGGCGATGACCGTGAGGCCCAGTGAATGCCCGAGCTCGATGATCGACGAGACGATGGCCAGATCGCCCAGCGCGGTCGACATCCCGAGTACGAAGGACCGGTCGATCTTGATCTCGTCGATCGGCAGCCGACGCAGGTAGGCCAACGACGAGTAGCCGGTGCCGAAGTCGTCGACGGACAACATGATGCCCATCGAGTGCAGCGCATCAAGGATCGGCATCGCCGTTTCCGGATCGGTCATCACGTTGGACTCGGTGAGCTCGAAGGTGAGCAGCTCGGCGGGCACCTGATGGCGTTCCAATGCGGCCGCGACCCGCTCCGGGAACTGCTTGCCGGTCAGGTTGCGCATCGACAGGTTGACCGCCACGCTGATCCGCATCCCGCGACTCAACCAGGCCTTGATCTGTGAGAGGGCGGTCTCGAGCACGTGGTTGAGCAGGATGTCGATGGAGCCGGTGGCCTCGATGGCGGTGACGAACTCCCCCGGGTTGACCATCCCGAACTCGGGGTGCATCCAGCGGACCAGGGCCTCCACCCCGCGGAGTTGGTTGTCGGCCAGGCTGACCTTGGGCTGGTAGTACACCACGATGTGACCCTGGTCCACGGCTGCCCGGAACTGGGTGACCAGCTGGAACCGGCGCCGGTAGACCTCGCCCATGGACGGCCGGAAGATCTCGAAGCGCTCGTGGCGGGAACGGCTGGCCAGCAGAGCCATCTCGGCCCGCTGCAGCAGTGCCGCGGCGTCCGGGTGATCCAGCGAGTGCTCGTCGACCACCGCGATCCCGGCGTGCGGCTCGACCTCGACATCGACCCCGGCCAAGCTGTACGACGGGCTGATGAGGCGCAGGATCCCGGCGACCTCCGCCGCGAGTTCGGCCTCGGTCATCGGCTCCAGCAGAATGGCGAACAGGTCCGACTCCAGCCGGGCGACCGCCCGATCGGGCCCGGCCCGCAGGATCCGCTCACCGGCCCGGACGAGCAACTCCTCACCGTGCCGGTGGCCGAGCGCGTTGTTGACCTGCGACAGCGTGTCGAGCTGGATGAGCGCGAGCGCGCCGAGGCGGTGTTGCGAGAGCAGTTCCTCGGCGTCCACGGTCAGACCCGCGCGGCTGCGCAGCCCGGTGACGGAATCCCGGTAGGCCTCGTTACGCAGGTTGGCCAACAGCTGGACGTTCTCCAGCGCGGTGCCCATGTGCACACTCAGGGTGCCGACGAACTCGGCATCCTCTTCGGTGAACTCTCCCCATCGGCTGAGTCGGTCCCGGACCTCGACAAAACCCCGGACCCGATCGGAGGCGGTGAGGGCCGCGATCATCACCGCCTTCACCCCACGGGCCCGCAGGGCTTCCAGTACGGCCGGGTCGGTGTCCTTGTCCACCGACGCCCGGATCACGCCCCGAGTCGCGGCCAACCGGAACAGATGGTCCTCCGGACCGAGCGGGGCGACGCCGACCTGGCCGTTCGAGTCCACCGCGAGCCCGACCAGCTTGGGCGGGCCGACGGACGTCGGGGGCGGCTCGTCCATGAAGTCGGTGACGTCGGCCAGGTAGAGCACCGCGGTGGCCGCGTTGTTCTGCGACCGCACCATCTCCATCAGCTCGGGCCAGCGGGAGTTGTCCGCCTGGGTGTCGCCGACGCTGCGGATGAAGGTGTACATCTGGTTCAGGCTCGCGTGCCGGCTCATCATCGCGCGGAACGCCAGGTAGATCATCACCACGGCCGCCATCAGCGCGAGCGCCATGTACGGACCGATGACGCCCTCGCGATACCACAACAGATATTCGACGACGGCGAAGACGATGACGAAGCAGGCGCCACCGCTGGACCGGGCGATCACCTTCCAGACCGGCTCGACCGGACCGAGCAGCCGGTAGGCCAGACCGACGATCACCGGGCTGGAGATCGTGCCGGCCAGCACCCCCGCGGCGACGATCAGTGGCATCCCCATGTAGGTCGGGGTGTGGGTCAGCGCCGCGAGCGCGATCATTGCCGACAACGCGACGCCGGTGTCGGCCAGCACCAGGGCGACGTTGAGCAACGAGTGCGGCCAGTCGTCGTCCTTACGCAGGACGTACACCGAGATGCCGGCCACCAGCTGGGCGCCGAGCACCTGGTACCAGGGCAGCACCAGGAACCCCACCACCAACGGGAATTCGAACAGCGCCACCATCATGGTCTCGGTGCGGACCTCGACCCGCAGCGGCACGAGCTCACAGAACAGGAAGATGCCGATCAGCAGCACGGTCAACGCGGTGCCCGGCCAGAAGGTCAGATCCGGATGGGACAGCGGAGCGTCCTGCTGCCAGATGAACGCGTAGATCGGTACGCACGCCGCGACGACCAGCGCGGCGGTCGCCGGGAAGACCTGATCGAGTCGCCAGGTCCGCCGAGAGACGGCCGGATTCGCGGGCACGAGCTCCGTCATGCCGGTCGACCCTCCACTCGGATGACACAGGTCCGCGGCAGACATACCGGCCCGCTCGGGGGGTAGGTGCACAGCGGGCCTGAGGACATTTACGGAGCGTAACCTTTCACTGCGTTCAAGGGAATTGTCTGGCACAAAGCCGACCTGATCGGGGGGAACTGTGCTGCGTACGGGTGATCGGTCGGTCGCGATGACCCGATCAGGTCGATGCAATGGGCTTTAGGGCGGCCTGGTGAACCGAACGAGCGAAATCCGGGTCCGACACCCCCGATCCACAGGGTCATCCGACCCCAACGCCGAGCCTCGGCGGGATGAAGCCCGGCCGTCTGGAGTAGTTCGCCGCGGTCGGAACCGCCGGCGCATCGGTGACCTCGCTCACAGACCCCGCGCTGACCCCGGCTCCTGCGGGAAACACCTGGTCGACCGGACCGACAACCCCGAGCGCCATCGGTCAGGACCGCGACAACCGCCCACTTGGTCAGGACCGCAACGACACCGGCCCGGCGCCGGGGACCTGGTGGTCCCGGCGCCG
>JBDSLP010000032.1:0-3513 GCA_039916325.1 Nakamurella sp. | reverse complement strand
CCGGAACCGGGCCGCCTTCCTGGACGGTTACCGCTCGGCCGACGGCGCCCTCCCCCTGGGCGCCCAAGCAGTCATCACCGCATTCGAACTCGACAAAGCTGTCTACGAAGTCGCCTACGAGCACGGGAACCGTCCTGTCTGGGAACCGATCCCGCTGCACGCAGTCGCCACTCTGATCACTGCCGGAGGAACCAAGTGACCGACGAAGCACCCGTGACCAAGCCGGCCCGCGCACCCCGCAAGCCACCGACCCCGAAGCTGGACGCCCAGGGCAACCCGGTCCCGCCGAAGCCGCGGGCCTCCCGGGCGAAGAAGCCGGACCCGGTCGTCCAGACCCCGGCGGCAGTGCCGGGCGTCCCCACCGCCGACGACGGCGAGGTGGCCCCGCTGGCCCCGACCGGCGCGGTCAACGCCCGGCCGACCCGCAGGACGAAGTCGACCTCCCCGGCCTCGCACTCGGTCGCCGCCGCGAAGGGCGGAGAGGGCGTCTCCGACGCCGACTCCCAGGTCAGCGCCACCGATGCGGGCCCCAGCGACGAGGAGTACCAGCGTCTCAACGGCGGTGCCCACCACGATCCGCACAGCATCCTCGGCGCCCATCCGCTCGGCGACGGTCGGTCGGTGGTCCGGACCCTGCGCCACGGCGCGAAAACGGTCGAACTCCTGCACCAGGGTCAGGTGATCCCGTTCGAGAGCACCTACGGCGGCGTCTGGTCGGCGTTCCTGGACGGGCCGGTCGGCGACTACCGGCTGCGGGTGACCTACGAGGACGGGTACGGGCACGAGGTCGACGACCCGTACCGCTGGCTGCCCACGCTCGGCGAGATGGACGTCTACCTCATCGGGGAAGGCCGCCACGAACAGCTCTGGAAGGTCCTCGGCGCCCACCTGCGCAGCTACGAGACCCCCCACGGCACCGTCACCGGCACGTCCTTCGCGGTCTGGGCCCCGAACGCACACGGCGTCCGGGTCACCGGCGAGTTCGACTACTGGAGCGGCGCCGGGCAGCCGATGCGTTCGCTCGGCTCGTCCGGCATCTGGGAGATCTTCGTCCCCGGCGTCGGGGTCGGGGTCTCGTACAAGTACCAGGTCCTCGGCGCCGACCGGGTGTGGCGCGACAAGGCCGACCCGATGGCCAACTGGGCCGAGGTCCCGCCGGAGACCGCGTCCAAGGTCTACGACAGCACCTACAGCTGGGGCGACGCGGACTGGATCGCGACCCGGAGCACCAGTGACGTGCTCAACCGGCCGATGTCGATCTACGAGCTGCATCTGGGCTCGTGGAAGCGAGGGCTGACCTACCGCGAGCTGGCCGACGCGCTGATCGCCGATCTCGCCGAGACCGCTTTCACCCACGTCGAGTTCATGCCGGTCGAGCAGCATCCCTTCGAGGGCTCGTGGGGCTATCAGGTCACCGGGTACTACGCGGCGGACTCCAAGTTCGGCGACCCGGACGACCTGCGCTACCTCATCGACCGGCTGCACCAGGAGGGCTACGGCGTTCTGCTGGACTGGGTCCCGGGTCACTTCCCCAAGGACGAGTTCGCCCTCGCCCGCTTCGACGGCACCGCCCTCTACGAGCACCCGGACCCCCGCCGCGGCGAGCACATGGACTGGGGCACCTACATCTTCGACTTCGGACGTCGGGAGGTCCGCAACTTCCTCGTCGCCAACGCCCTGTACTGGATCGAGGAGTTCCACATGGACGGCCTGCGGGTCGACGCGGTGGCTTCGATGCTCTACCTGGACTACTCCCGCGAGGAGGGCCAGTGGGAGCCGAACGAGTTCGGCGGCCGGGAGAACCTGCAGGCCGTGTCGTTCCTGCAGGAGGTCAACGCGACCGTCGGCAAGCGCCACCCCGGCGTGATGATGATCGCCGAGGAGTCCACGTCGTGGGCGGGCGTCACCAAGCCGACCTACGTGGGCGGCCTGGGCTTCCACATGAAGTGGAACATGGGCTGGATGCACGACACCCTCGAGTACCTGTCGCGCGATCCGATCTACCGCTCCTGGCACCACGACGACATGACCTTCTCGATGGTCTACGCCTACAGCGAGCAGTTCGTCTTGCCGATCTCGCACGACGAGGTCGTGCACGGCAAGGGCTCGATGTGGGGCAAGGTCTCCGGTGACAGCTGGCGCAAGGCCGCGAACCTGCGCTCGTACTACTCGCACATGTGGGGACATCCCGGCAAGAAGTTGCTGTTCATGGGCTCCGAGATCGGCGCCTTCGACGAGTGGCGCGAGAGCCAGTCACTGCCGTGGTGGCTGCTGGAGCACAAGCTGCACAGCGGTCTGCGAAAGTACGTCGGCGACCTCAACCGCTTCTATCGGGCGTCGCCGGCGCTGTGGTCACAGGACCACCGGCCGGCCGGATTCCAGTGGCTGGACGGCGGCGACCGCAACGGAAACGTCTTCACCTACCTGCGGTACGGCGACGACGGGTCGGTGGTGGCGGTGCTGATCAACTTCTCGGCCCAGCCGCACAACTGGTACCGGGTCGGCCTGCCGACCGCCGGCCGGTGGATCGAGGCGTTGAACTCCGACGCCGAGATCTACGGCGGGTCGGGAATGGGAAACATGGGGTCGGTGATGGCCGACGGTGAGCCGTGGAACGGTCAGCCGACCTCGGCCACCGTGGTGCTACCCCCGCTGGGCTCGCTGATGCTGGTGCCGGACACCTCCCCGGAGGCGTCCGCACCGGAACTGCAGTCGGGCGATCATTCGTAGGACGCTCGTCGCGGTCGCGGTGGGGCTGGTCGGACTGACCGGCTGCACCGCGACCGCCCCGGCTGTTTCGTCCGGATCCGTGTCAGATGGATCCGCTGAACAGTCGGAACTGCCCTCGGCCGCCCCGACGATGTCCGACGACGACGTCGCCGCAGCCGTGTTCACCGCGATCGAGGCGTTCTGGCGGCAGGCCTACCCGGCGGCGTTCGGCGTCGCGTGGGCCGAGCTGAAAGGCGGGATCCGGCCGCTGGACTCCGGAGCCGCTGACGGTGCTGCGCTGTGCATCGGCAGCCCCGACCAGATCACCGGGAACGCCTTCTACTGTCCGGCCGACGACGGCATCGTCTACGACACCGGAGTGCTCGTCCCGGTGCTGCTGGACCACTACGGGTCGGCCGGCCTGACCGCGGGTCTGGCCCACGAGTTCGGCCATGCCGTCGCCGCCCGCAGCGGCGCTCCGGACCGGCCGCTGTACCGGGAGCTGCAGGCCGACTGCTTCGCCGGGGCAGCCCTGGCCGGACTCGTTCCGGCCGATCAGCGGGTCGCCGCCCTCGCGCCACTGCTGGACTTCGCCGACCAGCCCACCGTCTCCCCCGACGCCGCGACCGCACACGGGCTCGCGGTCGACCGGGCGCAGGGTGCGCTGCGGGGCCTCCGCGACGGTCCGGCCGGCTGCAGCGATCTCGGCCCGGACGACATCGAGCCGGCCCTGGGCCGCTTCGCCGCGACCACCGACCGGAAGCCGCGGACCCTGCCGCCGGTCACCGTGACCGAGGCCGACCG
>JBDSLP010000031.1:0-4217 GCA_039916325.1 Nakamurella sp. | reverse complement strand
AGGGTCATCGGGTCGGCGGCGTCGATGACCACCTGCTCCCACCGCAAGTCCATTCGCACCTCCAGAGTCTCGTCGTGGATCTCACAGCGTGGGGTGAGTTGATCGTCGCGTGAGTCGACCACGGTGACGGTGGGCCAGCAAAGCGCCGTTCCGGTGGATCTTCCGCCCGCCGTCGGTGCACCTGCTACGCCGTCCGGGTGGTGGTGAATCGCTTCTCGTGACGCGCTGTCAACACAGTCCGACACGCCCGACGCTGGATTGGGCGCGCCACGCCGTTGGCGCATAAACATCTTCTGTCCACACAGGTCACAGAGTGGTCACGCACTCTGACCTGCATCGATCAAAAATGGCGGCGGAGTTGTCCCCAAGTTGTCCACATTGGGACAACTGTGCATGGGCGCCGTGACACGTAGCTGTCCCCACTGCTTCCACCGCTCTGTGAACAGGCGGAGTTGGGCGCAGATGGCTATCGGACCTACGTTGACTCAGGCGTTGACGAGGCGTGCGGACATCCGCCCGATGCTCGTCACGGTCGGCCGCCGGCGTTTCCGGTGGCCGGCGTGATGGCACTGTCGGTGGAGTCGGATAGAACAGGTGTACGCCCGATTTCTGGGTGCGCGATACCAGCACGATCGACGGACGAGGGGACTCTGGATGGCCGCGGACGAACAGTGGAAGCCACGGAACGCGACTCCCGCCCCCGTCCCGTTCGACCGGCAACCCCCGCAGGATCTCCCGGCCGAACAGTCGGTGCTGGGCGGCATGCTGCTGTCCAAGGACGCCATCGCCGACGTGTTCGAAGTCCTCTCCTCGGCAGACTTCTACAAGCCCGCGCATGTGCATGTCTTCGACGCGATCCTGGACCTGTATTCCCGCGGCGAGCCCGCGGATCCCATCACCGTGTCGGCGGACCTGGAGCGGGCCGGTCTACTCCCCCGAGTCGGCGGCTCGGTGTACCTGCACCACCTGACCGCGATGGTGCCGACGGCGGCCAACGCCGGCTTCTACGCCCGGATCGTGGGGGAGAAGGCGGTGCTGCGGCGGCTTGTCGAGGCCGGCACCCGGATCGCGCAGCTCGGCTACGGTGGCGCCGAGGGTGATGCCGGCTCGGGAGAGGTCGACGAGATCGTCGACCGGGCCGAGCAGGAGATGTACAAGGTCGCGGAGCGGCGCACCACCGAGGACTACATCGTCCTCGAGGAGCTGCTCGGGCCGACCATGGATGAGATCGACGCGATCCAGAGCCGCGGTGGCCTGTCGCTGGGAGTGCCCACCGGCTTCACCGATCTGGACACCCTGACCAACGGATTCCATCCGGGTCAGATGATCATCATCGCGGCGCGGCCTGGCGTTGGAAAAGCGCTCGCGCTGGACACCCCGCTGGCCACACCGGACGGCTGGACCACGATGGGCGAGGTTGCCATCGGTGACCGCCTGTTCGGAGCCGATGGACGCCCCACCACCGTCGTCGCCGCGACCGAGCTGATGGCCGGCCGGCCCTGCTTCGAAGTCGAGTTTTCCGACGGCGCGGTCGTCGTTGCCGACGCCGAGCACCAATGGGTAACCAGGACCCGGGCCGATCGTCGCGGATCCGTCTCGGCCGGTACGACGAGGACCACCGTGGAGCTGCGGGAGACGCTGCGCTGCGACACCGCGGACGGGCGCCTCAACCATTCGATCGCCACCACCGCGGCCCTGCAGCTACCGCCCCGGGAGCTGCCCATCCCGCCGTACGCGCTGGGCGTCTGGCTCGGCGACGGTACCTCCGCTTCTGCCTCCTTCACCTCCGCTGATCCCGAGATCTCGGTGCACATCGGCATGGAGGGGTTGCGTAGCGAGTATCTCGGGGGGATGCGGTATAGCATCCGATTGCCGGCGGAGGAGTCGGTCAGCGAGCGGAAGTGCCTGGTCTGCGGCGCGACGTTCGTGCCGGCGACCTCTCAGCTGCGCACCTGCGGGAAGCGCTGCGGGGGTGGTTCGCGCGGTCTGATGCCGAGCACCCCCAAACCCCCGTGCCCGGAGTGCGGCTTGACGTCAGCCGGAGGGCGAATGTGCATGGCCTGCCGACCCGGACACGGTTCCGTGCAGGCCCGGCTGCGGACGTTGGGTGTGCTCGGCGACAAGCACATTCCGACGCTCTACCTGCGGGGGTGCGTAGTGCAGCGGCAGGCGTTGCTGTCTGGGTTGATGGACACCGATGGCACCGTGGCCCCATCCGGGTCGGTGCAGTTCACCTCGACGAGCCGCCGATTGGCCGATGACGTCCAGGAGCTGATCGTCAGCCTCGGCCACCGTTGCGGCCGCAGCGAGAAGGCCGTCCGCGGTCGGTCGGTCGCCTCGTCGACGGCATTCACTCTGACCTTCACCACAGACGACGACGTCTTCCGGCTGGAGCGCAAGCAGCGGGTGCACAAGGAGCGCCGCCGATCCGGGTCGCAGGCGCGGCGCGCGGTCCGGTTCATCACCGACGTCCGGCCGATCGAGTCGGTACCGGTGCGCTGCGTACAGATCGACAACGCCGACCACCTGTACCTGGCCGGCCGGTCGATGGTGCCGACGCACAACTCCACCCTTGCGCTGGATGTGGCCCGCAACGCGTCCGTGAAGCACGGCCTGACCAGCGTCATCTTCTCGTTGGAGATGAGCAAGACCGAGATCACCATGCGCCTGCTGTCGGCGGAGGCCGGGATCAAGCTCTCGCAGATGCGGTCCGGGAAGATGCAGGACCAGGACTGGCAGAAGATCGTCAAACGGATGAGCGAGATCTCCGACGCGCCGCTGTTCATCGATGACTCGCCGAACATGACGATGATGGAGATTCGGGCCAAGGCGCGGCGGCTGAAACAGAAGAACGACCTCAAGCTGATCGTGCTCGACTACCTGCAGCTGATGAGCTCCGGCAAGAAGGTCGAGTCCCGGCAACAGGAGGTCTCGGAGTTCTCCCGGCAGATGAAGCTGCTGGCCAAGGAGCTCGAGGTCCCGGTCATCGCGATATCACAGCTCAACCGCGGCCCGGAGCAGCGGACCGACAAGCGCCCGATGCTGTCCGACCTCCGGGAGTCCGGCTCGCTGGAACAGGACGCGGACATGGTCATCCTGGTGCACCGCCCGGACGTGTTCGAGTCCGACGACCCCCGCGCCGGTGAGGCCGACCTGATCGTGGCAAAGCACCGCAACGGTCCGACCATGACCGTCGCGGTAGCGCACCAACTGCACTACAGCCGCTTCACGGACCTGGCTCTGCAGTAGGCAGCGATCCGAAGGGCGCGCTGGACAGAAAACAGCGCGCGGCTATACCCGCGACAGCCGTCCCGTCCACGATCCGGGTCACCCGCGCCGTAGACGCGATTCTCGCCATCCGCCGCAACCACACCCCGATCGGTCGCCGACCGATTTTCGTGAGCGACATCAGCGAGACGGCTGGGCCAGTGCATGCCGGTACACACGATCGGCATAACATCATGCGGGGCGCGCACATCTGTTCTCTCTGGGCGCACGAGGGGATATACCGTGACTGACAACGATCCAACGCTCGCTGTACCCTTGGGGGTGGGCGGCCGGATCCGAGCGGCGCGCGAAGCGGCCCGGATGAGTGTGCGAGAACTGGCTCGCCGCTCCGAGGTCTCACCCAGCCACGTCTCCCAGGTCGAGCGGGGGCTGGCGTCGTTCAGTGTCCGCACCCTTTACAACGTGGCCAGCGTGCTGGGCCTGTCCATGGACACACTGTTCGACGATGCACCCTCGACAGCGCTGGATCGAGCCGTCGCCGGTGGTTCGCAGGACCGCGGAATCGAGGCCGGATCCGCTCGGTCGGGCACCGACGACCCACTGGCCGCCAACGGCACCGTCCTGCGGGTAGGAAGCCGCCCGACCATTCCGTTGGCGGGTGGCACCCAGTGGGAGCGACTGACGGCCCGGCCGGAGAGCGGAGCGGAGTTCATCGAGGTGGTCTATCCGCCGGTGGCTCCGAACGGCACCCGACCCAAGGACTTCATCCAGCATTCGAGTCGGGAGTACGGGTTGGTGATGAGCGGAACGCTCACCGTACAGATCGGCTTCGAGCTGACCCAGCTGCGGGCGGGGGACTCGGTCGTCTTCGATTCGGTTGTCCCGCATCGCTTCTGGAACGAGACACCGGACGAAGTCAGGGCGGTGTGGTTCATCCGAGACCTGCCCACGTCTGCTGCTGACGCTTCGGAGGATCAGGATCCGAACGC
>JBDSLP010000030.1:0-21351 GCA_039916325.1 Nakamurella sp. | reverse complement strand
ACCCTCGGTGAAGACGCTGGACTTGCCACCGTTACCGGTCATGGTGATGCCGGTGTAGCCGGCGGACTTGAGGGCCTTGGCGAACAGCGACGCCTGGGCGTCGTAGCCGCCGTAGAACATGGCCTCGTCACCCGAGGACACCACCTTCTGCGCGATCGCGCTGTAGTCGGTGGTCTTGGCGTCGACGCCTTCACGGGTGACGACGACGCTGGCGCCCTCCAGCGCCTTCTGCAGGTCGTCGGCGACGCCCTTGCCGTAGTCGGAGAGGTCGTCGATGACGTAGACCTTCTTGGCCTTGGTGGCAAGCCATGCGGCGGCACCCTTGGCCTCGACCGAGTCGGTCGGGACGATCCGGTGGAAGGCGGTCCAGCCGGAGGTGGTCAGGGTCGCGTTGGTCGCCGACGGGCTGAGCAGCGCGAGCTGGGCCTCGCTGTAGGTGGCACCGACAGCCTTGGTCGCACCCGAGAAGCTCGGGCCGACGACACCCACGACCGCAGGGTCCTGCAGCAGCGTGGCGGCCGCGGCGGGGGCCTTGTCCGGCAATCCGACATCGTCGGACTTGACGAGCTCGAGCTTGAAGGGCAGCGAGCCGGACTCGTTGGCCTGGTTGACGGCCAACTCGACCGCATTGACCTCGTTGATGCCAAGCTGCTGGTTGTCGCCGGACAGCGGGCCCTGGAAACCGATCTTGTAGGTGGCGCCCGTGTCTACGGCACTCGAGGAGCCGGCGGCTGCACTGCTGCTGCTGCTGCCGCCGGCGGCAGGGGTGGTGGTGCTGTTGGAGCAGGCACCGAGAACGAGGGCACCGACCACTCCGACTGCGGCGAATTTCGCCAGGTACATACTTCGCACTGAATCTCCTTAGATATCTCGGTCCACGCGACGGAGACCGAACTGGTTGCCACAGACTCGGCCGGGACAGAGGAATATCCCGTCGGTCCGGTCGTCGTGTTCGGAAGACTAGCCCACCCGTGCGACCGGACCGGGAAGCGCGAAACGTCGAGAGCTGATTGTGATCGAATTAGAGCCGATCGGGTGATTCTCTCAAACCAGGCCCGCTTTGATGTCGTTACGCGAATTGGCGTCCTTCGTCGGGGGATCGACGCAGTCGCCGACGATACGGGCGCCGAGTCGTCGCGGAACCGAGGATTCTTCGGTAATTGTCGGCAAACAGGAACGTGGCGGTGCGGGACGGGTTGCGCCCAGCGTGACGGGCTTCATGATGCGCAACACGCCCTCAGGTCGCCGTCCCCTCCTTCCACGACCTCGGAGGCTCCGGACACCCCACGAGGGACACCCCACGAGCCCGCACGTCAGAGTCGACGGGCGGGCTCGCTGAGGCGGGTCAGCGCAGGCCGTCGATGACGGCCTGCGCGATCTCCCGCATGGAGGTTCGGCGGTCCATCGCGGCCCGCTGCAACCAGCGGAAGGCCTCGGGCTCGGTCATCTTCTGCTTCGCCTGCAGCAGGCCCTTGGCTCGGTCGATGATCTTGCGGACGGCGAGCCGCTCGGTGATGTCGGCGACCTCCGTACGCAGCGCCACCATCTCGCTGTACCGGGCGATCGCCAGCTCGATGGCCGGCAGCAGATCCGATTTGGTGAACGGCTTGACGAGGTAGGCCATCGCACCGGCGTCGTTGGCCCGCTCGATCAGGTCACGCTGCGAGAACGCGGTCAGGATGACCACCGGGGCGATCTGGGCTTCGGTGATCTCGCTCGCGGCGTCGATGCCGTCCTTCTTGGGCATCTTGACGTCCAGGATGACCAGGTCGGGCTTCAACTCGGTGGCCAGCGCAACCGCCTGCTCGCCGTTCCCGGCTTCACCGACGACGTCGTAGCCCTCCTCGGTCAACATCTCCTTGAGGTCCAGACGGATCAGAGCTTCGTCCTCGGCGATCAGAACCCGCCGTTGCGTCGTCATGGGGGAATCGTATCGGTCGCCCCGGAAGGTCTGGTCCACCGCGTGATACATCTTCGTTAAACTCCACACCTGGAAGTACACGGATCACAGACGGCGGGCACCCGCCGGATCGTGGTCCACGGGCCCCTGTATCCCAACGGCAGAGGAAGCGGTCTCAAAATCCGTACAGTGTCAGTTCGAATCTGACCAGGGGCACCCATATCGTCGTCGATGGGCGACGCACACCGGTCGTTGGCGCGTTCACCGTCAGCTGACGCAGAACTCGTTTCCCTCCGGATCACGCATAGTCGTGGTCCGCGGCCCACGATCGCTGACCACCCAGGCGACGGTCGCACCGAGAGCCGTCAGTCGGTCGACCTCGTCGGGCGCCTGGTCCGGTCCGAACTGCAGGTCCAGGTGTTGGCGGAGCTTCGTGACCCGGGGCTCGGGGACACGCTGGAGCAAGAGCCGGGGTTTGATCCCGGCCGGGTCACGACAGGCCGCCAGTCCGGCGAACCCGAGACCCCGCTCGGTCGGCACGGACTCGGCGGCGGTCAGCCGCCCGGCGCCCAGCAGCCCCTGCACCACCGCCGTGTGGTCCTCGATTTCGTAGCCCAACGCCGCCGCCCAGAACGACACCAGCCGGTGCGGGTCCGCACAGTCCAACACGATCTGCAGCCTCATGCCGCTGTCCTACGACCTCGGGTCACCGGGCGTCAAGAGGTCTTCGTCTCCTCCCGCCCGATAGCCTGCACCTCGTGCCTGCACCCCACATGACGCCCGACGAGTTCCGCCGCCAGGGTTACGCCGCCATCGACTGGATCGCCGACTACCAGAATCGGCTGGCCGACCTCCCGGTGCGCTCGTCCGTGCAGCCCGGAGAGATCGCCGCGCTACTGCCCACGCCGCCGCCCGCCGGTGGTGAGCCGTTCTCGGCGATGCTGACCGACCTGGACCGGATCATGCCGGGACTCACCCACTGGCAGCACCCGTCGTTCTTCGCCTACTTCCCGGCGAACGCCTCGGGCCCGGCCATCCTCGGCGACCTGCTGGCGTCCGGGCTCGGCGTGCAGGGGATGGTCTGGGCCACCAGCCCGGCCGCCACCGAGGTGGAGACGCGCACGATGGACTGGCTCGCGGAGCTGCTCGACCTGCCCGACCGGTTCCGCTCCACCGGTCCCGGCGGTGGGGTCATCCAGGACACTGCCAGCAGCGCGGTGCTGACCGCGCTGGTCGCCGCACTGCACCGGGCCGGCGACGGAGTGATCCGCCGCCGGGGTTTCGACCGGCCGTACACCGTGTACTGCTCGGCAGAGGTGCACTCCTCGGTGGCCAAGGCGGTGACGGTGGCCGGGGTGGGCTCCGACCAGCTCCGCCGGATCCGCACCGTCTCCCCCGGCGGACCGATGGACTCCGACGCCCTGCGCGCCGCACTGGTCGAGGACGTCGCCGCCGGTCGACGGCCGGCCATGATCGTCTCGGCGGTCGGCACCACCGGTACCGGGGCGATCGACGACACCGCGCTGTTGGGTGGGCTGGCCCGCGAGTTCGACGTCTGGCTGCACGTCGACGCCGCCTGGGCGGGGGTCGCGACCGTGGCACCCGAGTTCCGGGCGCTGCTCAACGCCGGGTTGGAGTTCGCCGATTCCTACGCCACCAATCCGCACAAGTGGCTGCTGACCAACTTCGACTGCGACGCCTTCTACGTCGCCGACCGGACGGCCTTGACCTCGGCGCTGGCCGAGAACCCGGAGTACCTGCGGACCGCGCAGTCCGACGCCGGAGCGGTGATCGACTACCGGGACTGGCACATCCAGCTCGGCCGTCGGTTCCGGGCGCTCAAACTGTGGGCGGTGCTGCGGCACTACGGACCGGACGGGCTGGCGGCCCACATCCGCGACGGGGTCACCCTCGCCGACCGCTTCGCCGGCGGGCTCCGGGCCGACGGACGCTTCACGGTGACCCACCAGAGCTTGTCGCTGATCTGCTTCACGCTCACCGCTGACGACGAGACCGGCACGGCCACCGCAGATCTGATGAGGCGGGTGAACGACAGTGGCCGGGCCTACCTTTCGCACACCTCGGTGGCCGGGCGGACGGTGATCCGGATGTCGGTCGGCGCGCCGACCACGGACGCCACGCACATCGACGACCTGCTCGCACTGCTCGGGGAGCTGGCGGGAAGCTGACCCGGACGTCTGCGGCCGGGAGGCTGCGGACGCGACTCCGGATCAGCGCAGCCGCATCAGGCCTTCCTGGACGACGCTGGCGACCAGCCGGCCGGAACGGTCGAAGAACTTGCCGATCCCGAGGCCACGACCGCCGGAGGTACTGGGCGAACTGACGTCGTAGAGCAGCCACTCGTCAGCCCGGAACTGCCGGTGGAACCACATGGCGTGATCCAGCGAGGCCAGCTGCACGGCGTCCCCGCCGTACGCCAGGCCGTGCTGGGCCAGCACCCCGTCCAGCAGGGTGACGTCAGACAGATAGGCGAGCAGGCAGACGTGGAGTACCGGGTCGTCGGGCAGCGTGCCGTCGGCTTTGAACCAGATCCGGCTGTGCGCCTCGTAGCCGGGATCGGACGGCGTCACCGCCCACGGTGGCTCGGTGACGTAGCGCACGTCGAACGCGCGGGGCCCCCCTCGCCAGCCCGCCAGTTCGCGCGGCACCCCGGCGATACGTTCGGCCAACGTCGGCAGGGTCTCCGGGTCGGGGACGTCGGGGATCAGCGAGCTGTGGTCCAGACCGGCTTCCTCGATCTGGAACGAGGCCGACATCGCGAAGGTGGTCTGACCGTTCTGCTGGGCCAGCACGCGGCGGGTGGTGAACGACGAACCGTCACGCAGCCGGTCGACCTCGTAGTCGATCGGGATCTCCGACGAGCCCGGCCGCAGGAAGTAGGCGTGCAGCGAGTGCACCTGCCGGTGGGCCGGCACCGTGCGCGCGGCGGCGACCAGCGCCTGTCCGGCCACCTGACCGCCGAACACCCGGGCCCGCCCCGACCCGCGAGGCGAGTAGCCCCGGAAGGTGGCAGGTCCGGCCTGTTCGAGATCGAGCAGCGCCACCAGGTCGTCCAGCACCGCCTGCCCGCGGATCACCCCGTCGGTGTCGCTCTGTGGCCCGCCGGTGATCCCGGCCGTCGACCGGCCGGAACCGTCCGTCATCAGTCGAAGTCTGCCTCGCCGATCCGGTGCACCCGGATCAGGTTGGTCGAGCCCGACGTGTTGGGCGGCGAGCCCGCCACGACGACGACCAGGTCGCCCTTGTCGAACGCCGCCATCTTGCTGAGCTCGGCGTCGACGAGGTCGATCATCTCGTCGGTGGTCTCCACCGGCGGGACGAGGAACGTCTCCACACCCCAGGTCAGCGCGAGCTGCGACCGGGTGGACGCGTCGGAGGTGAAGGCCAGCAACGGGAGCTCGGTGTGCAGCCGGGCCAGCCGCCTGATGGTGTCCCCGGACTTGGTGAACGCGACCAGGGCCTTGGCCTCCAGGCGCTCGCCGATGTCACGGGCGGCGTAGGAGATGACGCCGCGACGGGTCTTGGGGACGTGCTTGAGCTCGGGCGCCACGACCGACTCGGCCTCGACGGCCCGGATGATGCGGGCCATCGTCTTGACTGTGATGAACGGGTACTTGCCGACAGAGGTCTCACCGGACAACATCACCGCGTCGGTGCCGTCGAGCACGGCGTTGGCGACGTCGGAGGCCTCGGCGCGGGTCGGGCGGGAATGGTCGATCATCGAGTCCAGCATCTGGGTGGCGACGATGACGGGCTTCGCGTTCTCGCGGGCGATCTGCACGACGCGCTTCTGCACCAGGGGTACCTGCTCCAGCGGGAGCTCGACGCCGAGGTCACCGCGGGCGACCATGACACCGTCGAACGCCAGCACGATGGCCTCGAGATTGGCCACAGCCTCGGGCTTCTCGAGCTTGGCGATGACCGGGACGCGCGGCGCACCGACCTCGTCCATGACGGCGTGCACCAGGCCGATGTCGGAGGCCGAGCGGACGAAGGACAGCGCGATGAAGTCGACGCCCAGGCTCAGCGCGAACTTGAGGTCGGCGATGTCCTTCTCGGACATGGCCGGCACGGCGACGTTCATCCCCGGCAGTGAGATGCCCTTGTTGTTGGAGACCTCGCCGCCCTCGACGACGGTGCAGACGACGTCGTTGCCCTTGACGTCGTGGACGACCAGCCCGACCTTGCCGTCGTCGATCAGCAGCCGGTCGCCGGGGCGGGCGTCGGTTGCCAGTCCCTTGTAGGTGGTGGAGACGCGATCGTGGTCACCGACGATGTCGTCGACGGTGATGGTGACCTGCTCCCCGTTGGCCCACATGACCGGGCCGTCGGCGAACCGCCCGAGGCGGATCTTGGGGCCCTGCAGGTCACCCAGGATGCCGACCGCGCGTCCGCTGGCGTCAGCCGCTTCGCGGACCCGGTGGTAGACCACTTCGTGGTCGGCGTGATCGCCGTGGCTGAAGTTCATCCGGGCGACATCCATGCCGGACTCGATCAGGTTGGCGATGGCCTCCGCGGAATATGTGGCGGGGCCCAGTGTGCAGACGATCTTCGCTCGGCGATCCATGCGGAGAACCATATCTCGTCTTGACCGATTCAGCAGCCTCGGCGGGCACCGTCACCGGGCCCGAAATCCAGCTGGACAGGTCATAGCCAGGTGTCGTGGCGGACACCTGCACTGCCTGGGGCGCCGGAGTAGGAACACCCCCGCGACTAGCTAGACAGCCTGACTAGTCAGCGGTACCATCTAGTCATGACCGAACCGTCGCCCACCACGTCGTGGCCCGCCGACTGGTTGCGTGGCGTTCTCGAGCTGTGTGTCCTGAGCGTGCTGTCCGCGGGGCCGACCTACGGCTATGCGGTCGCCCAGCGGCTGGCTGAGGCGGGCCTGGGCACCGTCAAGGGCGGCACGCTCTATCCGTTGCTGACCCGACTGGAAACCGAAGCACTGGCCGCGTCGAGTTGGCGCGAGGGTGACGGAGGGCCCGGCCGCAAGTTCTTCGAGCTGACCGCCGCCGGATCGGCCGAGCTGCGGAGCCGCACCGTGGCCTGGAACGAATTCATCGAACACGCACGCCGGCTGCTCCCCCCGCTGGACGCGCCGCCCCCGACCCTGCCGCTGAGGAGCTGACCGTGATGAAGATCCTGCCGCCCCGACGTCGTCACCTGATGGACGCCTGGCGTGACACCCTGACCACCGAGCTACGCATGCGACTGGTTCGCGGTGACGTCATCGGGGACGCGCTCGCCGATGTCGATGCGTACTGCGCCGACAGCGGACAGACTCCCGATGAAGCCTTCGGTGACCCCGTCGCCTACGCCGTCGCCGTCGCGCAGAGCCTTCCCGGAACCGCACAGGTACCCGCAACCCGGTGGTGGGAAGGTGCGCTACAGACCGCCGGCACCGTGCTCGGGGTGACGTTCCTGCTCGAAGGGTTGGACGCGGCTGCACACAGCGGCAGCGGCTTGACCGGCTCCGGAACTGTTGCGCTGGGCTCGCTGCTCTCCGCCGTGCTCGTCGTGCTCGTGGTCGTGACCGTGGTCGCTCTGCTGCCCCGGCTCGCCGCACGGTCGCCCTGGCTGCTGGGCCTCGGACTCGCACTGGGTATGACGGCAGCCGTCCTGCCGCCGGTTCTCTGGACCGCGCCGGCGTTCTCCGCGCCCGCATGGGGGCTCCTCACCGGTGGAGTGCTGGCGCTGGCGGTGTGGGTGCCGTTCCTGCGCCCGCTCCAGGGGGCGACCCGTGATCTCGTCGTCGACCCACGGACCGGGCGGGAGTCGTTCACCACCCCGAAGGTGATCGGGGTCCTCGCCTGGACACTGCCCGCTGTGCTGCTCGTGGCCGCGGTGCTGGTCGTGACCCTTCCCGCTCCGAGATAGACGGTCGGAACGTCACCGAGGCTGACACCGATGCCCGGGACCTGGGCCTGTAGTCGGCGGTGAGCCCGCCTGGTCGGCGGTGGCGTGCTCAGCGGCGGCCCCGGAAGGTCGGCAGGTGATGGAAGTCGGGATGGTCGTCGTCGGAGACCAGCTCGGGAGCGCCGGCGGCACGCAGCCGGCCCGCCGGGGCCGCGGCGGGCACGGACCGAACGGCGGTCGGGACGACCTCGAGCCCGGCCTTGCGTCGTCCGCGCTCGCGGTCCGGCCCGGCCGGACGCGCCGGGGAGGCCATCAGACGGTCCGGAGCGTGGAGATGATCATGTTCATCATCATCGAGGACTACATCGGTGTAGTTACAGAAAGTCCGGAACCGTTAGCTGAGCGTGATATTCGGTCACGACGTTCGACCGTGACCTCCGGCCTGATTCTCAGCGCAGAGCGACCGCCGTCGGGTGCACCGGATCCGGCAGCACCGTGGAGCCCATGAGGTAGGCGTCGACCCCGGCGGCGGCGGACCGCCCCTCGGCGATCGCCCAGACGATCAGCGACTGCCCGCGACCGGCGTCACCGGCGACGAAGACGCCGTCGACCGTGGTCATGTAGGCCTCGTCACGCTCGACCACACCGCGGCGGGTGATCTGGACCCCGAGACCTTCGAGCAGACCCGGAGTCTCAGGCCCGGTGAAGCCCAACGCGATGAGCACCAGATCGGCCTTCACCAAGGTGTCACTGCCGTCCTTGGGGATGAACCCACCGGGGATGCGCTCGCCCTCGACAAGGTGGATGCCGGCGACAGCACCGTCCTCGGTCGCCTGGAAAGTCGTCGAGTTGACCCCGAAGATCCGCTCGCCGCCCTCCTCGTGGGCGGCTGACGTCCGCATCATCAGCGGGTAGACCGGCCACGGCGTGGATGCGTCCCGGGTGGCCGGCGGGGCGACGTGGATGTCCAGTTGACGTACCGACCTGGCGCCCTGCCGCAACGCGGTGCCATAGCAGTCGGCGCCGGTGTCACCGCCGCCGATGATGACGACGTCCTTCCCGGCGGCGTCGATGGTCAGCGCGTCCTGGGTGCCCTCCAGTACCTTGTTCGCCTGCACCAGGTAGTCCATCGCGAGGTGGATGCCATCGAGATGGCGTCCCTCGACGTCGATCTCGCGCGGCACGGTGGACCCGGTGGCGATGATGACAGCATCGAAGCGCTCCCGCAGCGACGCCACGGTCACATCGGAGCCGTCGCCGCCCACGTTCACTCCGGCGACGAACTCCACGCCCTCCGCACGGAGCTGGTCCAGGCGCGCGTCCAACACGGCGCGGTCCATCTTGAACCACGGGATGCCGTACCGCATCAACCCGCCGACCCGGAGGTCACGCTCGAAGACGACCACGTCGTGGCCGGCCCGGGCCAGCTGCTGAGCGGCCGCGAGACCGGCCGGACCGGACCCGACGACAGCGACCTTCCTACCGGTGCGGACCTCGGCCGGATGCGGCACAAGGGCCTGCCCGGACGCAATCGCCCGGTCGGCGATCTCCTGCTCGACCAGCTTGATCGCCACCGGATCGTCGCCGATGCCGAGCACGCACGAGCCCTCACACGGGGCCGGACACAGCCGACCGGTGAACTCCGGGAAATTGTTGGTCGCGTGCAGCCGATCGGACGCCTCGTCCCAGCGGTCGAGCCGGGTCAGCTCGTTCCACTCCGGGATGATGTTGCCCAACGGGCAGCCCTGGTGGCAGAACGGAATGCCGCAGTCCATGCACCGGGCCGCCTGCGCCCGGGT
This sequence comes from Nakamurella sp., assembly GCA_039916325.1. Classification (GTDB taxonomy): domain Bacteria; phylum Actinomycetota; class Actinomycetes; order Mycobacteriales; family Nakamurellaceae; genus Nakamurella. The sequence continues at coordinate 11,772 of JBDSLP010000030.1, read as the reverse complement.
GGCGTCCTTCTCGAACGGCTCGTAGACCTCATTCCAGTCCCGCAGCCGCAGCGGCACCGGCCGGCGGTGCGGGGTCTGGCGCTGGTACTTCAGGAACCCACTCGGATCAGCCACGCGACGCCTCCATATCGTCTGGTCGGCGCCCGCCGCGGGACGAGCGGCTACGCCCTGCTTGCTCGTCAGCCACGGCTGGCCTCCATGATCATCTGGTCGGCGTCGACGCCGAGCGAAGCCGCCTCCGCCCGCAGATCCAGCACCCGCTTGAAGTCGCGCGGCATGATCCGGACGAAACGCAGCGCCGAGCGTGGGAAGTCGTCCAGCAGGTCGGCGGCCACCCGCGAGCCGGTGAGGGCCACATGGGTGGTGAGAATCTGCTCCAGCCAGTCGATCTCACTCTCGACGAGCTCCTCGATCTCGACGAGCTCCGTATTCACCCGGGCCGGGTCGTGGTCGAGCAGGTAGGCGATGCCACCACTCATCCCGGCCGCGACGTTGCGTCCGGTCCTGCCCAGGATCACGGCCCTCCCGCCGGTCATGTACTCGCAGGCGTGATCACCGGTGCCCTCGACGACGAGCAGCGCACCGGAGTTGCGGACCGCGAAACGCTCCCCCACCCGCCCGCGGATGAAGATCTCCCCGGAGGTGGCGCCGTAGGCGACGGTGTTGCCACCGATGACCTGCCGGATGCCCGGCTGGGTGCGCGGCGCGTGCGGTGAGGGCCGCAGCACGATCCGACCACCGGAGAGTCCCTTGCCGATGTAGTCGTTGGCGTCACCGACCATCGTGATGGTGATCCCGGCCGGCAGGAACGCCCCCAGCGACTGGCCTGCGGTACCGGTCAGCTTGACGTCCAGTGTCCGGTCGGGCAGGCCGTCCGGGCCGAATCGCTTCGTGACCTCCGAGCCGAGCATCGTGCCCGCCGTCCGGTCGACGTTGCGGATCGGCAGGTCGATACGGACCCGCTGCCGGTCGTTCAGCGTGGGCGCAGCCAGCTCGATGAGCTTGGCGTCCAGCGTCCGCGAGAGATCGTGCTGGGCCGGCTTGGTGCAGTACAGCGGGGACTCGACGTCCGGGACGTGCAGCAGCGGGCGGAGGTCCAGGCCACCGGCCCGGTAGTGCGACACGGCGTTCTCGATGTCGATCAGCTCGGCGTGGCCGACGGCCTCGTCGACGCTGCGGAACCCCAGCTCGGCCAGGTACTCCCGGACCTGCTCGGCCAGGAACAGGAAGAACGTCTCGACGAACTCCGGCGTCCCGGTGTAGCGGGCCCTCAGCACCGGGTTCTGGGTGGCGACGCCGACCGGGCAGGTGTCCAGGTGGCAGACGCGCATCATCACGCAGCCGGCGACGACCAGCGGAGCGGTCGAGAAGCCGTATTCCTCGGCGCCCAGCAGCATCGCGACGACCACGTCCCGGCCGGTCTTGAGCCCACCGTCGACCTGGACCCGGACCTGGGCGCGCAACTGGTTGAGCCGCAGCGTCTGCTGCGTCTCGGCCAGCCCGAGCTCCCACGGTTGACCGGTGTGCTTGAGCGAGGTCAACGGCGCGGCGCCGGTGCCGCCGTCGTAACCGGCCACGATCACCGCGTCGGCGTGGGCCTTGGTGACGCCCGCCGCGACGGTGCCCACCCCCGGCTCGGACACCAGCTTCACCGAGACCCGCGCTGCCGGGTTGGCGTTGCGCAGATCGTGGATCAGCTGCTTGAGGTCCTCGATCGAGTAGATGTCGTGGTGCGGCGGCGGCGAGATCAGCCCGACGCCGGTGGTGGCGTGCCGGGTGGCGGCGATCCACGGGTAGACCTTGTGGCCGGGGAGCTGACCGCCCTCACCGGGCTTGGCCCCCTGCGCCATCTTGATCTGGATCTCGCCGGCGTTCACCAGGTATGCGCTGGTCACGCCGAAGCGACCCGACGCCACCTGCTTGATGAACGAGCGTCGGGACGGATCGAGCAGCCGCTCGACGTCCTCGCCACCCTCGCCGGTGTTGGACTTGCCGCCGAGGCGGTTCATCGCGATGGCCAACGTCTCGTGCGCCTCGGCGGAGATCGAGCCGTAGCTCATCGCGCCGGTGACGAACCGCCGGACGATCTCCGAGGCGGGTTCGACCTCGTCCAGCGGCACGGCCGGCCGGGCGTCGGTTCGGAGGGTGAACAGCCCACGCAGCGTGCCGCCCTTGGTGGACAGCCCGTCCACGGTATCGGTGTAGCGCTTGAAGATGCTGGCCTGCTTGGACCGGGTGGCGTGCTGCAGCAAATACACCGTCTCGGGGTTGAACAGGTGCAGCTCGCCCTCACGGCGCCACTGGTAGTCGCCGCCGATCGGCAGCCCCCGGTGCTCGAGCGCGGCGTCGTTGGTCTGAAAGGCCAACGCATGCCGGGACGCGACATCGGCCGCGACGACGTCCAGCCCGGAGCCACCGGTGGGCGTCGACGTACCCGTGAAGTACTCGTCCAGGACGGCCTGCTCGAGACCGAACGCGGCGAACACCTGGGCGCCCGTGTAGGACGCGACGGTGGAGATACCCATCTTGCTCATCACCTTGAGCACGCCCTTGGACAGCGCGTACACGGTGTTCTTGGCGGCCTTGGACGCAGACACCTTCGGCCCCAGGGTGCCTTCCTGGGCGAGGTGGGCAGCGGTCTCCAGCACCAGGTATGGGTTCACCGCGGCGGCGCCGTAACCCAGCAGCAGCGCCACGTGATGCACCTCGCGGGCGTCACCGGCCTCGACGACCAGCCCCACCTTGGTCCGGGTCTTCTGCCGGACCAGGTGCTGGTGGATCGCGGAGGTGATCAACAACGACGGGATCGGCGCCAGGGTGTCGTCGGAGTCCCGGTCGGAGATGACGATGATCCGGGCGCCGGCCGCGACGGCGGCGTCGGCGTCGGAACGGGCCTGCTCGATGGCCGCCGCCAGCGCGGCGCCGCCCCCGGCCACCTCGTACAGCCCGGTGACCACGGCGGCGGCGAGACCGGGCAGGTCACCGTCGGAATTGACCCCGACGAGCCGGGCCAGGTCCTGGTTGTCGATGACGGGCAACGGCAGCAGGATGCTGCGGCACGACGCGGGGGTCGGGTCCAGCAGGTTGCCCTCCGGGCCCAGCACCGACGCCAGCGAGGTGACCACCTGCTCCCGGACCGCGTCCAGCGGTGGGTTGGTGACCTGCGCGAACAGCTGGCTGAAATAGTCGAAGAGCATCCGAGGACGGGCCGACAGCACGGCTTCCGGGGTATCGGTGCCCATCGACCCGATGCCCTCGGCGGCGGTCCCGGCCATCGGCGTGATGAGGACCCGGATGTCCTCCTCGGTGTAGCCGAAGACCTGCTGGCGCTGCAGCATCGCCTCCGGGTCCGGATGCGACTGCACCCGGCTGGGCAGGTCCGCCAACGCGATCGTGCCGGCGTGGACCCACTCAGTGTACGGCTGCTCCTGGGCCAACGACTCCTTGACCTCGGTGTCGTCCAGCACGCGACCGGCGACGGTGTCGACAAGGAACATCCGACCCGGCTGCAGGCGGCCGCGTTCGATGACGTTCTCCGGCGGGATCGGCAGCACGCCGGACTCCGAAGCCAACACGACCGTGCCGTAGTCGGTCAGCCACCAGCGACCGGGACGCAGACCGTTGCGGTCCAGTACCGCGCCGAGCATCCGGCCGTCGGTGAACGTGACGCACGCCGGACCGTCCCACGGCTCCATCAGGCACGCGTGGAACTCGGCGAAACCCCGGATCTTCTCGTCCAGAGTGGGGTTGTTCTCCCACGCCTCGGGGATCATCATCATGACCGCGTGCGGCAGCGACCGGCCGGCCAGGTGCAGCAGCTCGAGGACCTCGTCGAACGAGGCCGAGTCCGACGCACCCGGCGAGCAGATCGGGTACACCCGCGACAGGTCGCCGGGGATGAGGTCGGTGGCCAGCAGCGCCTCCCGGGCCCGCATCCAGTTGCGGTTGCCGCGGACCGTGTTGATCTCGCCGTTGTGGGCGATGAAGCGGAACGGGTGCGCGAGCGGCCAGGCCGGGAAGGTGTTGGTGGAGAACCGCGAGTGCACGATGGCGATCGCGCTCTCCATCCTGACGTCGGTCAGGTCCGGGTAGAACGCGGGGAGCTGCGCAGTGGTGAGCATGCCCTTGTAGGTGATCGTCCGGCTGGACAGCGACGGGAAGTACACCTCGCAGCCCTCCGCCGCGGTCTGGTGTTCGATCCGCTTGCGGGCCGGGAAGATCAGCCGGTCCAGCGCGAGGCCGAAGGGGCGGACACCGTCGGCACCGGCCTCGGCGGCCAGGAACAGCTGCTCGAAGACGGGCATCACGTCCAGGGCCATCCGGCCGACGCCGGCGTGGACCGGGACGGTCGGCACGGTGCGCCAGCCGAGCAGCTCCAGACCCTCCCCGGCGACGACCATGGCGATGATGTCCTTGGCCGCGGCGCGCTCGGCGGCATCACGGGGCAGGAACGCGATTCCCGCGGCGAAAGCGCAGCCATCGGCCCCGACCGGGGTCTTGGGCAGCTCGAAGTCGCACACCGCGCGGAACATATCCTCGGGGACCTGCACCAGGATGCCGGCGCCGTCACCGACCGACGGGTCGGCGCCGGCGGCGCCCCGGTGGTCGAGGTTGATGAGCGCCGTGATCCCGTCGGCCACTATCCGATGACTACGGCGACCCTTCAGGTCGGCGATCGCGGCGACTCCGCACGAGTCGACCTCGTAGCGGGGGTCGTAGAGCCCTTGGGGGGCGGGGATCGCCGAGAAGCTCACGGCAGTCCTCCCGTCGTCTGGTGGTGATCGCGGCGGCACTTCTGAGGGCAAAACCGGTGCACTGATCCACCATGGATGTTCGGGGACGTCAGCGGCGGTGGAGAACGGTGGCACGACGTCCGACCTGTGGGGCGGGTGCGTCGGCGCGAGAACGAGGCGGAAACAGGACACGTCAGAGATTGACGAGCCGGAGACATGCACCCGAGATATGACGAGCCGGAGATGACGAATCGGAGTTGACGAGCCGGATATCGCACCAGGACGGCGCTGGCCCAGTTCCTGCCGAGGTTACCAGCAGATCATTCCGGATCCGGCACCCGCGATCGCGCTACCAAGTTGTCGGATGGACCACTTTCGGCGCCGCCGCCGCCGTCTCGTTCCGACCCGTCGGCAGGTTCGGACGGATCCCTCGTGACGACCGGCCCGTCACCTTGCAGCAGAGCCGGGTCCTCACGGGTGGGGACCCCCGCCTTCGGCCATCTGACCAGTAGGAACACTACCGCGGCGAGAAACACCACGATCGACGTGACGACGTTGATCCGCAGGCCCAGGACGTGGTTGGCGGGGTCGATACGGAGCATCTCGATCCAACCGCGTCCCAGCGTGTAACCCGCCACGTACAGGCCGAAGACACGACCGCCGCCCAGCCTCCAGCGACGGTCGGCGGCGACGATCAGCGCCGCGACGCCGAGGTTCCACAGAAGCTCGTACAGAAACGTCGGGTGGTAGGTGCCGCACAGCACTTCGGGTGTCGCTTTGATCCAGGACGTGTCGAACTCACACACCCCGGAGGTCGGGATCGCACCGGCCACCCCGCCGGGCGTCCGGACGAAGACCTCCAGCGCCCACGGCACCGTGGTCCGGGCGCCGAACAGCTCCTGGTTCCAGTAGTTGCCAAGGCGGCCGATGGCCTGCGCGACGATCAGACCAGGGGCGATGCTGTCGGCATAGGACCCCAGCGGGACCCCGTAGCGCCGGCAGCCGATGTAGGCGCCCAGCGCACCGAAGGCCACCGCGCCCCAGATGCCGAGGCCGCCCTCCCAGATGGCGAACGCCTTCCACGGATTGCGGCCGGGGCGGAAGTACAGCTGGTTGTCGGTCACGACGTGGTAGATCCGGCCACCGATGATCCCGAACGGCACCGCCCACACCGAGATGTCGGTGATCAGGCCGGGGCGACCGCCACGGGCGACGAACCGTTTGTTGCCCCACCAGATGGCCACCACGATGCCTGCGATGATGCAGACCGCGTAGGCCCGTAGCGGCAACGGCCCGAGGTGCCAGACGCCCTGCGCGGGGCTGGGGATCGAAGCCAGGTCGACCGTGGTCATCGGGCACCGCGCCGATCCGGACGGGCCGGGGCCGGACCGGTCAGCGGCCGACCGATCATGACCGCACGCCTCATCGAGCGGTACCGGTGGCGAGCTCGGCGGCCAGCGAGCGGACGGCGGCGACGGCGGCGCCGATGTCCGTACTCGAACCCGCGGCACTGACCAGCGCCGACCCGACGATCACAGCGTCGGCGTAGGCACCGATCTCCTTGACCTGGGCGGCCGTGCGAATGCCGAGCCCGACGCCGATCGGCAGGTCGGTGAGGCTGCGGCAGCGGGCAACCAGCTCCGGCGCGGCCGAGGAGACCTGGTCGCGAGCTCCGGTGACACCCATCGTGGAGGCGGCGTAGATGAAGCCGGTGGTGGACGCCGCGGTGATGGCGATCCGGGCCGCCGGCGACGATGGCGCGACCAGGAAGATCGAGTCGATGCCGTGGGTCCTGCTGGCGGTCAGCCAGTCCCCCGCTTCGTCGACGATGACGTCGGGGGTGATGACCCCCAGCCCGCCGGCTGCGGCCAGGTCGCGGGCGAACCGGTCCTGGCCGTAGGCCAGGACCGGGTTGAAGTAGGTCATCACGACGGCGCGGCCGCCACGGTCGGCGATGGATTCGACGATCTCGAAGAGATGCTTGATCCGGAAACCGTCCGCGCGGGCGGTCTCCGCGGCGGCCTGGATGACCGGGCCGTCCATCACCGGGTCGGAGTACGGGAAGCCGACCTCGACGAGGTCGCAGCCACCGTCCAACATGGCGCCGAACAGGGCTTTGGAGTGCTCGACGGTGGGGTAGCCCCCCGGCAGGTACCCGACCAGGGCAGACCGGTTCGCGGCGCGGGTCTCGTCGAACATCGGCTGCAGCCGGGACGGGGTGCGCGCGGCGGAGCCGACCGCCGCCGCGGGTCCGGTCACGTCGGTGATGCTCACGAGAAGTCGCCCTGGAAGTACTCCATCGCGGTCTCCATGTCCTTGTCCCCACGGCCGGAGACGTTGATCAGCACGATGCCGCCGGGACCGATCTCACGAGCCAGGTCGATGCCGCCGGCCACGGCGTGCGCGGTCTCGATGGCCGGGATGATGCCCTCGGTGCGGGACAGGATCTTGAACGCCTCCATCGCCCGCTTGTCGGTGATCGGCCGGAACTCGGCACGCCCTATCTCGGCCAGGTGCGAGTGCTCCGGGCCGACACCCGGATAGTCGAGACCGGCCGAGATGGAATGCGACTCGACGATCTGACCGTCGTCGTCCTGCATCAGGAAGGTCCGGGCCCCGTGCAGCACGCCGACCTGTCCGCCGCTGATGGTGGCGGCGTGACGGCCGGTCTCGATACCGTCCCCGCCGGCCTCGAGACCGATCAGCCGGACGTCGGTGTCGTCCAGGAAGGCGTGGAAAACGCCGATGGCGTTGGACCCGCCGCCCACGCAGGCGGCGATCGCGGACGGCAGCCGACCGGTCAGGTTCAGCACCTGCTGACGGGCTTCCAGCCCGATGATCCGGTGGAAGTCGCGGACCATCATCGGGAACGGGTGCGAGCCCGCGACGGTGCCGAGCAGGTAGTGGGTCTGGTCGACGTGGGCGACCCAGTCCCGGAACGCCTCGTTGACAGCGTCCTTCAACGTGGCCGAACCGGAGTCGACGGGAATGACCTCCGCGCCGAGCAGCTTCATCCGGGCGACGTTGAGGGCCTGCCGCTCGGTGTCCACCCGCCCCATGTAGATGACGCATTCCAGGTCGAGCAGCGCGCAGGCGGTGGCCGTGGCCACACCGTGCTGGCCGGCGCCGGTCTCGGCGATGACGCGGGTCTTGCCCATCCGCTTGGTCAACAGCGCCTGCCCGATGACGTTGTTGATCTTGTGCGAGCCGGTGTGGTTGAGGTCCTCGCGCTTGAGCAGGATGCGCGCGCCGCCGACCTGCGCGGTCAGCCGCTCGGCGTCGGTGATCGGGCTGGGCCGACCCGAGTACGTCTCCTGCAGACGGTCGAGCTCGTTGAGGAACTCCGGATCGAAGCGGGCCTTGTCGTAGGCCTCGGCGAGTTCGTCATGGGCGTGCACCAGGGCTTCCGGCAGCCAGCGGCCTCCGAAGGAGCCGAAGTACCCACGGCCGTCCGGGTCGTGCGGGGTGCCGGTCAGGCCGTCCGACGGCCGGGGTAGCCCGTCCGACCGGCGGGGCCGCCCGGTGACCAGGGTGGACTGTGTACGGGAGACATCGGTGGTCACGTGGGTCATCGTCAATTCAGATCGGGTCAACGGTTGCGGCTGGGCCGCGGACAGGACGGATGGGAACCGGCGGTGACCAGGTCGGCCACCGCCGCACGGGGATCGGGCGCGGTGACCAGGCCCTCGCCGACGAGGATCGCGTCGGCGCCGGCACCGGCGTAGGACATCAGATCGGCGGGACCCCGGACACCGGATTCGGCGATCTTGAGGAGGTCGCTGGGCAGGCCGGGGGCGATCCGTGCGAAGACGTCACGGTCGACCTCGAGGGTCTTGAGGTTGCGGGCGTTGACGCCGATCACCTTGGCGCCGGCCTCCAGCGCGCGGTCGGCCTCCTCTTCGGTGTGCACCTCGACGAGCGCCGTCATACCCAGGCTCTCGATGCGATCGAGCAGGCCGTGCAGCACGTTCTGCTCGAGCGCGGCGACGATGAGCAACACCAGATCGGCGCCGTGCGCACGGGCCTCGTGCACCTGGTACGGCCCGACGATGAAGTCCTTGCGCAGCACCGGGATGGACACGGTGCCGCGGACGGCGTCCAGATCGGCCAGCGAGCCGCCGAACCGACGCTGTTCGGTGAGCACCGAGATGACCCGCGCGCCGGCGGATTCGTAGAGACCGGCCAGGGCGGCCGGATCCGGGATGGCGGCGAGCGCACCCTTGGACGGGCTGGACCGCTTGACCTCGGCGATCACCCCCACACCCGGCTGACGCAACGCGGCAAGCACGTCCAGGGCCGGGTCGGTCCGGGCACACCGGGCCTTGATCTCGTCGATCGGGATGGCGGCCTGGCGTGCTGCGAGGTCCTGCCGTACTCCGTCGATGATCGAGTCGAGTACGGTCACCGACTCCGCCTCCCTAGAACGCATCTGTGGACCCATGCTAGCCGCCCTCACGCCGGGCCTTCGCCACGCTGCGAGGAGTTGCCCGGGCCCCGGTCCAGCCTGTCACGGGCGTCCGGCGGCGTCGGGTCGAGGGTGGGGTCGCGGTGCGCGTCGAGTTCCTTCCACATCGCCAGTTCAGGATCGGCGCTGCTCGGGGCGGGTGTGGTGGGGGCCCCGGAACGCTCGTAGCGGGCGGCCAGTCCCCGCGGGCGGGTACGACCGGCGACCACCACCGACCCGGCGACGATCATCGCCAGCGCCCCGACGGCGGCCAGCAACGGCCCGAGCGGACGGATCCTGACGTCGGTCAGAGTGACCCCTGACGACGTGTCGAAGACCGGCAGCGCGGGCTCACCGAGCAGTCCCCGGACGGCCAGCCCGCCGACCACCAGACCGAGCAGCACGACGAGGGCGGCCACCAACCGGCGCGACGTGCCCCTGGCGGCGAACAGGGCGCCCAGCGCGGCCAGCGCGGCCAGCGCCACCGGGACCAACGCGGGTGCGGTCCGACCGCCGGTCGCGGTCAGGTCCAGCGTCCCCCGGAGGTCGTCCACGCCAGTGGCGTCAGCCCAGTTCATGGACGCCGCACCGGCGATCAGGCCGGCTCCGACCACGATCAGCAGTGCGACCGTGGACAGCTTCACCGGCTTCCGCGGGCGCCGACCGTCGGCACCGGCCCTCATGGCGCCGACACCCGGGGCAGACCGACGGCCCGCATCGTGTCGGCAGCGGCCACCGCGTCGATCACCGCGGCGGCCTTGTTCCGACACTCGGCGTCCTCGTGGGCCGGGACCGAGTCCGCGACCACACCGGCGCCGGCCTGCACGTGCACCTGCCGCCCACGGACCAGGGCGGTCCGGATGGTGATCGCGGTATCGGCGTCACCGTGGAAGTCCAGGTAGCCGACGATCCCGCCGTAGAGACCCCGGCGGGCCGGTTCGAGGTTGTCGATGATCTGCATGGCCCGCGGCTTGGGCGCACCCGACAACGTGCCCGCCGGAAAGCAGGCGATCAGCGCGTCGTAGGCGGTGTGCTCGGCGGCCAGCCGGCCGGTCACCGTGGACACGATGTGCATGACGTGGCTGTAGCGCTCGACGGTGAAGAAGTCGACGACCTTCACGCTGCCCGGTCGGCAGACCCGGCCGAGGTCGTTGCGTCCGAGGTCGACGAGCATCACGTGCTCGCTGCGTTCCTTCTCGTCGGCCAGCAGATCCTTGGCGAGCAGCATGTCGTCCTCGTCGGTGGCCCCCCGCGGCCGGGTACCCGCGATGGGGTGCATCGTGACGTGCCCGTCCCGGACGGTGACCAGCGCTTCGGGCGAGGACCCGACGATCGCCGTGGGCACGCCGGCGTGCGGCCCGTCCTCGGCGGCGGGCAGCTGGAGCAGGTACATGTACGGGCTCGGGTTGGTGGCCCGTAGCGTCCGGTAGATGTCCAGCGGACCGGCCGTGGTCGTCATGTCGAAGCGTTGCGAGACGACGATCTGGAACGCGTCACCGGCTCGGATGTGCTCCTGGGCGGCCTCCACCGCGCGCTGGTATTCCGCCGAGGTGGTGCGCCGGGTGACCTCGCCGGCGGGTCGGTCGAACACCACCACCGGCGGCGGCGACACCGCGCCGAGCGCGGCGGTCATCGCGTCCAGGCGGGCGACGGCGTCGTCGTAGGCGAGCTCCACCCGGTCGGGTGAGTCGTCCCAGTTCAGCGCATTGGCGATCAGCGTGACCGTGCCCTCATGGTGGTCCAGGGCGGCGATGTCGGTGGCCAGCAGCATGGCGAGCTCCGGCAGGTGCAGCTCGTCCGGGGTGTCACTGTCGGGGCCACCGATGTTCTCCAGCCGCCGCACGATGTCGTAGCCGAGGTAGCCGACCATCCCGCCGGTCAGCGGCGGCAGCCCGGCCGTCGGTTCGGTGTGCAGGAACTGCAATGTCTGGTCCAGGACCGCGAGCGGATCGCCGCTGGTCTGCACGCCTCGCGGCGGAGTGCCGAGCCAGCGGGCCTGCCCGCCGGACTCGGTGAGCACACCGGCGGAGTTGACCCCGACGAACGACCACCGCGACCACGACTTGCCGGTCTCGGCGGATTCGAGGAGGAAGGTGCCCGGCCGGCCGGCGGCGAGGGTGGCGTACAGACCCACCGGGGTCAGCGAGTCGGCCAGCAGGACCCGGGTCACCGGGATGACCCGGCGGTGGGCCAGCGCCGCGACGTCGGCGCGGCTCGGCAGCGTCGCCCCGAGTGCGGTCACCGGCGGCCGTTTCTGGTCGGACATGGCCACCATTCTGCCCGGGTCGCGCACCTGGAACCGACCGCCGCTGGACGCTGGGTGGAGGGCGGATAGGGTGCCCGGGTGATCAGCCTCGTGGATCTCGAACGCATCGCGGCCCGCGGCTGGCGCGGCACCAGCTCGGGCACGCTCGGCGACTGGCTGCTGCGGGCCGGCGGTGGGTTCACCGGCCGGGCCAACTCCGCCCTGGTGCTGGGCACGCCCGGCGTCGAGCTGGCCGCGGCGATGGAGCGCGTGGAGGCGTTCTACGCCGACCACGACCTCCCCACCATGTTCCAGATCCCCTACGCCGTCGACGCTCCCGACGACGTGCC
>JBDSLP010000029.1:0-9510 GCA_039916325.1 Nakamurella sp. | reverse complement strand
GGAGTGACCGCGAGACGGTCACTCCCACGCCGCAGTCGTCTCCGGGGTCGGCGGCCGCGCCGCCCCGTCCGTTCGTCACATCCGATCAAAGGAGTTCTGCATGAGTGCATTCAGTGTGTCCAAGGTTGTGGTGACCGGTGGTGCGCAGGGTATCGGCGAGTCCATCGCGCGCCGGTTGGCGTCGGAGGGTTTGAGCGTCTCCATCCTGGATGTGAATGACGTGGGGGCGAAGGAGACGGCGGAGCGACTGTCCGCGGAGACCGGCGGCCGGTTGTTCGGGTTCGGGTGTGATGTGACCGACCGGGATCAGATGACGGAGGTCTTCGCGGCGGCGGCGGCGGCGATGGGTGGCCTCGACACCTACGTGGGTAATGCGGGGATCACCCGGGACGGAATGTTCCACAAGCTGTCCGAGGACGACTGGGACAAGGTGATCGCGGTCAACCTGACGGGCGTGTTCAACGGGCTGCGGGCGGCGGCGCCGTGGTTGCGGACCCCGGACGTACCGGGCCGGGTGGTGTTGGTGTCGTCGGTTGTCGCGAAGTCGGGGAACCTCGGTCAGATGAACTACATCGCGGCCAAGGCGGGTGTGGTGGGTCTCGTCCGGTCGGGGGCGTTGGAGTTGGCGCGGTTCGCCACCACGGTGAACGGGATCCGGCCGGGGTTCATCCAGACGCCGATGACGGCGAAAATGCCGGAGTCGGCGCAGGCGGTGATGACGGCGAATCCGCTGGGGCGGGCAGGTCAGCCGGCGGACATCGCGGGTGCCGTGGCGTTCCTGTGTTCCGACGATGCGTCCTTCGTAACGGGTCATCTGTTGGACGTCAACGGCGGATTGGCGATCTGACGTCGATCTGAGATCAATGATGCAGCAGCGAGTCCCGGGCCGAGAGGGTCCGGGACTCGCGGCGTTTCAGTCCTCGAGGAAGAAACGCACCAGCTCCGCCGAGGCGTCCGGCCCGCTCGGGTCGGTGTAGGAACCCTTCGGGTCGCCGCCGAACCAGGCGTGCCCGCCGCCGGCGACGATGAACGACTCGGCGACGGTCCGGCCGCCGATGCGGTGCCGGGTCCGGATGAATGCCCGACCACCCTCGCTGCTCCGGGTGACCTCACCGGTCGATGCCTGCGGGTAGGCGAGCAGCCGGCACTGCAGCACGCCGGTCGCGTTACCCACCGCCACCGTCGAGTCGTGGTCGCCGTGCACCACCAGGACCGGCGTCGGACTGGCTGCCGCGGTGAAGTGACCGGACGACATCACGCCGAACGCGGAGCCGACGTCGGCGGCCGACCGGTACGGCAGGCCCGAGTGCACGCCGACCTTCGCGAACACCTCCGGGTAGGTCGCGGCCATCACCTCGGCCATCGCGCCGCCTGCGGACAACCCGGCCACGAAGATCCGGGCCGGGTCGATCGCGTGGGCGGCGGCGATCTCGGTGACGATGCCGGCGATGATCGCCGGCTCGCCGGAATCACGGCGTTGATCGTCGGGCTGGAACCAGTTCCAGTAGCCGGCCGGATTCGCCGACCGGGACTGCTCGGGGTACGCGACGACGAAGCCGTTCTGATCGGCGAGCCGGTTCATCCCGGTGCCGAGCGCGAAGTCCGCCGCGTTCTGGGTGCCGCCGTGCAGCATGACCAACAGTGGCGCCGGGGCGGTCAGACCGGCCGGCACATAGAGGTCGTAGTCCCTGGACCCGGTCGGTCCGGTGTGCACCCGATGCTGCACCGACCCGAGCGGGGACGGGGCCACGGTCGATTCGTTGCCGGCCGTGGCGTCGTCGTGCAGCATCGTGGGGTTCCCGTCGGTGGTGGTGGCCTGGACCAGGCGAAGGTGAGTGGGGGCCGAGGGCTCGTCGGCCGGCGGCGCTGTTCGATCCTCCCACCCCGCGAGGTCGAGGAGGCCATCGTCGCGGGGGAGCCGCAACAGGGAAGGGAGTGACGGGTGCCGATCGGACGGTTGCACCACGTGGTCCTGGACACCACGGATCCCGGCGGATCGGCGTCGTTCTGGAGCGAGGTCCTCGGCCACCCGGTGACCTACCGGTCGGCCGCCTGGACGGTCGTGGCCGTGGACGACCGGACCTCGGGGCTGGCCTTTCAACTGGCCCCTGACCATGACCCACCGACCTGGCCGGACCCGGCGCGCCCGATGCAGATCCACCTCGACGTGATGGTCGACGACCTCGAGGTCGCCCACCGGCGTGTCCTCGCGCTCGGCGCCCGGCCCCTCCTCGCCCCGGACAGCGATCACGTCTACGCCGACCCGGCGGGACATCCGTTCTGCCTCGTCCGGCGGCCCGGATGGGCGCCGGTGGTCGATGACGCCGGACCATTCGACAGTGCCCCGCACTACCCTGACCGGATGAAGATCCCGCAGGTCATCACCGTCACCGGGCAGGGCAGTGTGCAGACCCCGGTCGACCGGGTCGAGCTCAGCGTGGGGGTCGAGATCGACCGTCCGGAGCCGGGTGTCGCGTTCCAGGCCGCTGCGGCAAGCGTGTCGGCGGTGCTGAGCGTGCTCGCCGACGCCGGCGTCGACTCCCGACACGTCCGGACCACCGACCTGCGCCTCGGTCCGCGCACCCACTACCAGGACGGTCGCGAGGTGGTCCTCGGGTACGTGTCCGGCCAGCACCTGATCGCCGTCACCGAGGGCCTCGCCGGCGTGCCGCGACTGCTCGGCGACCTGGCCATGACCGGCATCGAAGGGGTCCGCTTCGACGGCATCTCGTTCAGGACCGGGGACACCACGCCGTACCTGTCGCAGGCCCGCGAGCTGGCGATGGCCGACGCCCACCGCAAAGCCGCTGACTATGCGCGGCTGGCGCTCAGGGAGCTCGGACCGGTGCTCTCGGTGAGCGAGTCACCGGGCGGGGGCGGGCCGCTACCGGTCGGGAAACGAGCGATGGCGATGTCTGCGGAAATGGCGGTGGCCCCGGGAGAGTCGGCGACCGACGTCAGCGTGGAGGTCGTCTTCGGGCTGATCTGACCATGCGGGAACTGGGGCTCAGCCGATCCGGCGTACCTCGAACTCGCACGCCGGCTCGGCGATCGACTGCTGGGCGGCGACGAGCCTGATCTCGCGGGCTCCGGCACGGACCGTCTCCTGCAGGATCGCGTACACCGTGGACGCGGTCCGGGCCAGTGCGCTTTCGAGGCCGACCGTCATCAGGTGGGCGAGGAACAGCGCGGCGGTGACGTCGCCCGCCCCGTTGACCGAGATCGGCAGTCGTGGCGTGCTGACCTCCAACGCGCCGGCCTCGCCGACCGCGATCATCCCGATCCGGCCGTCCAGCGCGGGGTACTCGACCGACGTGACCAGGACGGTCCGCGGGCCCTTGGCCCGGACGACCTCGGCCGCGGCGACGACGGCGGCCGAGCTCGCAAACGGAGTCGGGTCGTACCGCGACGGATCGAAGACCGGCGCCGAGCCGGCCGCCGCGTCGAAGCCTCCCTCCGGTTGCTCGCCCGGCGAGCCCGGGAGCCCGGCCAGGTAGGCCAACTCGAACGCGTTCGGGGTGACGATGTCGGCCACCGGGACCACCGTGTCCCGGATCAGCTCGGGGATTCCGGGGGCCACGAAGAACCCCCGGCCGACGTCGCCCATCACCGGGTCGCAGCAATACACCGCCGCCGGGTTTAACGCCCGGACCCGGGCCACCGCGTCGAGGACCACGGCGGACACGCCGGTCGACCCCTGATAGCCGGTGAGCACCGCATCGGCGGTTCCGAGGACTCCGCGGTCGGCGATGCCGTCGATGACCTCACCGACGACGCCGGGATCGAGAACGGCCCCCCGCCAGTTGCCGTAGCCGGTGTGGTTGGAGAAGTGCACCGTGAGAACGGGCCAGACCTCGTGACCGAGTCGTTGCAAAGGGAACGTCGCTGCGCTGTTCCCGACGTAGCCGTACGCGACCGAGGACTGGATCGACAGGATCCGCATCCATTCGACTCTAGACACCTCCCGGCAGCGGGACACCTGGCAACACAGGTGGGTCACCACCCGTGCAGACCAGCAAAAACGTCAGGACTCAGCGTGATTCACGCGCCACACCCACCCGGACGGCGGCACGACAGACCACACCGCGTGAGCGCGGACAACCTCTCTCGGGTCGAGCAGGTTTACGCGATCGTTATCCGTCAGTCGGGGATCTGGGCTTGCCAACCGGCTTCGCAAGCGCTTTCATACATGAGGTTCACATCGTTGTGAGGGCCCTCACATGGGACCATGAGACCGGGAGGCTGCCGGGTGTCACGTACATCTGCTCGTAAGACCATCACCGCAGTCGCTGGAGTCAGCGCGTTGTCGCTGTTCCTGGCGGCCTGCGGTAGTTCAGGAACCACCACCGCCAGCTCCACCACGACCTCGACCTCGTCATCGTCGGCAAGCTCGAGCTCCGCGTCGTCCAGTGACGGTGCGACCGGCTCGGCGACGTCGTCCAGCGACGCGCCCGTCGGTGCCGACTCCGGGTGGTGCGACACCGTCAAGGGTCTCTACCCGGACACCCAGGGCAAGGCGGTGAACCTCTACACGGTGATCACCGCGCCTGAGGACACCCCCTACATCGAGACCTTCAAGTCGTTCACCGAGTGCACCGGTGCGACCGTGAACTACGAGGGCTCCAAGGAGTTCGAGGCACAGATCGGCGTCCGCGTCTCGTCGGGCAACCCGCCCGACGTCGCGGTCTTCCCGCAGCCGGGTCTGATGCAGCAGGTGCAGGAGTCCTCGGGTGCCATGCTCCCGCTGAAGGACGAGGTGGCTGCCAACGCGAAGAAGTACTTCCCGGCGGACTGGACCAACTACGGCACCATCAACGACCAGTTCCTCGGTGTTCCCAACAACGCCGACTTCAAGTCACTGGTCTGGTACTCGCCCAAGACGTTCGCGGCGAAGGGCTACACGGTTCCGACCAACTGGCAGGAGCTGCAGGACCTGCAGGCCAAGATCGTCGCCGCCGGCGAGAAGCCCTGGTGCATCGGCATCGAGTCCGGTGAGGCCACCGGCTGGCAGATCACCGACTGGCTCGAGGAGTACGTGCTGCGTACCGCCGGGCCCGACGTCTACGACCAGTGGGTCAGCCACGACGTGAAGTTCTCCGACGAGCCGATCGCCAAGGCCACCGCCGAGATGGCCAAGGTCATCAAGAACCCGGAAATGGTCAACGCCGGCTTCGGTGACGTCAGCTCGATCGCGTCCACGAACTTCAACGCGCCGTCGACCAAGATCCTGGACGGCACCTGCTCGATGACCCGACAGGCCGCGAACTTCGGCTCGAACTACGACGCGAGCATCAAGATCGGCGCAGACGGCGACATCAACGCCTTCTACTTCCCGCCGATCACCGAGGACTTCGGGCAGACGGTTCTGGGCGGCGGCACCTTCACCGCGGCGTTCCGCGACAACGACCAGATCAACGCTCTGATGTACTACCTGACCACCCCGGAGTACGCGAACACCCGGGCCAAGGCCGGTAACTACATCTCGGCGAACCGCGGCCTGGACCCGGCCAACGTCCCTGTCGTCGTGCAGAAGGAAGCCCTCAAGACGCTGCAGGATCCGAAGGCCACCTTCCGCTTCGACGCCTCCGACCTGATGCCGGCAGCCGTCGGCGCGGACGCCGAGTGGAAGCAGTTCACCGCGTGGATCACCGGTCAGGACGACGCGACCACGCTGGCCAACATCGACAACGCCTGGCCCAACCAGTGATGTTGTTCCACTAGTCCGCTGAAGCAGGGGCGGCTCCCGGCAAGCAGTCGGGGGCCGCCCCCACTTCGTTTCGCAGTCGAATTCGAGAAAGGGGCGTCACAGGTGCACTGGTTCATGAGCCCCACCTCGATCGGTGAGAAGTTGCTGATCATGGTGGTCGCAATTCTGATTTTCGTGGCAATCGTCGGCTTGATCCTCTGGGCCATCGACCGACCCAAGATCCCCAACTGGGTCGTGGTGTTCGGGTTCCTCGGTCCGGTCACCATCGCCCTCGCCGGTGGTCTGCTGTACCCGGCCGTCGGGACGGTGGTCCGGTCGTTCCAGAAGATCGAGAACGTCCTCGGCCCGGACGGCAAGCGAATCCTGGTCAGCGGCAAGGTGACGACCAAGAACGTCTTCGGTTTGGACAACTACTCCCGGATCTTCTCCGAGGAAGGCTTCCAGCGGGTCCTGCTCAACACGGTGGCGTGGGTCGTCCTTGTCCCGCTGCTGGCCACCAGCTTCGGCCTGGCCTATGCGGTGCTCGTGGACCGGACCCGATTCGAGAAGGCCGCCAAGGCGCTGGTCTTCCTGCCGATGGCCATCTCCATGGTCGGCGCGTCCATCATCTGGAAGTTCGTCTACGACTTCCGCCAGGCGGGCACCACCCAGACCGGCCTGGCCAACCAGATCCTGACCTGGCTCGGGCTCGACCCGATCCAGTTCCTACAGGCCGATCCGTGGAACACCTTCTTCCTCATCATCGTGATGGTGTGGATCCAGGCCGGGTTCGCGATGACCGTGCTGTCCGCTGCTATCAAGGCCGTCCCGGACGACATCATCGAGGCCGCCCAGCTCGACGGCGCGACCGGCATGAAGCTGTTCACCAAGGTGACCGTGCCCAGCATCCGGCCGTCCGTGGTCGTCGTGTTGACCACCATCGCCATGGGCTCGCTCAAGGCGTTCGACGTCGTGCGCACCATGACCGGTGGAAACTTCAACACCTCGGTCGTGGCCAACGAGTTCTACACCCAGACCTTCCGTCAGGGTGACGCCGGCCAGGGCATCGGTGCCGCCCTTGCGGTCATTCTGTTCATCATCATCATCCCCGTCATCATGTACAACGTGCGTCAGATGCGGCTTTCGGAGGAAATGCGATGACCGCCGGTTCTGGAGTGATCCCGCCCCGCATCGAGGCTGTCGACGAGCAGCCGGTCTCCGCCCGGAAGCTCAAGGCCCAGATGCGGGCCCAGGACGCGAAGACCAAGCTGTCGTCGCCGTTCGCCTCCGGCGTCGCGATCGTGCTGGCCATCCTGTGGTCGATCCCGACCCTGGGTCTGTTCATCACCTCGTTCCGCCCGGTCGCCGACCTGCGCGACACCGGCTGGTGGATGTGGTTCACCAACTTCCACGTCACGCTGGACAACTACCAGGGAGCGCTGTCCAGCAGTAACGGTGGGCTGGCCAGCTTCTTCCTCAACACCTTCGTCATCACCCTGCCGGCCGTGATCATCCCGATCAGCCTGGCCCTGCTGGCGGCGTACGCGTTCGCGTGGATCCCGTTCAAGGGCCGCAACATCCTGTTCGTGGCGGTCTTCGCCCTGCAGATCGTGCCCATCCAGGTCACGCTCATTCCGCTGCAGACCATCTTCGTCAACCTGAACCTGCAGAATTCGTTCTGGCCGGTCTGGATCTCGCACACCATCTTCGGTCTGCCGCTGGCGATCTTCCTGCTGCACAACTTCATGACCGAGATCCCGCGTTCCATCATCGAGGCCGCCCGGGTCGACGGCGCCGGGCACGTGAAGATCTTCTTCGTCGTGCTGATGCCGCTGCTGATCCCGGCGATCGCGGCGTTCGGGATCTTCCAGTTCCTCTGGGTCTGGAACGACCTCCTGGTGGCGCTGGTCTTCGCCCCGAGCCCGAACCTCAAGCCGCTCACCGCGGCCGTGGCCGAGCTCTCGGGCACCAAGGGAACGCAGTGGGAGCTACTGTCCTCCGGCGCGTTCATCTCGATCATCGTTCCGCTCGTGGTCTTCCTGAGCCTGCAGCGCTACTTCGTGCGAGGGCTGCTGGCCGGTGGTGTCAAGGGATGATGGCGGGTCGGCCGCTGCGCTGAGCTCGACCATCCGCCCGTCGACGATGGAGTCGATCGGAATCGCCGAAGTGGCCGCCCTCGCGGGCGTGTCACCGGCGACGGTGTCGCGGGCACTCCGGGATATCCCCGGAGTGGCCGCGGCCACCCGGGTGTCGGTGCGCGCCGCGGCCGAGCAACTCGGGTACGTGGCCTCGCCGAGCGCGGCCAGCCTGTCCACCGGACGGGCCGGCGCGATCGGGGTCATCTCGCCCTGGTTCTCCCGCTGGTTCTTCGCGGCGGCGGTCGAAGGGGTCCAGTCGGCCGTCCTGTCCCGCACCTACGACCTGTTGCTCTACCCGGCCACCCTGGGCGTCAGTGCTGACGTGCACCGGATCAACCTGCGGTCCATCCACAAGCGGGTGGACGGTGTCATCGCGGTCAACGTGCCGCTGTCGGCCTCGCAGTTCGCCGATTTCCGGGTCCCGGTCGTCACCCTCGGGAGCCACTACGCCAACCTCTCGGCGGTGTCCGTCGACGACATCGGTGTCGGCCGGATGGCCGTTCAGCACCTGCTCGGGCTCGGTCACCGGACGATCGCCTATCTGGGTCGTGATCCTGACCAGATGTACGGCTTCACCGCCGCCGAGGACCGGCTGACCGGCTACCGTCTGGCTCTGCACGCCGCCGGCATCGACGTCGACGAGCGGCTCGTCGAAACCACCGGATTCTCCACCCAGGGTGGCACCGAGAGCTTCCGTCACCTCTGGGCCAACGTCGAGGCGGGGCGGGTCCCGCGGCCCACGGCGGTGTTCGCGGTCGGCGACGAGGTCGCGATGGGCATCCTGCACCACGCCGCCGAGCTGGGACTCCGTGTTCCCGAAGACCTCTCGGTCATCGGAGTCGACGACCACGACCTCGCCTACCTGTTCGACCTGACCACCGTCTGGCAGCCCGTCCGCGAGCAGGGGGCGATGGCGGCCCGGATGCTGCTGGACCAGATCAACCGTTCCGGCACCGTGGCCCGGCACGAGTTCGTCGAGCCGCGGCTGGTGGTCCGCGGGACGACCGCCCCGCCAGCCGCCTGACCGTCTCATTCCGTCACAAGGCGCCGTCCCAGGGCACCGTCTCAGGTGCCCGGCCCGACGGTTCGAACCTGGCGGAAGACCGGCCGACAGGCCGGTGACCGGGCCAGGATCAGCGCGCCAGCGAGAGTGGTTGTTCGCCCCATTCGACGAGGCTGCCGGTCAGGGTGCCGCCACCGACCACCCGGATCAGGCAGTCCGGGATCAGCCAGGCCGACGTGGTCGGCTTCGGATTCCGCAGGGACCGTTGCCACACGGATTCGGCGACGACCTCGAGGGTGCCGCCGAAGGTCGGGTCAGTCCGTTCGAGCCGGCCGGCGGCGAGATCGATGCAGCCCCGCGTGATCTGGTCCGTAGTGCGGTCGACGGTGACCGACCGGTCGAACATCATCTGCTGACTCAGCGCGATGGAGCCGATCAGCTCGGCGTTGTGCGGCTGGGAGCACGACCCGAACGTCATACCGGAGTCGGTGGCGGTCAGGCACACCGACACCGCGGCGGGGCGGATGCCCGCCGTCGGACGCGGAGTGAACGCGGCATCGCGGATCGAGCCCACGTACGACGGGTCCGCGGTCAGCGCGGCGCATCCGGTCCAGGCCAATTCCGGCAGGGCGGCATCCACCGGGGCCCGGACGAGCCGGCCCACCGTCAGAGGCTGCGGCGGT
>JBDSLP010000028.1:0-13055 GCA_039916325.1 Nakamurella sp. | reverse complement strand
AGCCGGCCTTGGAGTCCACCAGGAGGGAGTCGCCGGGCTTCAGCGTCTCCATGAGCAGGGGTGAGGCGAGCCGTACGACCCGCTCCTCGTCGGCGTGGCCGACGACCAACGCGCGGTTGCCACTGAGTACCTCACGCAGACTGCTGACCTCACCGACCAGCTCGAACGCGCCGCTCTCCACCACGGTCAACGCCTCGTTCAGGCGCAGCTGCTGGCCGGGCGTCAGCTCGGCGACGGTGACCGACGGGGACGCGGCAAGCCGCATCCGACGGCCGGAGGTGTAGACCTCGACCGTCCCTTCCGGGCCACTCTCGATGAAGACGCCGTAACCGCTGGGCGGCTGGGCGAGCCGATCCACCTCCTCCTTGAGTTGGAGGAGCTGACCGCGGGCATCGCGCAGGGTCGTGACGAGCTTCTCGTTCCGCTCGGCCAACGCCTCGACCTGGGCCTGCGCCTCGTTCAGTCGGCGTTCGAACGGACGCGTATCGGAGGTGGAGCTGGCCAGCCGACGGCGGGCCACTGTGAGTTCCTCGTTGAGTGCGCGCAGATGTGCACGCAACTCGTCGGTGTTTGCCTGGGTCGCATCGTGCTGTGACCCAGCTGGTCCCAAATCGGGCATCGGGGCCCCCTTCACCTGGCGACACGGAGCACTGGCCGCCTCATCACCCTACCTGTGGGCCTGTGCGTCCCGACTGTGATGCGTGCGGCGCCTGCACATCCGGTGAACCCACCGCGCACCGCGGTGAACTTCGAAACCCCGGCTGCCATCGGGACTCCCGTGGACGGTGACGCAGGGCAACGCCGGTCAGGCCGGCTCGGTCGACTCCGGTGCCGCCGTGTCGTCCCACGGGAGCGCGGCTGCCGCGGCCGCTGCGATGGCCGCGGTCCGGCTGGTCGGGTGGTCGGTGCCGGTGGCCGTGGTGCGCCGCTGCGGTTTCGGCGCGACGACGCCCGGCGCGAGTCGGCGGGCGGTGAGCAGGAACGCAGTGTGCCCGATCATCCGGTGTTCGGGACGCACGGCGGCGCCGACCAAGTGCCAGCCGCGTTGCATGGTCTCCCAGCCGTACGGCTCGGTGTAACCGGTGTCCGCACGGATCTCCTCGGCCATCCGGGACAGCTGGGTGGTGCTGGATACGTACACCGTCAGGACGCCGCCGGGAATGAGGTTGGCCGCCACCATCGGCAGCATCTCCCACGGCTCGGCCATGTCCAGCACGATCCGGTCGACCTCACCCCGGTGGGTGGCCGCGTCGCCGATGCGCAACGACCAGTTGGCCGGCCGCCGCCCGTAGAACTTGTCCACATTGCGCTCGGCGTGCACGGCATGGTCCTCGCGCACCTCGTAGGAGATCACCTCGCCGTCCGGTCCGACAGCCCGTAGCAGCGAACAGGTCAGCGCACCGGAGCCCGCACCAGCCTCGAGAACCCTTGCGCCCGGGAAGATGTCACCCCATGCAAGGATCTGAGCGGAGTCCTTGGGGTAGATCACCGCCGCCCCGCGCGGCATCGACAGCACGTAGTCGGTGAGCAGCGGCCGCAGCGCCAGATAGCTCGTCCCGGCCGCAGAGACCACCACGCTGCCTTCGGGCCGACCGATCAGGTCGTCGTGCAGCAGGGCCCCGCGGTGCGTGTGATAAGTCGCCCCCGCCTCCAACACCACCGTGTACTTGCGGCCCTTCGGATCGGTCAACTGCACCCGGTCGCCGGCTTCGAACGCCGCCATGTCACAGTCCTCCTGCTCTTCTCGATGTGGTGCGGTTCCAGGGCCCCTGCGGTCAGGCCGGGAAATCCTCGCGTCGAAGTACACCCTGCGGCTGGCCGTCTTGACCAATCAGCAGGAAGTACAGGGCGGGGACCGATCGCAGCTGCGCCGAGATCTCGGCGCTGCCGTCGCTGAAGAGGACCACCGTGTCGGGCCCGACCCGCTGTCCGGCCCGTGACGCGGGAGCCGTCGGTACCCGGGCCGCCAACGAACGGGCCGCCGGCGGATCCAGAATCGCCTCGATGACACCGTCGGTGCCGAACAGCAGGACCTCACGGTCCCCGGCCGACGCCAGCGCCAGCGCGACCGGCGTCTCCGCCGGCAACCGCACCATCGGCCGGGCCACACTCGACGGCTCGAAATCGGCCGGCCACCCGCGGGGCTCCCGGTCGGACTGCTCGTCCCGCGCCCCGACGACGATGTACAGCGCCATCGCGACGGCGATCAGACCCTGCACGAGAGCCGGCCGCGATCCGTCGACGAGCCGGTAGACCCCCCCACCGAAAAGCACCAGACCGATCAGGTAGCCGCCGACGACGCCCGCCCGGGTACCGGTGCGACGGCGTCCGGAACGCTGCCAGATCCCGGCCCGCAGCACCCGTCCACCGTCCAGCGGCAGGGCGGGCAGCAGGTTGAAGACGGTGATGATGCCGTTGGCCACCGCCATCTCGACAGCGATCAGCCAGGCCACCGTGTACGGCTCGGGCAGGGTGGCGAGCCCGACGAAGACCAGCGTGAGCGCCGCCGACACCACCGGCCCGGCGCCGGCAACCACGGCCTCCTCGCGGGCGGTCCGTGGAACCCGGTCGATCTCGCTGACCCCGCCGAGCAGGAACAGCTGGACCCGGACCACGCCAAGCCCGAAACGCCGGGCCATCACGCAATGGCCGAGCTCGTGCAGGAGCACGCTCAGACCCAGCAGACCGGCGAGCAGCACCGCGATCAGATAGGCGCCGACATCGGACAGCGACGGGGCCAGGCCGCCGACGACAGGCCCGGCCATCAGCGCGATAACCAGCACCGAGAGGAACCACGACGGCGTGACCGAAACGGGCACACCGAGCAGTCGCCCGACCGCGAACCCCCGCGTCCACCGGGCGTACGCCGCCCCGGGTCCGCTCATTCCTGCGAGCTTATCGGTCGCCCGGCTGCGGGTCGGCACGTCAGGGGCCATCGGGCGCACAGCCGGCATTGTCGCGGGCCGCGAAGTGACGTCGGGTGGTCGTTCCCGGTGACCGGACCGTCAGAGGCGGCAGGACCTGATGTCCGAGGCCAGAATGGCCTTCGCGCCGAGGTCCGACAGTGCATCCATCACCGGATTGGCGTCATGACGAGGGACCATCGCCCGGACGGCGGCCCAGGCCGGGTCGGCCAGGGATGCCACGGTCGGTGACTCCAGACCGGGGGTAAGTTGGACGGCCCGGTCGAGCAGGTCGCGCGGGCAGTCGTAGTCGAGCATCAGGTACTGCTGAGCCAGCACGACTCCGCGGAGTCGGTTGACGACCTGCCGGGCGGCCGGGCTGATCTCCCGCTCGGACTGGGCGATGACCACCGCCTCGGAGCTGCAGATGGTCTCACCGAAGGCGGCCAAGCCGTGTTGACGCAGAGTCCGGCCGGAACCGACGACATCGGCGATGGCGTCGGCCACCCCGAGCTGGATGGAGATCTCGACAGCACCGTCGAGCCGGATGACGTCGGCGGTCACACCGTGGGCGGCCAGGTCGGCCCGGACCAGGTGCGGATACGCGGTGGCGATGCGGACGCCGTACAGATCCTGGACCGACCATTCGCGCCCGCCGGGGGCGGCGTAGCGGAACGTCGAGTGGCCGAACCCCAGTCCGAGCTCCTCCCGGACCGGGGCCTGCGACTCGGCGGCCAGATCACGGCCGGTGAGGCCGAGGTCGAGTTCGCCGGAACCGACGTAGATCGCGATGTCCTTGGGGCGGAGGAAGAAGAACTCGACGTCGTTGGCGATGTCGATGACCGTCAGGTCACGGGCGTCGGTGCGTTGCCGGTAGCCGGCCTCACGCAGCATCGCGGAGGCGGGCTCACTCAGGGTGCCCTTGTTGGGCACGGCCAGGCGCAGCATGGTGGTTCCTTTCGTCGGGTCGCCCGGCGATCACCCGACGGCCGGGCGGGTTCGTCACGTGAGTCGCGCGTGGGCGCGGGGGCGGGCGGGGCTACGGAGATGCGGAGTGCGGCGGGCGGTGCGGGACAGGACGGCGGGCGGTGCGGGACAGGGCGGTGGGCAGTGCGGCCGGTGGGCCCGGGATGTGGCCGGAACCGGGGCGCCGCTACAGATGTCGGTAGACCTGCTCCAACGAAATCCCCCGACCGACCATGATCACCTGGGCCCGGTAGATCAGCTGCGAGATCTCCAGCGCGAGCGCATCGTCGCCCTCGTGCTCAGCGGCCAGCCACACCTCGCCGGCCTCCTCGATCAGCTTCTTGCCCTGCGCGTGCACGCCCGCGTCGAGTGCGGCGACGGTGCCGGAATCCGCCGGCCGGGTGGCCGCACGGTTCAGCAGCTCGGCGAACAACGAGTCGAAGGTCTTCACGGGACCCGATTCTCCCAGACTCCGGTGGGTCCGCGGCCCGGTCCGGCTGTGCACGGCCGAACGGGGGTGACGCGGTCAGACAGGTGGTGACGGGGTTCCCCCGGGCCCCGAGTGGTGAGGAGCCGGTCGGAAGCCGAGCGGTCAGGGGAGGGCGCGCACTCAGACGAGGCGGGCCGCCTTCGCGCGGGCCCGGTCCGCCACCTTGGTGGCCGAGGAATCGGCCAGACGCGGCTTCTTGGCGGCCAGCTTGCGGCCACCGGCGCTGGGCTCCCGACCGCGGAGCACCGGACGCAGGAAGGTGCCGGTGTGCGAACCGACCGTCTGGGCGATCGTCTCCGGGGTGCCCTCGGCCATCACCTTGCCGCCGCCCGAACCACCCTCCGGACCCATGTCGATGATCCAGTCCGCAGTCTTGATCACGTCCAGGTTGTGCTCGATGACGATCACCGTGTTGCCCTTGTCGACCAGCCCGTTGATCACCCCCAGCAGCTTCTCCACATCGGCGAAATGCAGACCGGTCGTCGGTTCGTCGAGAACGTAGACCGTGCGGCCGGTGGAGCGCTTCTGCAACTCGGCCGCCAGCTTCACCCGTTGCGCCTCGCCACCGGACAGCGTCGTCGCCGGCTGTCCGAGCCGGACGTAACCCAGGCCGACCTCGACGAGCGTCTTGAGGTGACGGTGGATCGGCCCGATGGCCTCGAAGAAGACCTCCGCCTCCTCGATCGTCATGTGCAACACGTCGGCGATGTTCTTGCCCTTGTAGTGCACCTCGAGGGTCTCCCGGTTGAACCGGGCGCCCTTGCACACCTCGCACGGGACGTAGATGTCCGGCAGGAAGTTCATCTCGATCTTCAGGGTGCCGTCGCCGGCGCACGCCTCGCAGCGACCGCCCTTGACGTTGAAGGAGAACCGGCCCTGCTGGTAGCCCCGCACCTTTGCCTCGGTGGTGGCGGTGAACAGCTTGCGGACGTGGTCGAACACGCCGGTGTAGGTGGCCGGGTTGGACCGCGGGGTGCGGCCGATCGGCGACTGGTCGACGCCGACGACCTTGTCGACCAGGTCCAGCCCGGTGACCCGGACGTGTCGGCCCGGGATCATCCGGGCGCCGTTGATCCGATTGGCCAGCACTGCATGCAGAATGTCGTTGACGAGGGTCGACTTGCCCGAGCCGGAGACCCCGGTGACCGCCATCAGGGTCCCCAGCGGGAACCCGACGGTCACGTTCTGCAGGTTGTTCTCCTTGGCCCCCACGACCGTCAGCATCCGGTCCTTGTCGATGGCCCTCCTGGTGGTCGGTACCGCGATCTCCCGCCGACCGGAGATGTAAGCGCCGGTCAGCGACTCCTCCGACGCCTCCAGATCAGCGACGGACCCACTGACCACCACGTTGCCACCGTGCTCGCCGGCGCCCGGCCCGATGTCGACGACCCAGTCGGCGATTCGGATGGTGTCCTCGTCGTGCTCGACCACGATCAGCGTGTTGCCGAGATCGCGCAACCGGGTCAACGTCTGGATGAGTCGGTGGTTGTCCCGCTGGTGCAGGCCGATGGACGGCTCGTCCAGTACGTACAGCACGCCCACCAGCCCGGACCCGATCTGGGTGGCCAGCCGGATGCGCTGCGCCTCGCCGCCGGACAAAGTCGCGGCCGGCCGGGACAGCGACAAGTACTCGAGGCCGACGTCGAGCAGGAAGCCCAGCCGGGCACCGACCTCCTTGAGCACCGGGTCCGCGATCATCCGGTCGCGGTCGCCGAGGACCAGGCTCGGGAAGAAAGTCGCCGCCTCACCGATGGACATGGACGAAATCTCGGCGAGGTTGACCTCGCGGATGTCGTCGTCGTGGCGGGCCTGGACGGTGACGGCGAGGATCTCCGGCCGCAGCCGGCTGCCCTTGCAGCGCGGGCAGGGCACCTCCCGCATGTAGCCCTCGTACTTCTCCCGCGAGTAGTCGGACTCGGTCTGGGCGGCCCGCCGCTCGAGGAACGGAATGACCCCCTCGTACTCCGAGTAGTACGACCGCTGCCGGCCGTAGCGGTTCTTGTAGCTGACGTGGACCTGATCCTTGGATCCCTTGAGCACCGCGAGACGAGCCTTCTCCGGCAGCCGTTGCCACGGTGTGTCCACGGAGAAGCCCATCGCGGTGCCCAGCCCCTCGAGGAGGCGACCGAAGTACTCGCTGGTCTGACCGCCGGACCACGGATGGACGGCCCCCTGACGCAGCGTCAACTCGACGTCGGGGACGACGAGCTCGGGGTCGACCTCCATCCGGATGCCGAGACCGGCGCACTCCGGGCAGGCCCCGAAAGGGGAGTTGAACGAGAACGAACGAGGCTCGAGTTCGTCCAGCGCCAGCGGATGGTCGTTCGGGCAGGCCATCTTCTCCGAATAGCGGCGTTGCCGCTGCGGATCGTCCTCGGGGAGGTCGACAAACTCGATGATGACGATGCCCTCGGCCAGCCGGAGGGCCGTCTCGACGGAGTCGGTGATGCGTTGGCGGGCCGTCATCTTGGCGGTCAGTCGGTCGATGACGACCTCGATGGAATGCTTCTCCTGCTTCTTCAGCGCGGGCACGTCGGCGATCAGGGTGACCGCACCATCCACCCGGACGCGGGAGTAGCCCTGGCTGGTCAGCGACGACAACAGGTCGACGAACTCGCCCTTCCGGTCGCGGACGACGGGGGCGAGGACCTGGAAGCGCGTGCTGTCGGGCATCTCGAGGACCCGGTCCACGATGGCCTGCGGAGTCTGCTTGGTGACCAGTTCGCCGCAGGTCGGGCAGTGCGGGCGGCCGATGCGCGCGAACAGCAGGCGCAGGTAATCGTAGATCTCGGTGATCGTGCCGACCGTCGACCGCGGGTTGCGGGAGGTCGACTTCTGATCGATCGACACCGCGGGCGAGAGTCCCTCGATGAAGTCGACGTCGGGCTTGTCCATCTGGCCCAGGAACTGTCGCGCGTAGGACGACAACGACTCCACGTACCGCCGCTGCCCCTCGGCGAAGATCGTGTCGAAGGCCAGCGACGACTTCCCGGATCCGGACAGGCCGGTGAAAACGATCAGCGCGTCACGCGGCAGATCGAGGTCGACATTGCGCAGGTTGTGTTCGCGGGCACCACGGACGATCAGACGTTCCATCACGGGTTCCCATGGTAGGCGGCGGCACCGACAGTGACCTTGGGCCGATGCCGGCGGTGGCTCCGGCGGGCGGTCGACGGGGGTCGGATGACGCGGGATCGGGGTACCGAACGACACGGGCGGGCCGAATCGGGTCGGTGGTGGAGGTACCCACCTCGGCCGGTCCGCAGCAGCTCCGGTCGGCGTCTGCGGTCATCGGGTCGTTGTTGCAGGTCAGCGACGCGCCTCGGGGAGCGTCCCGGCCGCCCGCCCTACGCCCGGTCAGGTCGCACCGGTTTCGCCGCGGGCGTAGGCGGCGGAGATGTGAGTCGTCGCACAGCTGCCTGCCGACGGCCGGCAACCGGCCCGGCGGCGGACCGAACGACACCATCGGAGGGCCTCACTACAGTGATCGGCATGTCGGAATACAGCGGTCACGTCGATCCGGGCGGCAAGTCCTCGACCCGCACCCTCGAGCACCTCAGCATCACCAAACTGTCCGTGGGACCGATGGACAACAACGCTTATCTGCTGGTCTGCCGCAGCACCGGCGACGCCCTGCTGATCGATGCGGCCGCCGAACCCGGGCGGTTGACCGACGTGCTGGACCTCGGTCCCGGCGGTCCCCGCCTTGGTGCCATCGTGACCACACACCAGCACGCCGACCACTGGCAGGCGCTCGAGGCGATCGCCGACCGGTCCGGCGCAACCCTGCTCGCCCACCGCGACGACGCCGGTGCGCTCCCGGTGGCCACGGACGTCTTCCCCGAGCAGGGCACCGGGTACGCGGTCGGTGACTGCCCGATCGAGTTCATCCACCTGCGCGGCCACACCCCCGGCTCGCTGTCGGTGTTGTACCGCGAGCCCGCGGGCGCCGCGCACCTGTTCACCGGGGACTCCCTCTTCCCCGGTGGTCCCGGCAAGACCAGCTCCCCCGGCCGATTCACCACGCTGATCGACGATCTCGAGCAGCGCGTCTTCGGGGTCCTCCCGGACGACACCTGGGTGTATCCGGGCCACGGTGACGACACCACCCTCGGAGCCGAACGCCCTCACCTGGCGGAGTGGCGCGAGCGCGGCTGGTGACCGCCGGCCTCCCCGCCCGGCTCCGGGACTTCCGCCACGACACGTTCTCCGCACTGGCCATCCCGAACTTCCGGCGCTACGTCGGCGGACAGGCGGTGTCGCTGGTCGGCACCTGGATGCAGACCGTCGCCCAGGGCTGGCTCGTCCTCCAGCTGACCGGTTCAGGCACCGCGATCGGTGTGCTCGTGGCACTGCAGACCCTGCCGGTACTGCTCCTCGGTCCGTACGCCGGAGTCGTCGCCGATCGGTGGGACAAACGCCGACTGATGATGCGGCTGCAGGCTGCGATGGGTGTGTTGGCGCTGGTCCTGGGCGTGCTGACGGTGACCGGGGTGGTGGAACTGTGGCAGGTCTACCTGCTCGCAGTACTGCTCGGCCTGAACAACGCCTTCGAGAACCCGGCGCGGCAGAGCTTCATCCTGGAGATGGTCGGACCGAAGAATCTACGCAACGCGGTCAGCCTGAACTCGGTGCTGGTGAACGTGGCCCGGGCGGTCGGCCCGGCGGTCGCCGGGCTGGTCATCGCCTGGGGAGGCCTGGGCGTCTGTTTCCTGCTGAATGCGGTGAGTTTCGCGGCGGTGGTCGCGTCGCTGGCCGGGCTGGACCTGGCCGCACTCAGCACGTCGGCCCCGGTGCTCCGAGCGCGCGGCCAGCTCCGTGAAGGGCTCTCCTACGTCCGGCGACAGCCGGAGCTGCTGGTCCCGCTGCTGATGATGGCTCTGGTCGGCTGCCTGGCCTACGAGTTCCAGGTCGTGCTCCCCGTGGTCGCGACCGGGACGTTCGGCGGTGATTCCCGGACGTACGGTTTCATGACCGCGGCGATGGGGGCCGGAGCCGTCCTCGGCGGACTCTGGGTGGCGGCCCGCGGCCGGACCGGCACGACGGCGATGATCCGTTCGGCGGTGGCGTTCGGCGTGGTCATCGGCGGCGCCGCGCTGGCCCCGAACCTGGCGCTGGAGTACCTGGCCCTGGCGTTCGTCGGTGCGGTGAGCATCGGGTTCCTGTCCAAGGGCAACAGCACCCTGCAGCTGGCCGCTGCGCCGCAGATGCGCGGCCGGGTGATGGCGTTGTGGAGTGTCGCGTTCCTGGGTTCGACCCCCATCGGCGGGCCCATCGCCGGGGCGGTCAGTGAGAACTACGGCGGCCGGGTGGGGCTCCTGATGGGCGCGGCGGCCTGTCTCGTCGCGGCAGCGATGGGTGCGACGATCCTGAAGCGGACCCAGCGCCGGCCGGTCGATTCGTGAGGGCGCGTGGGCTGCCTGCTTGAGCGGGACGGGAGCCAGGGGTGTCGTCCGGGTTCACCCTGAGTGAACTGTGGTTTCCGTCTGGCACTCTGGACCGCATGTGGAAACGGCGCCGCGGGCTGCTGATCGGGTTGGCCGTGGCGTTGATCGCGGTGACCGCAGTTGTCGTCTGGCCGCGGAGTGCGGCCGCGGTGGCCCCGACCCAGGACCTGACGTTCACCGCCCCGGGCGGCGCGGGCGAGGACGCGACAGTCACCCTGGACGCAACGTTGTATCTCCCGGCGACCACCCCCGCGCCCGCCGTCATACTGGCTCACGGGCTCGGCGGCACCAAGGCGTCGGTCACCAGCGACGCCCAGGATCTGGCTGAAGCCGGTTATGTCGTGCTGGCCTACACCGCCCGCGGCTTCGGCGCCTCCACCGGCCACGTCCACCTGGACTCCCTCGAGTACGAGATCCAGGACGGTAAGGCCGCGGTCGACTACCTCGCGACCCGCGGCGATCTCGTCGTGCAGGACGGATCCGACGACCCCCGCGTCGGGGTGATGGGCGGCTCCTACGGCGGCGCGCTCTCGCTGATGCTGGCGGGTATCGACCCACGGGTCGACGCGGTCGTGCCGCTGATCACCTGGAACAACCTGTCCGACGCGCTGTTCCCGAACTTCGCCGACGCGAAGGGCACCGTGACGGCAAACAGCAGCGGCACCGACCTGTCCGGGGTGTTCAAGAAGTACTGGACCTCGGTGCTCGTCACCTCGATCGGCGCAGCCAGCGGCGGCGCCGGTGCGGGCGGGGCGCTCGGCGGGTTACTGGGCGGTGCCAACGACGGTTCGACGACTCCATCCACGAAGCCCGGGAGCACCGGGAGCACCCCGGGATCGCCGACGGCAGCCGACGCACTGTGCGGTCGGCTCGCCGCCGACCTGTGTGCGGCGTATCTGCAGGTCGCCGAGACCGGCCAGCTCAGCCCGGAACTCAAGGCGCTGCTCGACCGCTCGTCGCCCTCCCAGGTCGTCGGTGACATCACGGCCCCCACCCTGCTCATCCAGGGTGAGCGCGACACCCTCTTCGGCCTCGACCAAGCCGACGCCAACGCCAAGGCCATCGCCGCCGGCGGCGCCCCTGTCTCGGTGATCTGGTTCGCCGGCGGTCACGACGGCGGCGGGATCGACAACCAGACCCGGGCCGCCATCCACAGCTGGTTCGACCACTACCTCACGCGGGACGGGTCGCCGACTCCGGATCTGGGCTTCCGGTACTCCATCGACGGCGCGATCTCCGATACCGGCACGGTGCGCAGCCGCACCCTGCAGGCCGCCGGTTACCCGGGCATCGACGGCGCCACCGCCACTGACGTCGCCGTGACGCTGAAGGGTCGCACCTCGCCGGTGGTCAACCCACCCGGCGGCACGCCCGCAGCGGTCTCGTCGCTGCCCGGGCTGGGCGGGACTGCATCCACCGCACTGGCCACGCTGGGCCTCGACATCCCGGGCCAGTCCGCGACCTTCACCTCCGACCCGCTGAGCTCGCAACTGCTGCTCACCGGCTCCGCGTCGACGACGCTGTCGGTGACCGCCGGTCCGTCGATCTCGTCCTCGGCGACCGCCATTTCCGATGCGACGCTGTTCCTCAAGCTCTACAAGGTGTCCGCCAGCGGCGTGCGCACCCTGGCCGGTAGCGCGGTCTCACCGATCCGGGTCACCGGGCTCACCCCGGGTGTCCCGGTCGAGGTGCCGGTGTCCCTGACCGGGTTCGCGCTGCAGGTCGATACCGGATCATCGATCCAACTGGTGGTCTCCAGCACCGACCAGGGTTACGCCATGCCGTCGCAGGCCTCGGTGCATCTGGTCGGTCTGGCCGGGGACGGCGTGCTGACGATGCCGGTCGCCGGTGGCGGCAACATCTCGACCTCCGAGATCCCGATCGGGCTGCTGATCGGCCTCATCGTGCTGGTCCTGGTGGCGATCATCGCCCTGGTCCTCGCCGGTCTGGTCCGTACTCGTACGCCGCAGTCCGATCCTGACGCGGCCCGGATCCCGCTGCGGATCTCCGGTCTGCGCAAGGAGTACCCGGGCGGGGTGGTCGCGGTGAAGGACGTCAGCTTCGACGTCCGGGCCGGTCAGGTCGTCGGACTGCTGGGTCCCAACGGCGCCGGCAAGACCACCTCGTTGCGGATGGTGATGGGGTTGATCAATCCCAGTGCCGGCGAGATCACCGTCTTCGGTCAGAAGGTGGTCCCCGGAGCACCTGTCCTCTCGCGGATCGGGTCGTTCGTGGAGGGTTCCGGCTTCCTGCCGCACCTCTCCGGGATGGACAACCTCACCCTGTACTGGGCGGCCACCGGACGGCCGAAGGAACTCGCGCATCTGGACGAGGCGCTCGCCATCGCCGGGCTCGGCGCTGCGGTGAACCGTCGGGTCAGGACCTACTCACAGGGAATGCGCCAGCGCCTGGCCATCGCCCAGGCGATGCTCGGGCTGCCCGACCTCCTCATCCTCGACGAACCGACCAACGGACTCGACCCGCCCCAGATCCACGCCATGCGTGAGGTGCTGCGACGGTACGCCGCCACCGGACGGACGGTGCTGGTGTCCTCGCACCTGCTGGCCGAGGTCGAGCAGACCTGCACCGACGTCGTCGTCGTGAACAAGGGCGAGGTCATCGCGTCCGGAACGGTGGCCGAGCTGGTCGCCTTGTCGGGCGAAATGAGCTTCACCGTCGACGATCCCGAGCGGGCGCGCCACGTCCTGCAATCGATGGACGGGGTCTCCGACGCCGAGATCCAGGACAACCAGGTACACGCCGACCTGGCCGGGCAGTCGCCCGCCGCGGCGATTGCCGCGCTGGTCGCCGCCGGCGTCGGAGTGGTGTCGGCGGCGCCTCGGAACCGCCTCGAGGACGTCTTCCTCGACCTCGTGGGTGCCACCGGAATGGGAGGTTCGTGATGAGCCCGATCCATCAGGACCGGTCGGCTGACGCCGCGGTCGCCGCCCTGGAGTCCCTGCCCGCTCCGGGTGCGGCAGAGCCGTCGGGGGTGGCCGTCGGTTTCCGGCCGGCACGCACACTGCGGTTCGGCGTCGAGGTCCGTCGTCAGCTCAAGCGCCGGCGGACCCAGATGACATTGGGTTTCATGGTGCTGTTGCCGGTGATCCTGGCGGTCGCGTTCGCGGTCGGTGGGGACGGCGGGGGTGGCCGCTCGGGCAGCACGCGGGCGTCCATCGTGGATCTGGCCCAGAACGGTGCCGGCAATTTCGCGATGGTGACGATGATCTTCTCGGCGAGCTTCCTGCT
>JBDSLP010000027.1:0-15805 GCA_039916325.1 Nakamurella sp. | reverse complement strand
CACCGTGTCGCCGTCGAGCAGCACCAGCACCTGCCCGTCGGCGTGCGCGGCACCGAGGTTGCGCGCCGCGGCCGCCCGGAAGCCCAGGTCTTCCTGCCGCACCATCACCAGGTCGACCCCGACGTCGCGCAGGTGCGGAGGTACCGCGGAACCGTCGTCGGCGATGACCACCTGTAGCCGGGACCGTGGATGGGTCTGCCGCGCCAGACCGGCCAGGATGAGATCGAGCCCGTGCTGCCCCTCGTAGTAGGGGATGACCACGCTGACGTCGACCGGTTCCGGCGTTTCGGGCCCGACCAGGTCCCAACGGTTGCCCGGAACGATCCAGCGGCCGTCCTTGCGGGTCACCGGTGCGGTCAGCACCGGCGGGCCACGGCCTGCAGCCAGTCCAGGTAGCGCCGGGCCACCACCTCGGGCCCACCGCCGACGACCGCCCCGGCCGGCAGCCAGGTCGACGACGGCTCGGCCAGCGCGGCGGCGACCCGGGCCCGCAATTCGCCGGGCGCGTAGAGCTGGACGGCCCCGGGATGCCGGTCGGCGAACTCCCGGGTGTACGCACCGGCCAGGGTGAGCGGGCGGCGGCCGGCGCCGATCCAGGAGTTGATCGAACCTGACGCAGACACCTCGGCGGCCGGCGCAACCGGGACGTCCACCGACCGCAACACCGGGTCCAGGTCGGCGTCGGGCACGAACCCCGTGCTGGTGAAGGCGATCCCGTGCGCCCGAGCCCGATCCGACAACGCGACAGGCAGATCCTCGTGCCCGGTGGACGCCCGCCCGACGGCCAGCACCCGCACCGCCGGGTCGATCCCGGCCAGCTCGTCGATCACCTCGGCGTGCCCCTTGCCGGGGTAGAGGAAGCCGAAGACGCCCACCGCGGGCGGGTCACCGACCCTCGACGGCACGTCGCCGCCCACCGGGCCGGCTACCACCGGCAGCGGAATCACCGTCGGCGCAGGCACTCTCGCGGTTGGGTCGGCGGCCCGGACGGCGGCGGCCAGCAGCCGCGCCTCGTGCCGGCTCGACACCACGATGCCGGCCGCGACGTCGGCGACGGCCGCGTAGGTCGCCACCCGGCGGCGGTAGAGCTCGTCGGACACCGCTGGATGCGGCAGGTCGTGCAGCGTCACCGACAGTGCGACACCCCGGTCCCGCAGCCGAGAGGCGAACGCCAGCAACCGCTCCCGGGCGGTCAGGTCGGCGTCGGCGAACAGCCAGTCGTTGACCTGCAGATGCAGCAGCCGGGTGGTCGACGGCACCCGGTCGACCAGGTCGATCAGGTCGGCGGGCGTGTTCGTCGTCAGTGAGGTACCGCCGAAGCCGAGCGCCGTGGCGCTGTCGAAGAGGCCCCGGCCGAACACGGTGACGCCGTGGTCGCCTGGACCGCACCAGGCCATCACCACGGTGTCGCCGGACCAGCTGACGGCCGTCCGCGGCGGCGCCTCGGGCGCGCTCACCCCCACCCGAGCAGCGCCAACGCATCCCGGTGCCGCTCCAGCCCGGCCGCCAGCACCCACGGATTGTCCCGGTACCACTGCCCCTGGACCTGGTGCACCAGTTCCGGTTCGACCACCGCCCCACCGACGGTCCAGCGGGGGACCGGGTCGCCGGTGACCCCGAGCGCGGCGAGGGCCTCCGGGCGGACCGGCGCGACCACCTCCCCGAGCAACGCCCGCCCCGGGTCGGCCGCCGTCACCGACGACCCGGCCGCCGCCTGCAGACGCCGGGCCAGCTCGATGAGCAGCCGGTTGCCCGGGTGGTTGATCGTCATCATGTCGCCGACCTCGGGTGCGGTGAGGACGTCGGAGACCCCCACGTCACAGTCGCGCTGCTCACGGCGGACCAGTTCCGCCAGCGACGCCCCGGCCAGCGACCGCAGCGCGTCGAGGTCGTAGGCGGCGTCGGTCACCGGACGGTCCGCAGCCGCGGCCAGCGTGCGGAGGTCGTGGTAGGGCACGACCGGCGGGTTGCGGGAGGGATCGCGCGGATCCCGCACGGTCACCTGCCACGGGTGGAATCCGCCGAAGTAGAGCACCGGCCAGCGGATCACCCGGGCCGTCGCCGGCAGCCGGGCGGCGAGTTGGGCTGCGCCCAGGGGCAGGTCGCGGTAGTCGTCGGCGACCGGCTGGCTGATCAGCAGGTCACACCGGGCCAGCAGCCGGTCCAGGTGGGGCAGGTCTTCGGTGGTCAGCTCGAACACGGGCGGCATCCGCACGGTCCGGCCGGCCAACTCAGGCGCGGTGGACAGCAGCACCCGGATCGCCTCCGCCTGGCAGTTGCCGTGCACCAGGACGACCGGCCCCGCCGGGTCCGACGACGGGTCGTCCGCAGGCAGGCCGTAGAAGGTTCCGTAGTGTCGCGTCCGGCCGTCGATCGTGGGCATCCACGGTCTGTACCCGTTCCGGTCCGGGCACAACTACCGCAGTGACCATGCCGCCCCCGCCGAGTACGCCCCCGACCATCCGGGTGGCGTCGGTACCGGCTGCGCACCCCTACGTCGAGCACCTGGCCGACCCGGACGCCGACGACGGGATCGTCCGGCTCCCGGATCCCGCCCCCGACGTCACCGACCCGTTGCCCGGTCAGTGGTGGCCACCTCCGGTGCTCGAGCCAACCTGGATCGGCGCCCAGCAGCGCACCTTCGACCTCGTCCACCTGCATTTCGGTTTCGACGCCGCGAGCCCGGACCACCTGCGGCAGTGGACCGCCGAGCTCCGCGCGGCCGGGAAGCCGCTGGTGTTCACCGTGCACGACCTGGTCAACCCGCACTTCGCCGCCGCCGCCGGCCATCTCGCCCAGCTCGACGTGCTCGTGCCGGCCGCCGACGCGCTGATCACCCTCACCCCGGGGGCCGCGGCCGAGATCGCCGACCGTTGGGGCCGAGCCGCCACCGTCGTGCCGCATCCGCACGTCGTCCCGCTGGACCGATCGGCAGCGTCGACCGGGCCGTCGTCGACGTACGTGATCGGGGTCAGCGCGAAGAACCTGCGGGCCAACATCGACCCGCTCCCGGTCCTGGTCGCCCTGGTCCCACTGCTGGCCGAGCTGCCGGACGTGGTCCTGCGGGTCGACGTCCACCGGGAGGTGATGTCGCCGGGGCGCATCGACGACCGGGCGTGCGCCTTCCGCGGCTGGGCTGCGAAGCACGCCGGCCACTCCCGGATCGAGGTAGTCCCCCACGACCGATACACCGACGACGAGCTGTTCGACCATCTGGCCGCGCTGGACCTGAGCGTGCTGCCGTACCGCTTCGGCACCCATTCCGGCTGGCTGGAGGCCTGCGTCGACCTCGGCACCGCCGCTGTCGTGCCCGACGTCGGCCACTACCGTGATCAGCACGGCCACCCGGCCTTCCGCTTCCCCGGCACCGGCGGCAGCGGCGGGGTCGAGCTCGCCGACCTCGTCCGCGCGGTCCACGCGGGTACCGCGAACGCCCGACCGGCCCGACCGGACCGGCGGCGGCAGCGGGCGGTGATCGCCGCCGCCCACCGTGACCTCTACCGGAGCGTCGTCCGGGGCCCATCTGGGTAGAGGGTCTATGCCGCCGGACCACCGCGGCCACCCACCACTTCGACAGACGGGGCGACCGATGCTGCCATCCCTCACCCCCGGAGCAGCGGAAACGGTCGATCGGGAGTCGTTCAAGATCCTTGTCATCTCCTCGCTCCGGTTCCCGATCGCCGAGCCCTTCGCGGGCGGTCTCGAGTCGCACACCTGGGCGCTGGCCACCGGACTCCGTGCCCGCGGCCACTCGGTGCTCGTCGCCGGGGCCGTGGGCAGTGACCCGTCCGTCGTCGGGCACGAATTCGGCCGGCTGCCCGCCGGCCGCCCCGGCGAGCGGGCCGACACCATGGAGAACGACGAGGTCCGCGCGGCCGAGTCGGGTGCGTTCCACACCCTGATGGACGACGTCCGCGCCGGTCTGCTGGGGTCGTTCGATCTGGTCCACAACAACTCGCTGTACTCGCTGCCGGTCGAGCAGGCGGCGACCCTGCCGCATCCGATGATCACCACCCTGCACACCCCGCCGCTGCCGTGGTCGGAGCGGGTGCTGGGCGCCCGTCGCCACCGCGACTCCGATTTCGTGGCCGTCAGCGCCTCGACAGCCAGGTCGTGGGCGCCCCTGCTGTTCCCGCGGGTGGTGCACAACGGGATCGACACCGACGTCTGGCGGCCCGGTCCCGGTGGCCGCGACGCCGTCTGGTCCGGCCGGCTGGTCGCCGAGAAGGCGCCACACCTGGCCATCGAGCTGGCCCACGCGGCCGGCTTGGGCCTGACCCTGGCCGGCCCGATCGGCGATCCGGCCTACTTCGCCGCCGAGGTCGCGCCCCGGCTGGGCGGCGACATCCGGTACGCCGGGCACCTCAGCCGGGACGCGCTGGCCACTCTGGTCGGGTCCAGCGCGGTCGCCCTGGCCACCCCCGTCTGGCCGGAGCCGTTCGGCATGGTCGTCGCCGAAGCGATGGCCTGCGGCACCCCGGTGGTCGCGTTCGCCCGCGGCGGCGTCCCCGAGATCGTCGACCGGACCGCCGGTCGATTGCTGCCGCCGCCGGCCGGTGACGTTCTTACCCCCGCCGACCTCTGGCGGGCCCGCGCCGACATGGACGACGCCTGCCGACTGGATCGGACCGCCGTCCGCGAGCACGCCGTGCGAAGGCTCAGCCTGGACGCGATGCTGTCGGGCTACGAGGACGTCTACCGGGACGTGGTGCACCAGGAGTCGTGATCGGCTACTACGTCCACCACCAGGGTCGCGGCCACCTGACGCGCACGCAGGCGATCACCGCCCGGATGAGCACCCCGGTCACCGTGTTGTCGTCCCTGGCCGCCCCGGACGGTTCGCCGTTGCCGTGGGTCACCCTCGATGCGGACGATTCCGGTGAGACGTTCCTCGATCCGCAGGCGGGTGGGACCCTGCACTGGGCGCCCCGCCACCACCCCGGACTCCGGGGGCGGATGGCCGCCATCGCGGCGTGGATCGAGCGGTATGACCCCACCCTGTTCGTGGTCGACGTGTCGGTGGAGGTGGCGACGCTGGCTCGACTGCTCGGCGTGCCCACCGTGGTGATGGCGATGCGCGGAGACCGTCTCGACCGCCCGCACCGGATGGCCTACGACGCCGCCGACGCACTGCTCGCGCCGTGGTCGGCCGCTTTCCCCGAAGCGGGCTGGCCGGCGGACTGGTACGCGAAGACGTTCTACGCCGGGGCGATGTCCCGGTTCGCCGGACGTGCCGTGGCGGCGCGGCCGGAGCACGACGGACCGCGGCGGGTCGTCGTGCTGTGGGGCTCCGGCGGAGCCGGACTGACCGTGACTCAATTGGAGGCCGCGCGATCGGTGCCGGACACCGAGTGGCGGGTGGCCGCCGGCGCGCTCACCGCCGACGACGTGTGGTCGGCCCTGCAGTGGGCCGACGTGGTGGTGACCCACGCGGGCCAGAACGCCGTCGCCGAGGTGGCCGACGGCCGGCGCCCCGCCGTGGTGGTCGCCGACGACCGGCCGCACGGCGAGCAGCAGGCCACCGCCGCCGCGGTCGGAGCGTCCGGCGCGGCCATCGG
This sequence comes from Nakamurella sp., assembly GCA_039916325.1. Lineage (GTDB taxonomy): Bacteria > Actinomycetota > Actinomycetes > Mycobacteriales > Nakamurellaceae > Nakamurella. The sequence goes on along the minus strand of JBDSLP010000027.1, from coordinate 10,247 downwards.
GGTCACCGGGTGGCCGACCGCCACGAGCTGGCCGGCCCTGATCGATCGGGCCCTGACCCTGGACGGCACCGGTTGGCGCCGGTGGACGCACCCCGATGCCGCCGGCCGGGCCGCCCGGTACCTGGACGATCTGGCCTCCGCCCGGGACCCGGTGTGAGCGTCGCAGTCGTCACCATCGTCCACGGCCGGTCCCGTCACCTGCGGGAACAGCAGCGCGGCCTGGCCCGGTCCGCGGTCGGCCCGGACCACTACGTCGTCGTCGCGATGGACGATCCCGACGCTCTGCCCGCCACCCGCACCGGGCCGCTCGCCGGGACCGGGACCGAGCTGCATCTGGTCGACCTGCCGGCCGGGGCGGAGCTGCCGCTGGCCGCCGCCCGCAACTCCGGGGCGGCCGCCGCCCTGGCCGCGGGAGCGGACCAGCTGGTCTTCCTCGACGTCGACTGCATTCCGTCTCGAAACGCGCTCGGTGCGTACCTCGACTCGTTGCGGGCCGCCGCCGAACCCGCCCTGCACTGCGGTGCGGTGCGCTACCTGGACGAGGCCCACAGCCGCACCGATCCGCCCGTTCTGGAGGGTCTCCCGCACCCCGCCCGGCCGGCCCTACCACCCGGCGAGACCGCACCGTCGACGGCATGGCCGCTGTTCTGGTCGTTGTCGTTCGCCGTCGATGCGCCGACCTGGCGGATGCTGGGGGGCTTCTGTGCGGACTACACCGGCTACGGCGCCGAGGACACCGACTTCGCGCTGGCCGCCCACGAGGCCGGCGTGAACCTGCGCTGGGTCGGCGGCGCCGACGTCTTCCACCAGCACCATCCGTCGTCGTCGCCACCGGTCGGGCACCGGGACGCCATCCTGCGCAACGCGGCGATCTTCCACCGCCGCTGGGGCCGCTGGCCGATGGAGGGGTGGCTGCGGCAGTTCGCCGAGCTGGGTATCGCCACGTTCCGGGACGGGTCCTGGGAGCCGGTGGACCCGGTCGACCACGGGCGGTCGCGCCCGGCGACCGGGGCTGTGCCAGGCTGATCCGATGCGGATGTTGTTCTCCTCGGGCCCGGACCCGACCGATCTGTTGACCCTCCCGTGGTCGACCCCGTTGATCGACTGGCCCAAGGATCTCACCGTCACGCTCCCGCGCGGCATCTCCCGGCACATCGTCCGCTTCGTGCGCATCGGCGGCATCGTGTACGCGATCAAGGAGATCTTCCCGGCGCTCGCGGAATCCGAGTACGGGCTGCTCCGCGAGCTCAACAAGCGGCAGATCCCCTGCGTCACACCGGTCGGCGTGGTCTCCCACCGGGCCACCCCCGACGGGGAGCCGCTGGACTCGGCGCTGGTGACCAAACACCTGCGGTTCTCGCTGCCCTACCGCGCGTTGTTCTCGCGACGGATGGATTCCGATCTCGAGCCCAAGCTGCTCGACGCACTCGCGGAGCTGCTGGTGAAGTTGCACCTGTCCGGTTTCGCCTGGAAGGACTGCTCGCTGTCGAACACCCTGTTCCGCCGGGACGCCGGTGCGCTGCAGGCCTACCTGGTCGACGCCGAGACCGGGGAGCTCCGCGACCAGCTGTCCAACGGCCAGCGGATGCACGACCTGGACATCGCCGAGACCAACCTGGCCGGCGAACTGCTCGACCTCGAGATGAGCGGGATGCTGCCGGCGGGGGTCGACCCGATGGACACCGCGCTGTCGGTGATGGCCCGCTACGAGACCCTCTGGGCCGAGCTGACCACCGCCCAGACCATGGGCGACGACGAGTGGTGGCGGGTCGAGCAGCGGCTGCGCCGGCTCAACACCCTGGGCTACGACATCGCCCAGATCAACATCAACGACATCGAGGGCCGGCCCCACGTCATGATGCAGACCCAGGTGGTCGAGGCCGGACACCACAAGCGACGGCTCTTCGAGCTGACCGGCCTCAACGTCCAGGAGAACCAGGCCCGCCGGATCCTCAACGACCTGGACAGCTACCGCTCTCGCGCTGTGATGCCGGGTACCGACGTCGACGAGTACGCGGTGGCCCGGCACTGGGTGGCCGACGTGTACGAACCGGTGATCGAGATGGTGCCGGCGGCGTTCCTGCACAAGTTGGAGCCCGCCGAGATCTTCCACGAGGTGCTCGAGCACCGCTGGTTCCTCAGTGAGTCCGCCGGCAAGGAGATCCGGCTGGAGGACGCGGCCCGGTCGTACCTGGTCACCGTGCTCGCGCACCGGCCCGACGAACAGGCATTGCTCGACCCGGACCTGATGGGGATGGGTAGTGCGATGGAGATGCTCGACGAGGACGGCCAGCCCCTCGACGACGGGGCCGACGGCACCGACGCGTCCCCCGCCGAGGAGGGCACCGACTCCTACGGGGCCACCTTCAGCGGGGCGTCGGAGGCTGTCGAGCTCGGGCGCCAGCCCTGGCGTTCCTGAGGTGCCTCCCGAGCTCACCCCGGGCAGCGTCTGCGGATCTCGTCGCTGCATTAGACTCAGAACGCGGTCCGCGTCGCCACCGGTGGACGGGCCGAGCCCGCCGCCTTAGCTCCAATTGGTAGAGCGCCTCACTTGTAATGAGATGGTTGTCGGTTCGAGTCCGACAGGCGGCTCCGTTTCCGCAGGTCAGGACCTGTTGCCCGGGTATTGCGGAGGTGTCCGTATTGACACCGCCCCCTCCCGCCCGCCACCATCGAGAGGCGACCGTGGGGGGGCGCCGTGCACCCGTACCACCACACCCACCCGTCACACCACCGACCGACACGACCCCTCGGCGGTCCCATCCGGGACCGCCCGGCACGGCCGACCACCGGAGGATTCAAGATGTCTGCGACCACTGAACCCAGAAACGTCGTCGTCCATGCCGACGACACCCCGCCGATGAGCGCCCCGACCTACCGCGCCTGCGCCTGCGGATGGTCCACCGCCGGCAGCAGCCACGGCAGCGCCGTCGACAAGCTGCAGAAGCACCTCGCCCCCCACCTCCCGGCCCCCGTCCAGACCTGAGCGTCCCGCGGCACCGGAGCCGCACCGGGGCGCCACGTATGATCATCGGGACCGGACCGAGCACGTCCGGCGCCGGAAAGGTACCGAGCGTGACCGCGATGACCGTTGATCCGTTCGACCCGACCGGCGTGATGGGTGAGCTGTCGGATCTGCTGCGGGCCGACCGCGACCTGGAGCACATCCTCACCGAGGTGGTCCAGATGGCCCGGCGTCGGATCCCCGGGACCGAGGAGGCGGCGATCACGCTGGTCCGGCACAAGCGCCCCGGCACCGTCGCCACCACCGGCGGGATTGCCGTACCACTGGACGAGCTGCAGTACGAGACCGGATACGGGCCCTGCCTGGACGCAGGTCGCGACAACGTGATCAACCACATCGAGGACGCCACCACCGAGACCCGGTGGCCCCGCTACATCCCGCCGGCCCGCGATCACGGCCTGGCCAGTTCGCTGTCGCTCCCCATCCCGGTGGAGAGCTACCTGGTGGGTGCGCTCAACCTGTACGCGACCCGGCCGCACGCCTTCGAACCGTCCTCGGTCGACCTCGGCGACGCGCTGGCCGCCCACATCACCGCCGCGCTGACTCACGCCGAGACCCGCGAGGGGCACCGGACCCGGGCGGCCAACCTCGAGAGGGCGATGCTCAGCCGGAGCATCATCGACCAGGCCAAGGGCATCATCATGGTCCAGCGCAAGTGTGCCGCGGGCGAGGCGTTCGACATCCTCCGGGCGATCTCGATGGCCGACAACGTCCGGCTGGCCGAGGTGGCCGCCCAACTCGTCGAGAGCGCCTCCGGCCACCGGGTCGAGCACTGACCGACCGCCGCCCGACCGACCCCGGCGTCGGGTCCGCCGCGGTGTCCGCGCGGCCGCCGGCCCCCGCGGTGGCATCCATCGAGGAGGCGATCTTCCCGCATCTGGAGCCGGCCGCCGCCCGCCGGCTGCTGCTGTCCGCCCACCAGGTCTTCGCCCGTAAGGGCTACGCGGCGGCGACCACCCGGGAGATCGCCGCCGGCGCCCGGATGAGCCCTGCCGCGATGTACATCCACTACCGCTCCAAGCAGGACCTGCTGTTCCACCTCAGCCTGCTCGGGCACGAGGCGTGCGAGGAGGTCCTGCTGGCGGCCCGGGCCGCGGAGTCCACCCCGACCGCCCGGTTGGCCCGGATGATCGGCACCTTCGCCGCCTGGCACGCCACCCATCACACGACCGCCCGCATCGTGCACTACGAGTTGACCTCGCTCAACCGGGACAACTTCGACGCCGTTGCGGCCATCCGCCGTCGTATCGACGCGTTGATCGCCGACGCAGTCACGGTGGGTATCGCCGACGGCAGCTTCCGGCTCACCGACCCCGCGGGCACGGCATTGGCGATGACGTCGATGTGCGTGGACGTGGCCCGATGGTTCCCCGCCGGGACGCTGCACGCACCGGCCGACGTCGGCGCGCTCTACGCCGATCTCGCGCTCCGGCTGGTCGGCGCCGAGCCCGTCTGAGCCGGTCTGCGCCGGTTGTGCCCGGCCACCCGTGGGTACTTCAACGCCCAGCGTCGCTCGCCGGCGGGGCAGCTGGAAAACACCGGTGCGGCCCCGCGGCGGACCGCCGCTCGAAATGGATGGTCGATGTCTGCGCCCGTGCTCCTGGCCGGTTCTCCCTCGACCGACCTGTTGGCGGAGCTCGCAGTGCGGGCCGCCCGGATCGGGGACGACGTCGCCGGGGCGCTGAGGCTGGCCGCGGAGCTGGGCGCCACGTCGACCGCTCCGGGCACCGGTCGGACGCTGCACCGCTGGTCCACCCTGGCCACCCTGGGTGCTGCGGACCTGACCGCGTCCCGGGTCGTCGAGCCCCATCTGGACGCGCTGGCCATCCTGGCCGAGGCCGCCGACGCCGGACTCGACGTGCCGCTGGGCGCGGTCGGCGCGGACCGGACCAGCACCTGGGGCGTGTTCGCCGCCGAAGGGCCGGGTCTGGCCCTCCAAGCCACCGAAAGCGACCACGGCTGGGTCCTCAGCGGCACCAAACCGTGGTGTTCGCTGGCTGATCGCCTCACCCACGCCCTGATCACCGCCCGCACCCCGGAGGGACGGGGGCTGTTCGCCGTCGCGCTGCGGAGTGACCGGATCCAGGTCCTGCCGGGAACCTGGGTGGCCCGAGGTCTCGCCCGAGTTCCGAGCGGGCCGATCGTGATCGACGCGGCGCCGGCCGTGCCTGTCGGGCTACCCCGCTGGTACCTTGAGCGCCCCGGCTTCGCCTGGGGCGGGATCGGGGTGGCCGCAGTCTGGTTCGGCGGGGCGGTCGGCATCGCCCGGAAGCTGCTCGATCACGCCGCCGCCACACCCGAGGATCCCTTGCGGCTGATGGCCCTCGGCGCCGTCGACACCGCGCTCACCGGGGCGGCGGCGGCGCTTGCGGCGTCGGCCACCGCGATCGACACCGGCGCAATGCCGGCCGGTGAGGCCGGTGTGCTGGCCTCCCGGGTCCGCGGCGTGGTCGCCGCCGCCGTCGAACTCACGCTCACCCGAGCCGGGCACACGCTCGGACCGGCCGCCCTCGCACTCGACGAGGAGCACGCGCGGCGGGTCGCCGACCTGACGCTGTACGTCCGGCAGCACCACGCCGAACGAGACGACCTCGCGTTGGGCACCCAGCTGGTCAAGCGCGGAACCCGCCCGTGGTGAACTTCACCCACAACACGGCCGGCACCCCGCCGGCGGTCTGGACGAAGGCTCTGGACGCCGCCGCGCTCGCCCCGGTGGATTTCACCGGCCTCCGTCGACTGGTGGTGGTGGCAGCCCATCCCGACGACGAGACCCTCGGTGCCGGCGGGCTGATCGCTGCGGCCGCCGCGATCGGCGTGACGATCGAGGTGCTGGTGGCCACCGACGGGGAGGCGTCACACCCCGACTCCCCCACCCATACGCCGGACCGGCTCGGCGAGGTACGTCGCGCCGAGGTCGTGGCGGCGGTGACGGCGCTGGCCCCCGGGGCCACCCTGACCCTGCTGCACCTGCCCGACGGTCATCTGTCCAACCATCTCGCGGTACTGACCGAGGACCTCCGGCACCTGCTGCAGACCGGCGTCGACGGACCGACCTGGGTGGTGTCGCCGTGGATCGGCGACGGACACCCGGACCATGAGGCCGCCGGTACCGCCGCGATCGCCGCCGCCGCCCGGATGACCGGCGTGACGGTGTTCCAGTACCCCCTGTGGGCCTGGCACTGGGGCACGCCGGAGCGCACGGATGTCCCCTTGGACCGCCTGCGGACCCTGTCGCTGACCGACGACGTGACCGCGGCCAAGCGCCGCGCGCTGGCGGCGCACACCAGCCAGACCACCCGCCTGTCGGACGCCCACGGGGACGAGGCGCTGCTGCCCGACACACTCACCGCGTTCTTCGACGGCGATTCCGAGTACTTCCTGGCGCCGGCGGCGGCCGATACCCGGCCGCCGCGCTACGGGATCCCCGGCGTGCGCGCCACGACCCCAGGAGAGGTCCCCGCCGTGACCCAGAGTCTCGACCAGAAGTTCTTCGACGAGTTCTACGGGGACCGGGACGATCCCTGGCAGTTCGAAACCCGGTGGTACGAGGAACGCAAGCGTGACCTGACGATGGCGTCGCTGCCGCGTCGTCGGTTCCGCTCGACCTTCGAGCCCGGATGCTCGATCGGGGTGCAGACCGAGGCACTGGCCGGCCGCACCGATCGGCTGCTCGCCGCCGACATCGCCCGGCAGCCGCTCGACCGGGCCCGTCGTCGGCTGGCCGCCGCCCCGCACGTCTCGTTCGCCCAGCTGCAGATCCCGCAGGAGTGGCCCTCGGGCTCGTTCGACCTGATCGTACTTTCCGAGATCGGTTACTACTGCGGCGATGCCGACCTCGACGTGCTGATCGACCGGACGGTTGCCTCCTTGGACGATGACGGCGTGCTGGTCGCCTGTCACTGGCGGCACCCGGTCGCGGAGTACCCGCTGGCCGGCGACGAGGTCCACCGGCGGATCCACGAACGATCGGGACTGGCGTTGCTCGCCAGCCACCTGGAAGCGGACTTCCGTCTCGAGGTCTTCGTCCGCCCGCCGGCCGTCTCCGTCGCCGGCCGCGACGGTCTCGTCGGATGAACCCCGTCGACCGGGTCGCCGTGGTCATCCCGGCGCGCAACGAGGAGCGGCGGTTGGATCAGTGCCTACGGGCCCTGTCTGCCGCCCGGCAGGAGCTGGCCCGGGTTCGTCCGCTGGTCGCCGTCCAGGTGACCGTCGTGCTGGACCGGTGCACCGACCGCAGTGCTGCGGCCGTGCTGGCCCACACCGGGGTACGGGGCGTCCTGAGCAGTGCCGGCATGGTGGGTGCCGCTCGGCGACTGGGCGTGCGACAGGCGTTGGCCGAGAACATGATCCATCCGGACCGGACCTGGATCGCCTGCACCGACGCGGATTCCCTGGTCCCGAGCCAATGGCTGCTGCGCCACGTCGAGATCGCCGACCGGGGCGCCGATCTGCTGTTGGGAACGGTCATCCCCGACCCCTCGGAACTGTCCGACACCGCATTCGACGAATGGCTGGAACTGAACCCGCAGCACGACGGGCATCCCTACGTGCACGGCGCCAACCTGGGAGTACGGGCCACCGCCTACCTCGACGCCGGCGGCTTCCCGTCCGTGTCGGAGCACGAGGACGTCCTGCTGGCGACGGCGGTCCGGGCGATCAGTGACCGGGTGGTCAGTTCCGCCGGCTGTCCGGTTCTGACTTCGGCGCGGGTCCACGGGCGTACGCCGGGCGGCTTCGCCGGGTACCTGGCGGCGCTACAGCACCGACCCGGGGTCCCGGTGGCGCTGGACCGGACCGACCTCCTCGTGGCGGGAGGCGGCCAGCAGTGACGCGGCGTCCTTGTCCGGCCGCAGGCCCCGCCAACTGGACGCCCGGATCCGGTGGGTGTCGGTCCATTCGACGAAGCTGATCTCTCCGACGACCACCGGGTCCACCCATACAGCCTCCTTCCGTTCTGCCGCCGGAAGCACGTCGGCGAACGGGGAGTCGTCGCGGCGCAGTGGTTCCAGCCGCGCCATGAGGGTGTCCAGGGCGGCCTGGTCGAAGCCCGTCCCGACCTTGCCGGCGTACCGGAGTCTGCCCGCGTCGGGCACCCCGACCAGCAGGGAACCCAGTGACCCGGCGCGGTTGCCGTTGCCGGGCCGCCAGCCACCGATGATGACCTCCAGATCACGGAAGTTCTTGAGCTTGAGCCAGTTCCGCGACCGGGTGCCGGGACGGTAGACCGAGTCCCGGCGCTTGGCCATGATGCCCTCGAGCGACCGCTCCCGGGTGTGGGCCAGTGCGGCGGTGGCCGGTCCGGGCAGCTCCGCCGGGGTGTGGCAGCGGTCGCCCTGCAGGTCCAGCGCGGCGAGCAACCGCCGCCGGTCGTCGTACCGTTTGCCCAGCAGCGTCACGCCCTTGAGCTCCAGCAGGTCGAAAATGTAGAACTCGACAGGGATCTCGTCCCGCAGCCGAGCGATCTCGGAGGGCTGCGAGACGTTCATCCGGCGTTGCAACCGGGAGAAACTGGGGATACCCGGAGCGGCGCAGGCGACGATCTCGCCGTCCAGGACGGCGTCGAGATCGCCCATCAATCCGGTGATCTCAGCCAGTTCCGGGTAGGTGGCGGTGATGTCGTTGCCGTTACGGGACAACAGGGTCAACTCGCCACCGCGGATGTGGGCCAGCGCCCTCACCCCGTCCCACTTGTTCTCGAACGCCCACGCCTGCTCGTCGTCGATCTGCGCGACCGTCCCCGGGGTGGCCGACATCGGCTCCAGCTCGGCGAGCTCTCGCACCGTCGGACGATGTGCCGTGACCGGCTTCTCGCCCGGTTGATCCCGGGTTCGGTGCAGCAGCCAGTTCTTCCCGTGGGTTCGGATCAGCGCGAACCGCCCGGAGGCCCGCTCGCCACGGAGGGTCATGATGATCTCGTCGTGGCGCCACTTCTCGGTCTCGTAGGTGCCGGCGTCCCAGATGGTCATCTCGCCGCCGCCGTACTCGCCGTGCGGGATGCTGCCCTCGAAGGTCGCGTACTCCAGCGGATGATCCTCGGTCCGGACGGCGAGCCGGTTGGCCCGGACGTCCTGCGGGATGCCCTTGGGCACCGCCCACGAGACCAGCACACCGTCGCGTTCCAGCCGTAGGTCCCAGTGCAGGGCCCGAGCATGGTGCTCCTGGATGACGAAGGTGTTCCCGGCGCCGACCGGGAGGGGTCCGGGCTCCGGGACCGGCTCCGGCGTCCTCGCCCGGTTTCGCTTGCTTCGGTAGATGGTGAGCGTGGCGGTCGGCTCCTCCGCACTCCCCCAGCTCCCGCCGCCGCCGAACCGACCGCCGCCGCTGACCGGGGCGTCCCGCGGGGCCGGGGTCGCCTCCGGGCCGAGGGCGGCGAGCAGGTCGCCGTCGTCCCGGATCCGCTGCAGCACCTCGTCGGGTGTCAGGTGATCCAGTCCGGGGGCCTCGAGCTCCGACCAGCGACGCGGCGCGGCGGCCGTCGCGTGCTCGCGGCCGCGCAACGAGTACGGCGAGATCGTCGTCTTGGCGACGCTGTTCTGGCTCCAGTCGATGAACACCTTGCCGGTGCGCAGCGACTTGCTCATCTGCGACAGCGCCAGCGTCGGCAACCGGCGCTGGACGGCGCGGGCGACGGCGTGCGCCCAACGCGAGATCTCCTCCGAGCTGCGACCGCCGTCGACCCGGGCGTAGAGGTGCAGGCCCTTGCTGCCGCTGGTGACCGGCACGCTGACCAGGCCCTCGGCGTCGAGGTGGTCCTTGACCGCGAACGCCACCTCCGCGCACTGCGCCAGGCTCGCCCCCGGCCCCGGGTCGAGGTCGAAAACGACCCGGTCGGGATGGCTGGGGGCTCCGTCGGCCCCGAAGAACCATTGCGGCACATGCAGTTCCAGGGCGGCGAGCTGACCGAACCAGACGAGTACCGCCGCGGAATCGGCGATCGGGTAGCGCACGATGCGGTCGTCGTGCTGCAGCGCCCGGGTGGGGACCCAGGCCGGGGCCGAGACCTCGAGGTCCTTCTGGAAGAAGGAGTGCGAGGCGGTGCCGTCCGGCCAGCGCTTGCGGGTGATCGGTCGGGTGCCCAGGTGCGGGAGCAGCGTCGGCGCGATGGCCGCGTAGTAGGCGATCACCTCACCCTTGGTGGTGCCGGACCCGGGGTAGAGCACCTTGTCCAGGTTGCTCAGCGTCAGCCGGCGCCCGTCGATCTCGGTGACGGTCGACTCCCTGG
>JBDSLP010000026.1:0-21685 GCA_039916325.1 Nakamurella sp. | reverse complement strand
GCCGATCACGGTGCCCGCCGGAGTTCGACCGCGTCGCGGCCGTCGACCTCGACGAAGCGCACGGCGATGTCGTCACCCAGTGCGGTGGGGATGTTCTTGCCGACGTAGTCCGCTCGCAGCGGAAGCTGCCGGTGGCCGCGGTCGACCAGAACGGCGAGCTGCACCTCGGCGGGGCGTCCGTGGTCACGGAGCGCATCCAGTGCGGCCCGCACCGTCCGGCCGGAGAACAGTACGTCGTCGACCAGCACCACGATGCGTTCGTCGATGCCGCCCTCGGGGATGACGGTCGCCGCCAACGCTCGGGGGGCGCGTCGACGCAGGTCGTCGCGGTAGAGGGTGATGTCCAGCGAGCCGGCCCGGAACCCGCGACCGGTGAAGGTGGTCAACCGGGCGGCCAGCCGGTCGGCGAGGACGTTGCCGCGGGTGGGGATGCCCAACAGGACGACGTCACCGGCTTCGGCGGCCTCACCGCTGCGTTCGAGGATCTGATGCGCGATGCGATCCACGATCCGCGCGATGTCCGCGCTGGACAGAAGCTCACGAATGGGTGAGTCCTGGGTGGGCTCCGGTAACGGAACACTCACCGGCTGTGCCGGGTGTGGGCGCGTCGACACCTACTCCGACCTCCTTACCCGCCTCACTGGACGGCTTTAAAGGATGTCTCGTCCCCCGAGATCGAGGGACGCTTTCCGGAGTCTATCCAACCAGAAATATTGTCACGAATCATCTAACGATGCGTGAGTCGCCTGTACTGTGTGTAACCATTGGTGGACACTAGGAGTGTCCGGTGACCAATGCGGTTGCCAGCGTGGAAGGGTCGAGCATGTCAGAGAACTACGCGCGTGCACTCGGGGCACGTCTTCGGGCCATCCGCGCGCAGCAGGGCTTGAGTCTGCACGGCATCGAGGCGAAATCGGACGGCCGCTGGAAGGCGGTCGTGGTTGGTTCCTACGAGCGTGGCGACCGCGCCGTCACCGTGGCCAAGCTGGCCGAACTCGCCGATTTCTACGGCGTTCCGGTCTCGGAACTCCTTCCCGACGCCCGCAGTGCGCGTCGCGGCCCGGCGACCCCGAAGCTCAAGATCGACCTGCAGCGGCTCGGCGAACTGCCGACCCATCTCGCGGGTCCGCTGGCCCGATACGCGGCGGCCATCCAGTCACAGCGAGGTGACTACAACGGCAAGGTGCTCACCATCCGGTCCGAAGATCTGCGGTCACTCGCTGTCATCTACGACATGACGCCCGAGGATCTCACCGAGCAGCTCATGCGCTGGGGCGTGCTCCCCGAGGGCTCCGAACTGCACTGAGCCAACGTCCGCCGCCGGGCCACCGGACACCACCGATCAACGCGGAGACGGACATTCAACACGTCAGGGCCGAATGGGCACCAACCGCCCAATGACGTGACCATCGGTCATTCTTCGCGGAATCACCGGTCGTTGGGCCATCGCCGACGCCGCGTGTACGACTCCGCAGCCGGGGTCCGTCGTGACGGCAACTCCCAGTTCGTAGGGCTCGGCGCGCCGGATCTTGATCAGCGTTCCCGCCGCCAGCCGACCGGAAAACGCCGCACCCCGGGGCCGACGGCTCCCCGGGGCGCGGTGACACCGCAACGTTCCGAACACAACCTTCACGTCACAGGGTTCAGTGAAACATCTTTCAGGTCGCGGGGTTCAGGTCGCGGGGGTTCAGGTCGCGGGGTTCAGGTCACGGGGTTCAGGGACGCAGCATGACGGCGTAGGACCCGACGCCGACAAGCCCCTTCCCGTCCCAGGTGTGCTCGTCCAGCTGGATCGAGACCAGGGTGCCGTCGGCCGGGTCGAACTCGACGTCCCGGACGCTACCGACCTCATAGCCCGCGGTGGTGAGCGCGCGCTTCTTCAGGATGGTGTGCTGTTTCGAGTCGAGCTCGGCCAGCTTCTCGTCCGGCTCCACCACGGCGTCGGCCCCGGCCACGGTGACCGCGTCGACACCGAAGGCGGCTATGCCGCTGAACGGCAGCATCGACGCGGAGCCGGCGGTCTTGGTCAACGTCAGCGCCACCACCCGACCTCGGGCCGGGTCGACCACGAATCCGGAGATGAAGCCGACCGTGCTCGCGTCAGCGGTACTGACGACTTTGCGACCCGTCGATTCAGAGAACAACATCAGGACTTCTCCCCCAGCTGGGCGCGGAACGCGTCGACCGCGGACCCGAAGTGGGCCAGGTCGTCGGTCAGGTAGTCACTCGCCGAGGCGGGCACGATCAGGTGCTCCCCCGAGGCGGCGATGGTGTCGGGCAACGGGATCAGCAGCCGCTGCTTGCCCTTGTTCATGGTCTCGGCGGGCAGGATCTCGTAGCCCACCACGTCCGCCTGGCCGGTGGCCGGGTCCCCGAGGATGCCGATCACCACGTCGCTGACAGTGCCCAGCGCGGTGCCCTGGTCGGTCAGGACCTGCGAGTTCAGCACATCACCGCGGCCGGGGCCGTCGTGCGCGGAGGTGGCGAGCGCCTCCGCCAGCGGGACCAGGTCGTCCTCGGACTCGATGATCACCGCGGCGGTACCGAGACCGGTGACCTTGCCCCATGGCAGCGCGGTCTTCAACGGACCGGCAAAAAGGCCGCGCCCGGCGAGGGTGAAGGATTCGATCTGACCGCCGTGAGCGGCGTAGACGACGTCCTTGATCTGAGCGACATCTTCCCCGCCGTGCGTCACCACCGGCAGTTTGACCAGCTCGCTGGCCCGGATCAGCGTACTCATCCGCGGTCACCGCGCTTGTTCTTGCCGTCGTTGATGATGACGCCGCCGGCCCGCCGCTTGGCCTGTACGGCGATGACACCGCCCACGATCACGGCAATCACCACGATCACGATGATCAACCACACCCACCAGTCCATCGCGCGCCCTCATTCTGCTCAGAATGACCGTTTCCGCCGGTCTCGCCAGGTAGATGCCCGTCGATCGGTCCAGTCAACCAGCAGGAATGGCGCACGGCACCCTCGGTCGGGTCCGCGGCTAGGCTGCGTCAGGTGATCACCCGGCGCACCGTCGAGCGCATCGCCACGGCGTTCGCCCTGGGAACACCGCTCGACTGGTCCGGGCCGGCGTCGCGGGGCGAGCAGGGTGACGTGCACCGATTACGGACCGAGCGCGGCGAGTGGGCGGTCAAGCGGTCGTTCGCACCGGTCGAGGAAGCGGACGTGACCGACTCCACCGCCTTCGCCTCGACCGCCGCCGGGGTCGGGGTGCCGACGCCGGCGGCCTGCCGGACCGCTGACGGGGCGGTGCTGGTGGCGACCGATGAAGGCCCGCTCCGGGTGCACGCCTGGGTCGATTTGGCCGAAGTCGACCCGTGGCTCGATCCGGCGGCGGTCGGTCAACTGGTGGCCGCCCTGCACGGCTGCGGCTTCCGCGGCCGGTCCGGTGTCCATCCCTGGTACTCCGAACCTGTCGGTGAGGCTCGCTGGCGGCAGCTGGCCGACGCGCTGGCCGCCGCGGCGGCTCCGTTCGCTGCCGACCTCGCCGCACTCCTCCCGGAGATCCTGGCGCTGGAGACGCTGCTCGAGCCGCCGGACACCCTCCTGACCTGCCACCGCGACCTGTTCGCCGACAACCTGCGACGGACCACGTCGGGCGGGCTGTGCGTGATCGATTGGGACAACGCCGGGGACGCCGACCCGACGCACGAGCTGGCGATGGTGCTCTACGACATCGGCTGCGGGGAGCCGGCGCGGACCCGCCGGCTCTACACCGCCTACCGGGACGCCGGGGGACCCGCCGAGCTGGTCCGACCGGGCCAGTTCTCGATGGTGATCGCCGCCCTGGGCCACATCAACGAGCGGGCGTGTGCCCGCTGGTTGGCGGCGCCGCCGGGTGACCCCGAGCGTGACCGGATGGCGGGCCTGTTCGGCGAGTTCCTCGACCGGCCGGTGACCGTGGAGTCGATCGACCGGACGCTGGCTGCCCTGGCGTGACGGCTCGACCCGGCGGCTGCGGCTGCGGCTCGACAGTGGACGTCAACCGAGGGTCGGACGCCTCAGGGGCCAGAGGTTCGGAGCTTGCCGGCGATGCTCATCAGCTGGCCGAGCACCCCGTTGACGAACCGCGGAGAGTTGTCGGTGGACAACGACTTCGCCAGCTCCACGGCCTCGTCCACGATCACCGGGCCGGGGACGTCGGAGTACAGCAACTCCCAGGCGGCGATCCGCAGCACGGCGAGGTCCACCGCCGGCATTCGTGAGAGCTCCCAGCCCTGCGAGTGCTCGGCGAGCAGGCCGTCGATCCGATGGTGGTGCAGGGCGACGCCACGGACGATCTGCTCGGCGTACTCCCCCATGGGCGTCTGCTCGGCGGTCTCCTCGCGCTCGTCGAGCAGGGTCAACGGGTCGACGTTGCGGGCGTCGGCGGCGAAGACGAGATCGAGCGCGCGCTTGCGGGCCTTGCTGCGGGCGGACATCGGCGGGTGCTGCTCTCTGTTGATGCTGGCGGTGATACCGGGTCGATGCAGACGCCGTCCACGGGTGACGAGAATGCGCGGCCCGCGGTGGGCGGGCGTGAACGGGCAGGTCAGGCGGTGACGCGGCCCAGATAACGACCGTCGCGGGTGTCGACCTTGATCTTGTCACCGGTGTTGAGGAACAGCGGGACCTGGATCTCGGCACCGGTCTCCAGGGTGGCCGGCTTGGTGCCGCCGGTCGAGCGATCGCCCTGCAGGCCCGGGTCGGTGTGTGACACCAGCAGCTCCACGGACACCGGGTTCTCGACGAACAGCACGACCCCCTCGTGGGTGGCGACCATGGCGTCGTTGTTCTCCAGCAGGAAGTCGGCGGCGCCGGCGACCGCCGAGCCCGGGATGGTCACCTGGTCGTAGGTGTCCTTGTCCATGAAGACGAAGTCGGTGCCGTCCTTGTAGAGATAGGTCATGTCCCGCTTGTCGACGGTGGCGGTGTCGACCTTGAGGCCGGCGTTGAACGTCTTGTCCACCTGCTTGCCGGTGAGGACGTGCTTCAGCGTGGTCCGCACGAACGCGGGGCCCTTGCCCGGCTTCACGTGTTGGAACGCGATCACGGTCCAGAGCTGGCCGTCGATGTTGAGGACGAGGCCGTTCTTCAGATCATTCGTCGATGCCATGGCGGACGCCACATACCCTTCTGCTGCACACGCGCCGGTGCTGTCCTACAGCACCAGCAGGTTCTTGGCGGTCAGCGTGAGCACCTCGTAGCCCGAGGTGCGGACCACGCCGCTGTCTTCGATCCGGACTCCGCCGCGGCCCTCGAGGTACACCCCGGGCTCGACGGTCAGGACCATGTCCGCCTTGATAGTACCGGTGGCGGCACCTGCGACCGCCGGTCCCTCGTGGATCTCCAGGCCGATGCCGTGTCCGAGACCGTGCAGGAAACGGTCGCCGTAGCCCGCGTCGGTGACGACCCGGCGGGCGGCCTGATCCAACAGTTGACCGGTGGTCCCGGGCCGTACGAGCTCCTCGGCCGCGGTCTGGGCGGCCCGGACGACGTCGTAGATCTCCCGCTGCCAGTCCTGCGGCGGGCCGAGGACCACCGTGCGGGTCATGTCCGAGTGGTAGCCGGCGAAGCGGGCGCCGAAGTCGAGTTTCACCAGGTCACCGCGCTCCAGGACGGAACCGGTCGGCCGGTGGTGCGGGATCGCGCTGTGCGCGCCGGCCGCCACGATGGTCTCGAAGGCCGGGTCCTCGGCGCCACCGCGGCGCATCCGGTCGTCGAGGTCCAGGCCGACCTCCCGCTCGGTACGACCGGCCCGGATGCCGCCGGCGGCGATCAGCCCGGCGAACGCGTCGTCGGCGATCGTGCAGGCCTGGCGGAGCGCCTCGATCTCGTCGGGGTCCTTGACCGCCCGGAGCTGCTCGACCAGACCGGTGGTGGCGACCAGCTCGGCGCTGTCCAGATCGACGAGCTGGGTGTGCTCGGCCACGGTCAGATGACCGGCCTCGAAGCCGAGACGACCCGACGCGGCGGCGACCAGCGCCACCGCGGACGCCCGATCGGTCACCGTGCGCAGGTCAGGAACCTGGGCCGCCGCCTGGGTGACGTAGCGGCCGTCGGTGCAGAAGACGGACTCGTCCTCGGCGGAGTCACCGTCGGACGCCGCGACGATCAGGGCCGCGTTGGAGCCGGTGAACCCGGTCAGGTACCGGATGTTCAGCAGATTCGTGACCAGCAGCCCCTCGACTCCGGACTCGGCGATCAGCGGGCGGAGGACGGCACGGCGGGCGGCATGGTTCGACACCCCTGAAACCCTAGTGCGACGCCGACTGATCAGGTCGCGACGGACGGCCGGGATCCGCTCCGGTCGGGTAGTCGGTCGGGATCGCATGGCCGCCCACTACGCCGATTCCCGCACGACCAGTTCCACCGGCAACACGATGCGGTCGAGGTCGAGCACCCCGACCGCGTCGTCATCATCAGCGAGGAGTTCCGGCCGTACCCGGGACAGCAACAGGCGGGCCATGGTGCGGCCCTGCCGCAACGTGGACTGCCGGACGGTGGTGAGTGGCGGCACCGCGTACCGCGCGACGTCGATGTCGTCGAACCCCACCAGGGCGACATCGGCCGGGACGGCGCGACCGACCCGTCGGAGCGCCTTCAGTGCGCCCATCGCCATCAGATCCGACGCTGCGAACAGGCCGTCCAGATCCGGTCGACGGTCCAGCAGCCGCTCGGCCGCCGCTTCACCGCCCTCCTGGGTGAAATCGCCGACCTCCACGAGGGCGGGATCGAACGCAGGCCCGAGGCCCAGAGTGAACCCGGCGAGTCGATCGACCCCGGCACACATGTCCTGCGGGCCGGACAGCGTCCCGATCACCCGGCGGCCCGCGGCCAGCAGGTGCGCCGCGGCCAGCCTCCCCCCATCGACGTTGTCGTTGTCGACGTAGGCGACCTGCAGTTCCGGATCCATCGGGCGGCCACCGATGACCAGCGGGATCCCGGCGGCCACCATGGCGGCAGGCAATGGATCGACCGTCGCGTGCTCGGAGATCAGCAGCACGCCGTCCACGGCACCGGACCGCACATAGCGCTCCACCCGGTCCAGATCCGCTGCGTACTGCGCCATCATCACCACGACCTGCAGCCCGGCCCCGTTCATCACCTGCATGACACCCCGGACGATGCCGCTGAAGAACGGATCGCCGAACACCCGGACGTCGGGTTCGGAGGCGACCAGCGCGAAGGTGTCGGTGCGGCGGGTGGCCAGCGACCGCGCGATCCGGTTCGGCTGATAGCCGAGTTCGGCGATGGACGCCGCCACCCGCACCCGGATCGCCGGGCCGACCGTCGGCGATCCGTTCACCACCCGGGACACCGTCGCCCGCGACACCCCCGCGTGCGCGCCGACCTGCTCCAGGGTCGGACCGGCGCCCCTGGGCGGCACCCGGGCGTGCGTCGCGGCCCGAGCGATCCCGGGAGCGCCGTCGTTCACATCGACACCGTCGTTCACATCGACACCGTCGGACACGGGCCATCCCCCTCCGAGGTCTCCGGACGCACTCTACCGACCCATCACCGCACGTCACCGCCCTGCAGCGCGACCGGCGCCAGGCCCCAGGTCAGAGCAGGATGGTCGTCCCGGCGCGCTTCCGACCGGCGATCACGGAGTAGGCCGCTACCAGCAAAGACGGATCCGGACCCTCCAGGCGACCCGGCTTGGCCAGCCCGTCCAGCACCACGAAGCGCAACATCCCGGCCCGGGTCTTCTTGTCCGAACCCATCATCTTCAACAACTCGGGGAACGCGTCCGGGTCGTAGGTGGTGGGCAGTCCGAGCAGGTGCAGCACGGTGAGGTGCCGGTCGGCGGTGGCGTCGTCCAGTCGGCCGGCGGCACGGGCGAGCTCGGCGGCGAACACCAGCCCGACGCTGACCGCGGCGCCGTGCCGCCAGCGGTACTTCTCCCGCTGCTCGATCGCGTGCGCCAGCGTGTGCCCGTAGTTGAGGACCTCCCGCAGGCTGGACTCCCTGAGGTCCTGCGCGACGACGTGCGCCTTGACCGCGACGGCCCGGCGGACCAGCTCGGCCAGCACCGGCGAGGTCGGGTCGACGGCCCCCGCCGGGTCGTTCTCGATGAGGTCGAGGATGACGGGGTCGGCGATGAACCCGGCCTTGACCACCTCGGCGAGGCCGGCGACCAACTCGTGCGGCGGCAGCGTCTCCAGGGTGGCGAGGTCGGCGATCACCGCACTCGGCTCGTAGAACGCGCCGGCCATGTTCTTGCCGGCGTCGGTGTTGATCCCGGTCTTCCCGCCGACCGCGGCGTCCACCATGCCGAGCAGCGTCGTCGGGACCTGCACGACCTTCACCCCACGCAGCCAGGTGGCGGCGGCGAAACCGGCCAGGTCGGTGACCGACCCGCCACCCAGCCCGATCACGACATCCCGGCGGTCCAGCCCGATCTGGCCGAACACCTTCCAGCAGAAGCCCAACACCTCGACGGTCTTGGCGTCCTCGGCGTCGGGCAGCTGCAGCAGGTGGGTGTTGACCCCGGCCGCGACCAGCGCCTGCTGCACGGCCTCGGCGGTGACGGTCAACGATTCCGGATGCAGCAGCGCCGCGGTCGCCGACCCGGCGGTGGCGGCGATCAGCTCGTCGAGCAGCCCGGCACCGATGGTGACGTCGTAGGGCGACGCGCCCTCGACCCGAACCACCACGGGCCCGGTCATCGGCCGGCCAGCCAGGCGATGACGGCGTCGGCGACCTCGACCACAGTGCGGTCGTCGGTGTCGACCTCGACGGCAGCGACGGAACGGTAGATCGGCAACCGGGCCTCCAGGAGGGCCTTGTAGGTGGCTCGCGGGTTGACCCCGGCCAGCAGCGGGCGGGCGACGTTGAGCCCGGTGCGGCGGACGCCCTGCGGCATCGACACCCGCAGGTGCACCACCGGGTGACCGGCGAGCAGGGCCCGTGTCTCCGCGGCCAGCACCGCTCCGCCGCCGAGGGCGAGGATGCCGCGGTGCTCGGCCAGCGCAGCGGCCACGGCAGAGCGTTCCAGGGCCCGGAACGCGGGCTCGCCCTCGGTCACGAAGATATCCGAGATCGTGCGGCCCGCAACGGCTTCCACGTCGTGGTCGGTGTCCCGGACGGGCAGCTGCAGCTTCGCCGCCAGCGCCTGCGCGACCGAGGTCTTGCCCGCACCCATCGCGCCGACCAGGACGACGACGGGTCCGTCCGGGGCGCTGGTCGAGGCGGGACGGTCGGTCTGCGCCACCACGGTCACCGGCTGACCGGAGCGGTGCGGGCCACCGTGTCCAGGTACGACAGGTAGTTGCGGCGGGTCTCGGCGACCGAGTCGCCACAGAACTTCTCGACCACCGCCTCGGCGACGACGAGCGCAACCATCGCCTCGGCGACGACGCCGGCAGCTGGGACCGCGCAGACGTCGCTGCGCTGATGGATGGCCTGGGCCACCTCTCCGGTGATGACGTCGAACGTGGACAGCGCTCGCGGCACGGTGGAGATCGGCTTCATCGCGGCACGGACGACGACGATCTCGCCGTTCGTCATCCCACCCTCGATGCCGCCGGCCCGGTTGGAGCGGCGGCGGACCCCCGGGTTGAGCGGGTCGATCTCGTCGTGGGCCTGGGAGCCGCGGCGGCGGGCGGTGCGGAAACCGTCGCCGATCTCAACCCCCTTGATCGCCTGGATGCTCATCAGCGAGGCGGCCAGTCGGGCGTCGAGCTTGCGGTCCGCGTGCACGAACGAGCCGAGCCCCGGCGGCAGGCCGTAGACCAACACCTCGACGACGCCCCCGAGGGTGTCGCCGTCCTCCTTGCCGGCGTCGATCTCGGCTGACAGCGCTGCGGTGGAATCGGGATGCAGGGTCCGGGTCGGGGAGGCGTCGATCGCGTCCCGGTCGGCCGGAGTGGGCAGCGGACCGTCGACCGCATCGGCGTCACCGATGCTGACGACGTGCGAGACGACCTCAGCTCCGACGACCTGCCGGATGAAGTTCTGCGCGATGGTGCCCAGCGCCACCCGGGCGGCGGTCTCCCGCGCCGAGGCCCGTTCCAGCACCGGCCGGGCGTCGTCGAAGCCGTACTTCTGCATGCCCGCTAGGTCGGCGTGCCCGGGTCGCGGCCGGGTCAGCGGCGCGTTGCGGGCCAAGCCGGCCAGGATCTCCGGATCGACCGGGTCGCTGGCCATGATCTGGTTCCACTTGGGCCATTCGGTGTTGGCCACCTGCACCGCGATCGGGCCACCCATGGTCAGCCCGTGCCGGACGCCACCCAGGATGGTGACCACGTCCTGCTCGAACTTCATCCGGGCGCCGCGGCCGTAGCCGAGCCGCCGTCGGGCCAGCTGGTCGGCGATCTCCCGGGAGGTGATCTCGACAGCGGCGGGTAACCCCTCGAGGACGGCGACAAGTGCGGGGCCATGCGATTCGCCTGCGGTGATCCAGCGCAACACGCCGACCAGTCTCCCACGGATGCCCGGCGGCTCCGTCCGGCCCGACCGTCCCACCGATCCGGTATGAAAACCGCCGATAGTGGCGGTTTTCATACCGGATCCACGGGCGGGAGTTCAGTGCTCGTCCTCCCAGGCCCTCCATGCCTTGTCGACCACCGAGATCGCGTCGTCCACGTCATCGGTGAGGTGGATCAGATCCAGGTCGGCCGCCGAGATCTTGCCGTCGGGCAGCACCGCGTTCCGGATCCAGTCGACCAGCCCGCCCCAGTACTCGGTACCGAACAGCACCACCGGGAACTTGGTGACCTTCTTGGTCTGCACCAGGGTCAGCGACTCGAACAACTCGTCCAACGTCCCGAAGCCGCCGGGCAGGCAGATGAACGCCTGCGAGTACTTCACGAACATCGTCTTGCGGACGAAGAAATAGCGGAAGTTGATGCCGAGGTCGACGTACTGGTTCATCCCCTGCTCGAACGGCAGCTCGATGCCCAGCCCGACGCTCATCCCGTCGGCGTCCTTGGCGCCGCAGTTGGCCGCCTCCATGATCCCGGGGCCACCACCGGTGATGACGGCGTAGCCGGCCTCCACCAGCGCCGCCCCGATCTTGCGGGCCGTCTCGTACTGCGGATGGTCGCGCGGGGTGCGGGCGCTGCCGAACACCGAGACCGCGCGCGGCAGGTTCGACAACGAGCCGAAGCCCTCGACGAACTCGGCCTGGATGCGGAACACCCGCCACGGGTCGGTGTGCACCCAGTCGGACGGGCCGCGGGTGTCGAGCAGTCGCTCGTCGGTGGTGGAGGTCTGGATCCGCTGGTCACCGCGGAGCACCACCGGCCCGCGGAACCGCTCCGGGCGGGGTTCGCCGTCAGGGTCGGCGCGGACCTGCGGTTCCACCTCGGGACGACCGGTGCGGGCCTGCGCCGTTGCGGCCGGCATTGTGTCCTGGGCGCCGCTCGGGTCGTACTGGTCGGTCTGGTGGTCGGTCACCGGCAATCCGTTTCTCTCAGCTCAGGTCAGGGCGATCGGGCGAGTGGTCCGGCACAGCTACGGCCGGGCGGCGGCGGCCGCTGGTCAGGACAGGTAGCGGCGCAGCACTGCGGCCATCTCGCCGATCTGTCGTCGCGACACATGTTCCTCCCGGGTGTGGGCCAACGACGGGTCGCCCGGGCCGTAGTTCACCGCCGGTATTCCCAGAGTTGCGAAGCGGGCCACGTCGGTCCAGCCGAATTTGGCCACCGCGGTACCGCCGGCGGCGGCCACGAACTCGGCGGCGGCCGGCGCCGACAGCCCGGGACGGGCGCCCGGAGCGATGTCGAGTACCCGGACGTCGAACCCGTCGAAGAAGATCCGCAGGAAGTCCAGCGCGTCGTCGGCATCCCGGTCCGGGGCGAACCGGAAGTTGACCTGCACGACACACTCGTCGGGGATGACGTTGCCGGCCACCCCGCCGCTGATCCGCACCGCGTTGAGACCCTCGCGGTAGCGGCAACCGTCGATGTCGACGTCCCGGCCCGGATATTCGGCCAGCCTGGCCAGCACGGGAGCGGCGGCGTGGATCGCGTTGAGCCCCAGCCAGGACCGGGCCGAATGGGCCCGCCGGCCAGCCAGCCGGACCTCGACCGCCGCGGTGCCCTGGCAACCCGCTTCGACCGCGCCGTTGGTCGGCTCGCCGAGGATGGCCAGATCGGCCACCAGCCAGTCCGGTAACTCGCGCTCGATGCGGGTCAGCCCGTTGCGGTCGTGTTCGATCTCCTCGCAGTCGTAGAAGACGAAGGTCAGATCACGCGACGGCTCTGGCAGCGTCGCCGCGAGGTTGAGCATCATCGCGTCGCCGGACTTCATATCGGTGGTGCCGCAGCCATGGATGAGGTCGCCCTCGGTGCGGGACGGCACGTTGTCCGCAATCGGCACGGTGTCGATGTGGCCCGCCAGGATGACCCGGCTCGGCCGGTCGAGGTGGGTGCGGGCCAGCACGGCGTTGCCGCTGCGCAACACCTCCAGATGCGGCAATGTGCGCAGCGCCGCCTCGAGGAGGTCGGCCAGCGGCTTCTCGGTGCCCGACACCGACGGGACGTCGACCAGCGCCGCGGTGAGGTCGGCAGGGTCGGCGGTCAGGTCCAGGGAGGCCGGGATGGTCATCCGGACGACCCTACCGGGGGTGGCAGAACGGTCCGGGAACACGCTCGGCGGCGGCGGTCGGTACCCGACGGCACTGGTCGGCACCCGACGGCACTGGTCGGCACCCCGCGGCACTGGTCGGTGCCCCGCGGCACTGGTCGGTGCTCGTCGGGGCCCGGGACGACCCGGGGCCGCCGGTACGGTCGGGGCATGTCACGTTCGGGCAAAGCCGTCCTGCTCGGGGTGGTCACCGTTCTCGTGCTCGGCCTCGGGTGACTCGTGGTGTCGTGGGTGCGTGGGATCTCGTCGTTCACCGCCGCACCCGGCCCGGAGTGCCTGGTGCAGCCGGCGGGCTCCTCCGCAGGTGCCGCGACGACGCTGGCGCTGGTCGACAGCTCCATCGGCGCCACGGCCACCCGGCTGCCGATGAACACCGCGCTGTCCCTGGAGGCGGTGCAGCTGCAGCACGCCTCGACCATCAACGCGGTGGGTCTGCGTCGTGAGCTGCCCGACCGGGCGCGGGTGATCGCGCTGGCTACCGCGCTGCAGGAATCGTCGCTACGCAACCGGCCCGACGGCGACCGCGATTCGCTGGGGTTGTTCCAGCAGCGACCCAGCCAGGGCTGGGGCACCGTGGCCGAGATCAGCGACCCGGTCTACGCGTCCGGAAAGTTCTACGACGCGCTGGTCGAGGTACCGGACTGGCCGTCGCTGTCGTTGACCGAGGCTGCCCAGGCCGTGCAGTACTCGGCTTTCCCTGACGCCTACGCGAAGTGGGAGCCGGCCGCCGAGCGGTTGGTCTCGGCCCTGTCCACCGCGGAGCTCGGCCTGGTCACCTGCCGGGCCGACGCGGTCGCGCCGACCGCCGACACCCCGGAGCGACCAGCCCTGGACGGCCTGTCGGGTGCGTCCCCGGGGCTGGCCACCCTGCTGGCGCAGGCCGAGGCGGAAATGGGCGGGCTGACCGCGACGCAGGTGGCCGCCGACGGTCGGACCGCGACCGCCCAGGTCGCCGTCGGGAGCCTGGACGCTTCGCGCAGTGCCGCGGTTCTCGCCACGTGGACCGTCGCCCACGCGACCGGTGCGGGCGTCTCGCACGTCATCGTGACCGACCGGTTGTGGTTCGATCACGCCTGGGGCGCTCTGGGTCAGACTGCGTTGCCGGGCGGTCAGGTTCGGGTCACCCTCGCCGGGTGAGCGGATAGGGTCTCGCGCATGACTGATCTCGTGACGAGCGGCGCGACCGCGACCGGACTGGCCACCGTCACCGTCGACGACGTGGTCCTGGACGTCTGGTACCCGGCTCCGGCACTGGGCTCCGCACCCGTCCCGCAGCCCGATCTGGGGGAAGCCGAGCAGTTCGACGCCGTCCGCGAGGTGAGCCTGCGGGTGGTGACCACCGAGATCGCGTCGTTGGCCGACGCCCCCGCCTCCACCGCAGACGCCTACCTCCGGCTGCACCTGTTGTCCGCCCGGCTGGTGCAGCCACGCACCCTCAACCTGGACGGCATCTTCGGGTTGCTGCCGAACAACGCCTGGACCTCGCTGGGGCCGGTCGCCCCCGAGACCGTCGAGGCCGTCCGGCTGCGCGCGCTGCGTTCCGGGGTGCGGCTGAGCCTCTTCGGCGTCGACAAGTTCCCGCGGATGACCGACTACGTGGTGCCGTCCGGGGTGCGGATCGCCCACGCCGACCGGGTCCGGCTGGGTGCGCACCTGGCCGCCGGCACCACCGTGATGCACGAAGGCTTCGTCAACTTCAACGCCGGCACCCTCGGCACGTCGATGGTCGAGGGGCGGATCTCCCAGGGGGTCGTCGTCGGCGACGACAGCGACATCGGTGGCGGCTCGTCGATCATGGGCACGCTGTCGGGTGGCGGCAAGGAGATGGTGAGCATCGGGCAACGCTGCCTGCTCGGCGCCAACGCCGGCATCGGCATCTCGCTGGGTGACGACTGTGTCGTGGAGGCCGGGCTGTACGTCACCGCGGGCACGAAGCTCACCCTGAAGGACGCCGACGGCGATCGGGTGGTCAAGGCCGGCGACCTCACCGGTGCGGCCGGGCTGCTTTACCGGCGCAACTCACTCACGGGCGCGGTCGAAGCGGTTCCTCGCGCCGGGTCCTGGGGTGGGCTCAACGCCGCACTGCACGCCGGGCAGTAGGGCGTCGGGTCGGTGTCGAGCCGGCAGCTGCGGCCGGGATCCGTCGACACGCTGCCGTTCCCGGCCGCACGGACGGAGTTCGGACGCAGCTGAGGGCCAAAGGTGCGCGATCCGCGGCTCAGCCCGACCGCCGCTCCGCGGCTCAGCCCGACAGCCGCTCCGCTGCGGCGGCGACCCTCTCGTCGGCGGCGGTCAGGGACACCCGGACGTGCGACGCCCCGTCGGGACCGTAGAACGCCCCGGACGCGACGAGGATGCCCCGGTCGGCGAACCAGCTGACGGTCGCCTCGGCGTCCTTGCCACGGGTGCACCAGAGGTACAGCCCCGCCTCGGAGTGGTCGATCTGGAACCCGGCCTCGGTCAGAGCGTCCGTCAGGACCGTGCGTCGTTGGCTGTACCGGGAGCGCTCGGCCATGACGTGCCCGTCGTCGTCCAGGGCGGCGATCGCGGCGGCCTGCATCGGGCCGGGCATCATCAGTCCCATGTGCTTGCGGACCTGCAGCAACTGGTCGATCAGCGACGGGTCGCCGCTGACGAAGCCGATGCGGTAGCCGGCGAGGTTGCTGCGCTTGCTCAACGAGTGCAGCGCCAGCAGACCGGTGTGGTTGCCACCGCTCACCGCGGGGTTGAGGATCGAGACCGGTGACGCGTCCCAGCCGAGGTCGATGTAGCACTCGTCGCTGGCGACGATGGTGTTGTTCGCCCGGGCCCAGATCACGATCTTGCGCAACTGTTCCGCGCTCAGTACTGCGCCGGTCGGGTTGGACGGCGAGTTCAACCACAGCAGGGACAGGTGCGTCGACCCGGACTGCAGCGGATGGTCGGTCCGCACCAGCTGGCAGCCGGCCAGCCGCACCCCCACTTCGTAGGTCGGGTACGCGAGCTCGGGGATCGCCACGGTGTCGGTGGCGCCCAGACCGAGCTGGAACGGCAGGCCGGCGACCAGCTCCTTGCTGCCGATCGTCGGCAGCACGGCGGCCGGGTCCAGGTCTGGCACCTCATGGGTCCGGGACAGCCACCGCGAGTACGACTGGCGCAGGGCCAGGGTGCCCTGGGTGGTCGGATAACCGGGGAAGTCGCTGTGGGCCGCGAGCGCGGCGCGGACCGCGTGCGGAACCCGGTCGACCGGGGTGCCGATCGACAGGTCGACCAGGCCGCCGGGATGCCGGCCGGCGGTTTCCTTGGCCTCGAGCAGGCTGTCCCACGGGAAGGCCGGCAACCGCGACGCCCACGAACCCGGCACCGTCAGTGTCCCTCGCCCATCGGCGGCAGGGCCGCGACCATCGGGTCGTCCTTGTCGATCTTGCCGGTCCGCGACGCACCCCCCGGCGAGCCCAGATCATCGAAGAACTCGACGTTGGCCCGGTAGTAGTCCTTCCACTGCTCGGGGACGTCGTCCTCGTAGAAGATGGCTTCCACCGGGCAGACCGGCTCGCACGCGCCGCAGTCGACGCACTCGTCGGGGTGGATGTACAGCATCCGGTCGCCCTCGTAGATGCAGTCGACGGGGCATTCCTCGACACAGGCACGGTCGAGTACGTCGACGCACGGTTCGGCGATCACATAGGTCACGGTGGGGCTCCACACACAAGCTCGAGGTTGTCACGGTCGCTGCGCTTCCGACGCTCCCGGCGTTCACCCGGGAGCGTGATCAACGCTTCTCTAGTATTACCCGCCCGTGGTGCGGCGACCGACCGGTAGGGACCCGGTCACCGATCCCCGGGAGCTGCACCGGGCGTGACGCCGGGCACACCGACCCTGGGCGCGGTGGCCCGGGGGCGGTCCATCAACGCCAGCTGGTGGGTCCCCCAACACAGTCCGACCCCGACCGCGGCGGCCAGCGCGCCGACCCCGAGCAGCAGCGTCGCTCGCCAGTCGCCGATGACCAGGGCGTAGCCGAAGGTGCGGGAGAAGCTCAGATACACCGCGGCGACCAGCCAGGCCACGGCCGGTGCCAACGCCGCGGGCATCGATCCGGTCAGCCGGTAGCTCAACCGGATCGAGGCGTAGACGACGAGCGCGGCGGGGACCACGCTGACCGGAAACGGCACCACCCCGACGTACAGCGGGAGGAAGAACACCGCGAAGACGGTGGTGAGCAGGACCAGCACGGTCAGCCAGGCCACGACGATCCAGTCCAGGCGGTCAGGTCCGGTGGGCGCCGGGACGGCCGGGATGGGCGCCGCGGCCACGCCGGGCACGATCGCGCTCACGACAACCCCGCGAACAGGTCGTCGGACGGCCCGTCGGTGGCGACCGGCATCGGCTCACCGTCCAGCAGGGCGAAGTACTCGGTGTCCAGCACCGGCTGGGCGATCCGGTTGGACAGCGCGAAGCCGTCGGCCAGCAGCTCGATCTGGGTGGCGTGGGCACCCAGCGCCGCCCGGTGCCGGTCGCGCTGATCACGCACCGGGATCGCCACCGCGACCCGGTCGACAGCAACGCCGGAACCGAGGTCTGACGCCACGGGCGAGCGGTACCCGGCCGGGGCCTCGAAGTCGAGCAGCGCCTGCGCCACCGCCGACTTCGGTCGAACCACCGCGAAGAACCGGCGCACCGACGCCGCCCGGCCGGCGGCGGCCCGGGCGATCTGGTGGGCCGCGATGTGGTCAGGATGGCCGTAACCACCGTCCTCGTCGTAGCTCAGGACGACCTCGGGAGCAATCTCGTCGAACACCGTCACGAGCGCGTCGACGGCCGCGTCGAAGCCGGCGGCCCCGGCGGCCGCGTGCACCAGCGCCCGGGGATGCCGGTGCGCCGGGGAACCCACCATCCCGGAGTCGCGGTACGCGCCGATGCCTCCCAGGTAGCGGTGGTCGACGACGCCCAACGCGCAGCAGGCGGCGCTCAACTCACTGTGGCGGTACCCGCCGAGCTGGTCGGCCCGATCGGCGGCCAGTCCCGCCAGGGGCGGCGGAATGACCTCGCCCTCCTCGCCCAGCGTGCAGGTCAGCACGGTGACCCGGGCTCCGGCGGCGGCGTAGCGGGCGAGTGTGCCGCCCGTGGTGATCGACTCGTCGTCGGGATGCGCATGCACCGCGATCAGTCGTGACGTCATCGGCCCAGCCTAGGGCGCACCGCCCACGCGCCCGGACGCCGATCGGCCCCGACCCGGTGACCGGGACCGGGGCCGTCGCGCGACGCCGGGTTCAGCGCCCCATCTCGAACGACGCCCCCGGAATGGCGTCGAGCAGAGCCCGGGTGTACTCCTGCTCCGGATTTGCGAAGATCTCGTCGGTGGAGGCCCGCTCGACCAGCTTTCCGGTCTGCATGACCAGCACGTCGTCGGCGATCTGCCGGACCACCGCCAGGTCGTGGGTGATGAAGAGGTAGCTGAGGCCGAACTCGGCCTGCAGGTCGTTGAGCAACTCCAGCACCTGCGCCTGGACCAGCACGTCCAGGGCCGACACCGCCTCGTCGCAGACCACCACCTCCGGATCCAACGCCAGGGCCCGTGCGATGGCCACGCGCTGCCGCTGACCGCCGGAAAGCTCGTTCGGGTAGCGGCGCATCGCCGAGGACGGCAGGGACACCTTGTCCAGCAGATCGCGGACCTTGGCCTCCCGGCTCTTGTGGTCCCCGATCTTGTGGGTCCGCATCGGTTCCTCGATGATGCGGAAGATCGAGTACTGCGGATCCAGCGAGCCGTAGGGGTTCTGGAAGATCGGCTGCATCTTGCGGCGCAGCGCGAACATCTCCCGGTGGCTCAGCCCGACGATGTCCCGGCCGTTGATGATCACCCGGCCGCTGGTCGGTTCGAGCAGCCGCAGCACCATCTGCGCGATGGTCGACTTGCCCGAACCGGACTCCCCCACGATCGCCGTGGTGGTGCCCCGCGGGACCGAGAACGACACGTCGTCGACGGCGAGGAATTTCGTGCTCGCGCCCGGTCGACCGCCGCGGATGCTGAACTCCTTGGTCAGGTTCTCCACCACGATGACGTCGTCCGCGGCGGCTGCCGGGGCGGTCGCGCGGTGGTCGGCGGCGGCCGGCACATCGGCAATGTCGAGCCGCCCGGCGGTCACCTCGGCCGCCGCCGCGGTGTGCGCGGACTGCATCCGCCGCGCGGACAACGACGGCGCCGAGGCGACCAGTCGCTTCGTGTACGGGTGCCGGGGCGCGGCCAGGATGTCGCGGGCCGGACCGGACTCGACGACCTGGCCCTTGTACATCACGACCAGGTGCTCGGCCCGCTCCGCGGCCAGACCGAGATCGTGCGTGATGAGCAGGACCGCCACCCCCAGCTCCGAGGTCAGCTCGGCGAGGTGGGTGAGGATCTGCTGCTGGACGGTGACGTCCAGCGCCGAGGTCGGCTCGTCCGCGATCAACAGCTTCGGTCGGGCGGCCAGCCCGATCGCGATCAACGCCCGCTGCCGCATCCCGCCGGAGAATTCGTGCGGGTACTGCCGGGCCCGGCGTTGGGCGTCGGGGAGACCGGCCTCCTCGAGCAGCTCCGCGGCCCGCTTCTTGGCCACCTTGCCGCGTCCGAGCCCGTTCGCGGTGAGCGCCTCGGCGATCTGGTAGTCGATCCGCCAGACCGGGTTCAGGTTGGTCATCGGGTCCTGCGGGACCAGACCGATGGAGTCACCGCGCAGCGCGATGATGTGTTTGGGATCGGCGTGCGCGATGTCCTTGCCGTCGAAGAGGATCTGGCCGCCGGCGACCTTGCCGTTGCCGGGCAGCAGCCCGATCACCGCCAGCGCGGTGGTGGACTTGCCCGATCCGGATTCACCGACGATCGCCACCGTCTGGCCGGGGTAGACGGTGAGGTTGGCCTTGCGGACCGCGTGCACCTCGCCCTCGGCGGCACTGAACTTCACGTCCAGGTCGATGATCTGCAGCAGCGGCGTGGAGCGGTCGACAGAGCCGCGTGCGGACGCGGTGCGTCGGCCGGTCGTTGCCGGGGACAGAGGGTGGCTCATCGCTTCCTCGCCGTGGGGTCGAGGGCTTCGCGGACCGCGTCGCCGAGCAGGATGAAGGACAGCACCGTCACGGCCAGCGCGGCCGACGGGTAGAGCAGCACTGCCGGTGCGTTGCGCAGCGAGGTCTGGGCCGACGAGATGTCGTTGCCCCAGCTCATCACGTTGCCGGGGAGACCGAGACCGAGGAAGGACAGCGTCGCCTCGGCGACGATGAAGATGCCCAGTGACACGGTGGCGGTGACGATCATCGGTGGCAGCGCGTTGGGCAGCACGTGGCGCAACAGGTTGCGGAACTTGCTCACGCCCAGCGCGGTGGCGGCCTGGACGAACTCACCGTTCTTCACCGAGATCACCGAGCCGCGGGTGATGCGGGCCATCTGCGGCCAGCCGAACGCGGACAGCACGGCGACGACCTGCCATACCGACGTCGAACCCTTGAACATCTGCATGAAGATGATCGCGGCCAGGATCAGCGGGACGGCGAAGAAGATGTCGGTGATCCGGGACAGGATGGCGTCGAACCAGCCTCCGTAGAACCCGGCCAGCGCACCGAAGGCGCCACCGATGAGGACGATCCCGATGGTGGTGGTCACGCCCACGGTGACCGACGCCCGCGCTCCGTACACCACGCGGGCGAAGATGTCGCAGCCCTGCTTGTCGTAGCCGAACAGGTGGCCGGAGATGCTCGGATCCAGGCTGTTGCCGAGCTGACAGAACGTCGGGTCGTTCTTGGTCAGCACACCGGGGAAGAACACCACGAACAGGATGAACAGCAACAGCAGCGCGGAGATCACGAAGATCGGGTTTTTCCGCAGCGCCTTCCAGGCGTCCCGGTACAGGCTCGACGGCGCGCCTTCCTTGGTCAGCTCGTCGGTGACCAGCAGCGGGGTCTCCTCGAGGTCGGCCAGGAAGTGCGTCTGACCGTCCTTCGGACCGGCGGAGCCGGACGACATCAACGGCGCCTGAGGCGTCGATTCGAACAGCGGCTCAGGCATAACGGATCCTCGGGTCCAGGGCTGCGTACAGCAGGTCGACGATGAGGTTGCTGATCACGTAGACCAGCACCAGGGCGGTGACGACCGACACCACGACGGTCGATTCGCCCTTGCGGATGGAGTCGTAGAGCAGCCGACCGATGCCCTGGATGTTGAAGATGCCCTCGGTGACGATGGCGCCGGCCATCAGCGCTCCGAGGTCGGCGCCCAGGAAGGTGACCACCGGGATCATCGAGTTGCGTAGCACGTGCACCGAGATGACCCGGCGGTTGCTGATGCCCTTGGCCCGGGCGGTGCGCACGAAGTCGGCGGTGAGGTTGTCCGAGATGGACTGCCGGGTCAGCCGGATGACGTAGGCCAACGACAGCGAACCCAGCACGACGGCCGGCAGCAGCAGATTGCTGAACGTGGCGTCGGCGCCGACCGTGGGGTTCACCCAGCCGAGCTTGATGCCGAAGACGAACTGCAGGACGAAGCCGAGCACGAAGACCGGGATGGCGATGACGACCAGGCTCAGCACCAGGACGGTGGAGTCGAACAGGCCACCGCGACGCAGACCGGCGATGACGCCGACGATGATGCCCAGCACGGCCTCGAAGACCAGGGTGATGATCGCCAGCTTGACCGTGGTCGGGAACGCCTTGGCCATCAGGTCCACGACCGGACGCCGGGCGAAGTTGGTCCCGAAGTCCAGGGTCAGCACCCCTTTCAGGTAGAGCAGGTACTGCACGAAGAACGGCTTGTCCAGGTTGTACTCGGCGGTGATCGCCGCGACCGTCGCCGGGTTCGCGGGCCGGTCGCCGAACAGGGCCGCCACCGGGTCACCCGGCAGCAGGAAGACCATCGCGTAGATCAAGAACGTCGCCCCGATGAACACGGGGATTGCGGCGATCAACCGCCGCCCGATGTACCACAACATGTGCCACCCACCTCCGCCAGATGCACCGTGCCCGTGACGCCGGACGACCGCCGGTACGTCGTTTCGACTTGCTCCAGACCGCACACCGCGGGGCGTCCGGCGCCGTTACCGGCGACGGACACCCCGCGAACCGCACGGATAGCCGCGCGGCGTGCCGTCAC
>JBDSLP010000025.1:0-23998 GCA_039916325.1 Nakamurella sp. | reverse complement strand
ACACCGAGGGCGCCGAGTTCCGTGCGCTGGTGGACTCCGACGCCGAGGTGGCCAGGGTGGTCGAGACCGCCAAGGGCCTCGAGGGTCTGAAGCGCCAGTGGGGCATACACGCGGCCGGCGTCATCATGTCCTCGGATCCGCTGCTGGACCTGATCCCGATCATGAAGCGGGAGCAGGACGGGGCGATCATCACCCAGTTCGACTACCCGACGTGTGAGTCCCTGGGCCTGATCAAGATGGACTTCCTGGGGCTGCGCAACCTCACCGTGCTGGACGACGCGCTGCTCAACATCACGGCCAACCGCGGCGAGACGGTGGTGCTCGAGGACCTCGAACTCACCGACCAGACCACCTTCGACCTGCTCGCCCGCGGGGACACGCTCGGGGTGTTCCAGCTGGACGGCGGGCCGATGCGGGCGCTGCTGCGATCCATGAAACCCGACAACTTCGAGGACATCTCCGCCGTCGGCGCGCTCTACCGACCGGGTCCGATGGGCGCCAACTCGCACAACGAGTACGCCGACCGGAAGAACAACCGCAAGCCGGTGATCCCGATCCACCCGGAGCTCGCGGAGCCGCTGGCCGAGGTACTCGGCGACACCTACGGCCTGATCGTCTACCAGGAGCAGGTGATGGCCATCGCGCAGAAGGTGGCCGGGTTCTCGCTCGGCCAGGCCGACCTGCTGCGGCGCGCCATGGGCAAGAAGAAGAAGTCCAAACTGGACAAGCAGTTCGCGGGCTTCTCCGCCGGTATGCACGAGCGCGGCTACTCCGCGGCCGCGGTGAAGACACTGTGGGACATCCTGCTGCCGTTCTCCGATTACGCCTTCAACAAGGCGCACTCGGCCGCCTACGGGCTGGTGTCGTACTGGACGGCCTACCTGAAGGCGAACTACACCTCGGAATACATGGCCGCGCTGCTCACGTCGGTGGGTGACGACAAGGACAAGATGGCCATCTACCTGGCCGAATGCCGGGCTCGCGGGATCAAGGTGCTGCCGCCGGACGTCAACTCCTCCGAGCGGGACTTCTCCCCGGTCGGCACCGACATCCGCTTCGGCCTCGGCGCGGTCCGCAACGTCGGCACCGGGGTGGTCGCCGCGTTGACCGCGACCCGCCGGGAGAAGGGCGACTTCGCCGACTTCAGCGATTTCCTGGCCAAGGTCGACGCGGTGGTCTGCGGCAAGAAGGTCGTCGAGTCGCTGATCAAGGCGGGCGCGTTCGACTCGCTGGGGCACCCGCGCAAGGGCCTGCTGATGGTCCACGTCGAAGCGGTCGACTCGGTGATGAACCTCAAGAAGGCGGAGGCGGCCGGCCAGTTCGACCTCTTCGGCGAGATGAGCTCCGACGACATCGGGGACACCTTCCTGATCAAGGTCCCCGACACCGAGTGGGACACGAAGCTGCGGCTCGGGTTCGAGCGGGAGATGCTCGGGCTCTACGTCTCCGGGCACCCGCTGTCCGGGGTCGAGCACATCCTGGCCTCACACACGGACGCGTCGATCACCGACATCCTGGACGGCACCGTCCCGGACCGGGGGACCGTCACCGTCGGCGGCATCCTGACCAACTTCTCCAAGCGGGTCACCAAGAAGGGCGACATCTGGGCGTCCGCGGTGCTGGAGGACCTCGCCGGCGGCGTCGAGGTGCTGTTCTTCCCGAAGGTCTTCATGGAGAACTCCATGCAGCTCGCCGAGGACGCGATCGTGCTGGTCAAGGGCCAGGTGTCGCGCTCGGACGAGCGGCTGTCGTTCCGGGCCACCTCGGTGGTCACCCCGGATCTGACCACCGCCGAGAACCGCGGACCGCTGCGGGTCAAGCTCAGCCCGGGGCGGGTCACCGAGCCGGTGATCGACCGTTTCCGGGACATCCTCAAGGAGCACCCGGGGACGACCAGTGTGCAGATCCGACTGCAGTGCCAGATGGAGGAACAGCTGTGGGGCCTGCCGGACCACCTACGGGTGACCTTGACCTCGGCGTTGATGGGCGATCTGAAGGCGTTGCTGGGGGCGGACTGCATGGCATGACCGGATTCCGCCGGGCAGCCGTCCTTCGGGCCGGCGCCGTACTGGCGCTGGTCACGGTAGGGCTCGCGGTGCTGCACGGCTGGCTGTGGTCGACGATCGCCCCCGGTGTGCAGTACCAGGTGTTCGCCAACCAGACCTGGGCGCCGCTGCCGACGGAGACGCAGCACCTGTTCTTCGCCTTCGCGTTGTTCGCGGTGGTCGGGCTGTTCGTCGGGGTGATCCTCGCGGTGCTGGGCTGGTCGTTCGTCGATACGCGCGGTCCGGTGATGATCGCGCTGCTCGGGGTGCTGGCGTTTCTCGGTGCGCTGGCGGCCGGCTGGTTCGGCCGCGCATGGGTGACCGGTACCGACCCGGCGTCCGTCGCGACAACCGTCGGCGCGCAACGGATAGTCACCGCGCCGGCGGTGCTGACCGGCTGGGCGGGCTACCTGGCCGCCCCGCTGACCGCTGTGATGGTCTACACCTTCCTGGTCTCCTGGAACGGGCTGCCTGATCTCGGTCGCGGGCGCACCTAGGCTGATCCGGTGACCGTTCGTCTGCGTCGTATCGATCTCCGCTCCGGCCTGCCCACCACCAGCGCGTTGCGCGCCGTGATGCCCCGCGCGTCCGTCGACGTCGGCACCGCCACCGCGACCGTGACGGGGTTGCTGGCGGCGGTGCGCGAGCACGGCGCGGTCGCGGTGCTCGACGCGACCGAGAAGTTCGACGGGATCCGGCCCATGTCGCTGCGGGTGCCGGCGGCGGTGCTGGCGGCTTCGCTCTCGGCGGCCGATCCTCGGGTGGTCGCGGCTCTGGAGGAGTCGATCGCCCGGACCCGGAGGGGTCACGCCGCTCAGCTACCCACCGGTTCGCGCACCGAGATCGCGCCCGGCGGCTTCGTGGAGCAGCGCTGGGTGCCGGTGTCGCGGGTCGGGCTGTACGTCCCGGGCGGGCTCGCGCTCTACCCGTCCAGCGTGGTGATGAACGTGGTCCCGGCGCAGGTCGCGGGGGTCGAAGGGATCGCCGTGACCTCCCCGGCGCAGAAGACCAACGCCGGCTGGCCGGACCCGAACGTGCTGGCCGCATGCGCGCTGCTGGGCATCGACGAGGTCTACGCCGCCGGTGGGGCCCAGGGCGTGGGGTTGCTGGCCTACGGGGCTCTCGACACCGACGGCACCGTGATCGAGCCGGTCGACGTCATCACCGGCCCGGGGAACGTCTACGTCACCGCCGCGAAGCGGCTGGTCCGCGGGCTGGTGGCGATCGACTCCGAGGCCGGCCCGACCGAGATCGCCGTGATCGCCGACGCCTCGGCGTCCCCGGTGCACGTCGCCGCCGACCTCATCTCGCAGGCCGAGCACGATCCGCTGGCCGCCGCCGTGCTGATCACCACCTCGTCGGAGCTCGCGGACGCGGTGGACGAGGAGATCGCCCGCCGGGTACCGCTGACCAGGCACGCCGACCGGGTCGCCGTCGCGCTGGCCGGGATGCAGTCGGGGGTGGTGCTGGTGTCGTCCCTGGCGGACGCGGTCACGGTTTCCGATGCCTACGCCGCCGAGCACCTGGAGATCCAGACCGTCGATGCCGCCGGGGTGGCCGCCCGCATCCGCAACGCCGGGGCGGTGTTCGTCGGCGCCTGGTCGCCGGTGTCGCTGGGCGACTACTGCGCCGGATCCAACCACGTGCTGCCGACCACCGGGTGCGCCCGCTACACCTCGGGTCTGAACGTGCTCACCTTCCTCAAGTCCATGCAGGTCATCAGCTACGACGAGGCCGCATTGAAGAGCGTGTCCGAGGACGTGCTGGTGCTGTCGGCGGCGGAGAACCTGCCGGCCCACGGTGAAGCCGTGTCCGCGCGGTTCGAGCGGGGCGGGTTCGGCGCGTGATCGGTTCCCGGGTGACCCTGGCCGACCTGCCGCTACGGTCGGACCTGGTCGGCCACGCGCCCTACGGTGCTCCGCAGCTGGACACCCCGGTGCAGATCAACGTCAACGAGAATCCGTACGCGCCGACCCCGGCGCTGATCGCCGACCTCACCGCTTCGGTCGCCGCGGCCGCAGCCGACCTGAACCGGTACCCGGACCGGGACGCGATCGCTCTGCGCTCCGACCTCGCCGCCTACCTGACCTCGGCGACCGGGGTGCCGCTGGAGGTGGCGAACGTCTGGGCCGCGAACGGCTCCAACGAGATCCTGCAGCAGATCCTGCAGGCCTTCGGGGGACCGGGGCGACGGGCGCTGGGCTTCACCCCGTCGTACTCGATGCACCCGATCATCTCGTCGGGGACCCGGACCGACTGGGCCGAAATGCCGCGGTTGGCCGACTTCAGCGTGGACGTACCGGCCGCAGTGGCGTTGATCGAGGAGCTGCAGCCCGACGTCGTGTTCGTGACCAGCCCGAACAACCCGACCGGGGCGTCGCTGCCACTGGACGCGGTACGGCGGATCATCGCTGCGTCCCCGGGGGTGGTGATCGTCGACGAGGCGTACGCCGAGTTCTCCCGGCAGTCCAGCGCGATCCACCTGATCGACGAGTTCCCGGCCCGGGTGCTGGTGGTCCGGACGATGAGCAAAGCGTTCGCCTTCGCCGGCGGTCGGCTCGGGTACCTGGCCGCCGCACCCGCCATGATCGACGCGTTGTTGCTGGTCAGGCTGCCCTACCACTTGTCGGTGATCACGCAGGCGGCCGCCCGGGCGGCGTTGCGGCACGCCGACGACACGTTGGCCTCGGTCGAGTTCCTGATCTCCGAGCGACACCGGGTGGTGGCTGCGTTGGCGGATCTCGGCCACACCGTCGTCGAGTCCGATGCCAATTTCGTGCTGTTCGGCGTCTTCGCCGACGCCGGCGCGGCGTGGCAGGCGTACCTGGACCGCGGCGTACTCATCCGTGATCTGCACATCCCCGGCTACCTGCGGGCCTCCATCGGTACCGCGGCCGACAACGACGCGTTCCTGCGCGCCAGTGAGGAGATCGACCGTGGGTAGGACAGCCCGGATCGAACGTGCCACGAGCGAGTCGTCGGTGCTCGTGGAGCTGGACCTGGACGGCACCGGGGTGGTCGACATCTCCACCGGAGTCCGCTTCTACGACCACATGCTGACCGCTTTCGGCGTGCACGGCTCGTTCGACCTGAAGGTCGTCTCCACCGGGGACATCGACATCGACGCGCACCACACGGTCGAGGACACCGCGATCGTGCTCGGGGAGGCGTTCCGGCAGGCGTTGGGGGACAAGAAGGGCATCCGCCGCTTCGGCGACTGCTTCATCCCGATGGACGAGACCCTGGCGCACGCCGCGGTGGACGTGTCGGGGCGACCGTTCAGCGTGCACACGGGGGAGCCGGAGTCGATCCTCGGGTTCACCGTCGGCAACAACTACCCGGTGGTGCTGAACCGGCACGTCTTCGATTCGCTCGCCTTCCACGCGCAGATCGCGCTGCACGTGCGGGTGATCCACGGCCGCGACCCGCACCACATCAGCGAGGCGCAGTTCAAGGCGGTCGCCCGGGCGTTGCGCGAGGCGTGCGAGCCGGATCCGCGGGTGCGCGGGATCCCCTCGACCAAGGGAGTGCTGTGACCTGGCAGCCGGTGGTGCTGCTCGGGTTCGCCGGGCTACTCGTCGGCGGCGTGATCTCGGCCTGGAAGAACGACGCCAAGGTCGTGTCGGCCGTGCTGGCGTTGTTCTCGGTGGCGCTCATCACGGGAGGTGTGCTGTGGGTGCTCGGCGAGTAGTCGTCCTGGATTACGGGTCCGGCAACCTCGCGTCGGCGTCACGGGCGCTGGAACGGGTCGGTGCGGACGTCGAGGTGACCTCGGACCTGGAGAGCGCCCTGAACGCCGACGGCCTGGTCGTACCCGGTGTCGGCGCGTACGCGGCCTGTATGGCCGGTATCAACGGGGTCCGGGGCGGTCGACTGATCGGGCGCCGGTTGGCCGGCGGCCGGCCAGTGCTGGGCATCTGCGTCGGGATGCAGATCTTGTTCGACCGTGGGGTCGAGCACGGCGAGGAGACCGACGGCCTCGGCGAGTGGCCGGGCACAGTGGAGCGCCTGCAGGCGGCGATCATCCCGCACATGGGCTGGAACACGGTGCTGCCCGGGGCCG
This sequence comes from Nakamurella sp., assembly GCA_039916325.1. Lineage (GTDB taxonomy): Bacteria > Actinomycetota > Actinomycetes > Mycobacteriales > Nakamurellaceae > Nakamurella. The sequence goes on along the minus strand of JBDSLP010000025.1, from coordinate 17,890 downwards.
GCTCGGTGCTGTTCGACGGCATCGACCCCACGACCCGGTTCTATTTCGTGCATTCCTACGCCGTGCGGACCTGGGAACTCGAAGTTCACGAGCCGTTCACCCCGCCTGCGGTGAGCTGGGCCGAGCACGGCGGGGACACGTTCGTGGCGGCCGTGGAGAACGGGCCGCTGTCGGCGACCCAGTTCCATCCGGAGAAGTCGGGTGATGCCGGCGCCGAGGTCCTTTCGCGCTGGCTGGGAGTGTTGTAGCGTCGAACGCATGTTCGAGTCTGATGCCTGGCCGGTGTTCGAGCGGTCGCCGTCAGATTCAGCGCCGTCAGATTCAGCGCCGTCAGATCCAGCAGTGTCCCGAGCTGCAGTGTCCCGACCCGCCCCGGTGCGGTCTCCGGAGGACCGCCTGCAGGTCGTTGCCGAGCTGCGGCGTCGGTTGGCCGATACGGCGCCGCCGCCCGCTGCACCGCCTGTCGACCGAGAAGCAGTAGTCGTTCCCACCACCGCCAGCGCAACCACCGCAACCACCGCTGCCGCCGGGGTGGTGCCGGTGTTGTCGCCGTTGGACATGCTGTTCCAGCAGGGTGGCCTGCCGCGGGGCTCGGTGGTCAGCCTCCAGCCCGAGGAGGGCTCCACCGGGTTGACCAGCCTGCTGTTCACACTGCTGGCCGGGCCGTCCCGACCATGGTCGGCGCTCGTCGGTTTCGGAGATCTAGGGTTGGCGGCCGCCGCCGAATTGGGGGTGGACCTGAGCCGACTGGTCCTGGTGCCCGACCCCGGGGTGGACGTCCTGCAGGTCCTGTCGGTGCTGATCGACGGGGTGGACGTGATCGCGGTGGCGGCACCGAACGGCCCGATCGGGTCCGCGTCCCGGCAGCGGGTGCTGACCGGTCGGCTACGGCAGCGCGGAGCCGTGCTGTTGGCGGTCGGACCATGGCCGGGGGCGGATCTGTCGCTGACGGTGTCCGTGGCGGGCTGGCGTGGTCTGGGGGTCGGGCACGGTCGGTTGCGCGACCGCGAGCTGGTCGTCCGGTCGTCCGGCCGCCGACGCGGCGGGCTGGCCCCGGAGGTGCGGATGCTGCTGGCCGGATCGCGACTGGACGACCGGGTGCAGGTGCAGGCAGTGCCGGGAGCGGCCGAGCGACTCGGGGTCGTGGCCGACGCGGGGTAGGGACGTTCAGACCCACCGGATCGTCGTGCGAGCGGCCCCGGCTGGTGGCCGTCGGGCCGACAGCTGCGAGGACGTCATGTGCATTTTCCCGTCATGGCAGTGGGGTCGCGCGTGGGGATGGGTGGGCGGTGTCGGCGGGCGGGACCGGGCGGCTCGGGTGGGGTCGGGGAGGGCATCGGCGGTGTCGATGCTTCCGCGGAAGCGGCGCTTGGAAGCGGTGCATGGGCAGCGGCGTGTGGAACGGTGCTCGGAAGCGGCGCCTGGGCAACGCCTCGGAGTGGGGGCCTCGGCAGCGAGGGGCGCGAAGCGGGGGTGGGCGGCAGCCTGGAGAGTCCATGGTGGCGGTGTCAACAACAGGCGGCAGCCCGGACAAGGTCCACGCTTCCGCGGAAGCATCGAGGTCCGTGAGGTCCGTGAGGTGCTGTTCTGGCGGATCAACCCCGGTGGTCGAGCATCCGCTGGTTACTCCGCATTGGTTCCCTGAGGATCGGATGTCCTTGACCCGGGACGGTCCGACGCTGCCCACTCCGCCTCCGTGCAGTACCGCGCGGTAGCCGGTGGAAATGCACACGTCAGCCGAGGGCTCACGGCCGTCGAGACCTGATTCGGAGGTCACTGTCGGACCCTTGTTCTAGAATCGAACTCACGTTCGAACGACATGGGGGAGGGGTTGAGATGCTCGACCTGAAAAGTGATGAGCGGGTCACGGGGGAGCACGCGGATCCTGGGTCCGCTCAGGTACCGGCGGCATTGCCCGTCGAACCGACACTGGGGAAGGTGCCGGACGACGAGTTGAAGCAGCGGATCTGTTCACTCGCGGGGCGGTTGGCGGCGGCCACCCACGCCTGGTTGGTGATGATTGCCGAGTTCGACCGACGTTCCGCCTGGTCAGGGTCGGGAATCACGTCTTGCGCGCACTGGCTGGCTTGGTCGTGCTCGCTGTCGCCGGCCGCGGCGCGGGAGCACGTCCGGGTGGCCAGGGTGTTGACCGGGCTTCCGTTGGTGTCCGCGGCCTTTGCCGCCGGCACGTTGTCCTACTCCAAGGTCAGGGCGCTGACCCGGGTCGCCGCCGAGGTGGACGAGGCCGCGCTGCTGAGGTTGGCCGCCGCCGAGTCCGCCTCCCAACTCGAACGCACCGTGCGCGGGGTCCGGCGTGCCACCGGTACGGGTCTGGTCCAGCAACAGCGCCGTCGAGCCCGGATGTACTGGGACGAGCACGGAATGCTGGTCATCTCGGCCCGGTTGACCGCCGAGGAGGGTGCGGTGCTGATGGCTGCGGTGGCGGCGGCGCGGTCGACCGCGGACGCGCCCGACGCGCCGACCGATCGTCTTCGGGAGGACCGTGAAGCCGACCGGCTCGACATCGATTACCGCGCGCTGTCCACCGCCGACGCGTTCGTGGTGATGGCCCGGACCGCGCTGAACGCCGAGCCCGCCGACGAGTCGGGTGAGGACCGCCATCTCGTGGTGCTGCACGTCGACGCCGACCATCTGCCCACCCCCGGTGAGACGGCGCCGGCCGAAGGTCTCGAAGTCGTCCGGCGGATAGAGAACGGCCCCGGTGTCGACCGGGCCACCAGCGAGCGGATCGGTTGCGACGCCATGGTCGCGGCCGTGGTCGAGAACACCGTTACCGGGACGTTGGCCGCCGGCCGGCGGACCCGCAAGATCGGCGCGGCGCTACGACGCGCCCTGATGGTGCGCGATGCCGGTTGCCGTTTCCCCGGATGTCACCGCCGCACCCATCTCGAGGCGCACCACATCGTGCACTGGTACCACGGTGGGCCCACCGACCCGGACAATCTCGTGCTGCTGTGCCGCTTCCACCACATGACCTTGCACGAGGCCGGGTTCCGCCTCGTCGTCACCGATGTCACCGGGGCCCGGTTGACCCTGCAGTTCAGCGCCCCGGACGGCACCCTCGTCCCGGCGGCGCCCGAGCTCGGCCCCGGTCCTTCGCGGGACCTGTACCACGACGTCAACCCTGATCTCCTGGACCCCGACGGCATCGGACCCCGTCAGTTCGGCGAACGGTTCTCTCTCGCCGCCGCCGTCGAAGCGCTCTGCGCATGAGCAGATCCCTCGTCGTCTGGTGCCCGGACTGGCCGGTCGTCACCGCACTCAAGGCCGCCGGGCAGCCCACCTCCCGGTCGGCGGCGGTCTTCGTCTCCAACCGGGTCACCTCGTCAACGGCCGCGGCCCGGGCCGCAGGCGTGACCCTCGGGATGCGTCGCCGGGAGGCGCAGTCCCGCTGCCCCGGTCTGCTCGTGCTCAAGGCCGATCCCGGTCGTGATGCCCGCGACTTCGAACCGGTCGCGGCCGCCGTCGAGGATCTCGCCCCGGGTCTGGAAGTTTTGCGACCCGGTCTGCTCGGGTGTCCGGCCCGCGGGCCGGCCCGCTACTTCCGTGGTGAGGGGCGGGCGGTCGAGGCGATCGTCGACGCGGTCGAGTCGATGGACGTGGAGTGCCGGGTCGGTATCGCCGATTCACTCGAGGTCGCGGTGCTGGCGGCCAGGCTGTCCACGATCGTCCTGCCCGGCGGGTCGGCGGATTTCTGTGCGCCGCTGCCGCTCACCCTGCTCGCCGCCGAGGCGTCGATGGCCGCGGACGACCGGCCCGAGACCGTCGACCTCCTGCAGCGGCTGGGTCTGACCACCTTCGGCGACTTCGCCGCTCTCCCGGACGTCAAGGTCGCCACCCGCTTCGGGCCGGATGCCGTCGCCGCCCACCGGCTGGCTCGTGGCCTGGGTGAACGGCCGGTGTCGCGGCGTGACATCCCGGCCGATCTCGCCGTTGAACAGGACTGCGACCCGCCGCTGGACCGGGTCGACACCGCCGCTTTCGCCGCCCGGTCGCTGGCCGAGAGGTTCCACCAGCGGCTGGCCGATGCGGGTCTGGCCTGTACCCGTCTGATGATCAGCGCCCGTACCGAACTCGACCGCGACCTCAACCGGACCTGGCGGTGCGCCGCACCGCTCACCCCGGCGGCCACCGCCGACCGGTTGCGCTGGCAGCTCGACGGCTGGCTCACCTCGGCCTCCCGAAGCGGCACCGATGGCCCGGGAGCGATCACCCGGCTCCGCCTGGAGCCGGTGGAGGCGATCGGTGCCGGGCACATCCAGTACGGGTTGTGGGGATCGGAAGGGGAATCAGATCAGCGGGCCGGCTGGGCGTTGGCCCGGATCCAGGGACTGCTCGGTCCGGAAGCTGTGCTCACCCCGGCGGTGGCCGGTGGCCGCAGCCCCCATCAGCGGATCGCCCTGGTCCCGTGGGGACAGGAGCAGCCGGTCCTGCGTGATCCGGCGGCGCCTTGGCCGGGGCGACTGCCGGCGCCCTCCCCGACCCGGTTGTTACGCGCCGCGCATGGTCAGGTCAGCCTGCGGGACGACCGTGGATTCGACGTCGCTCTCACCGACCGTGGAGCCTTCAGCACCTCTCCCCGCTGGTGCGTCACCGACGGGGGCCGCCGGACCCGGGTCCTGGGGTGGGCCGGTCCCTGGGTGCTCGACGAGCAGTGGTGGGAACGGATGGCGGCCGCCCCGTCCCGGCGCGCCCGGGTGCAACTGGAGCTCGCCGACGGCGCGCCCGTCCTGCTCGGATACCTGACCGGTAGCTGGACCATCGAAGGGGTGTACGACTGATGGGTTGGTACAACCCGCCGGTGCCGTGGTCCGAGCTCGAGCGGGCGCTGTCCGGCCGTAGACCGGCCCCGGCCGTGGTGCGCGAACTTCACCGGGACGGCCTGCCGCTGGCCCACCGTCCTCCACCTCCGACACCGCCGGAGCCACCACCGACACCCGGGCCGGAACACGTCCCCTACGCCGAGTTGCACTGCCACTCGGCGTTCAGCTTCCTCGACGGCTCGTCCACCCCGGACACGCTGGTCGCCGAGGCGGTCCGACTCGGTCTGGACGCCATCGCCCTCACCGATCACGACGGGTTCTACGGCGTGGTCCGGTTCGCCGAGGCCGCCCGCGACGCCGGTCTCGCCACCCTCTACGGCGCCGAGCTGTCCCTGGACCTGCCGGAACCGCAGATGGGCGTCCCCGACCCGGTGGGCACCCACCTGCTGGTGCTGGCCCGAGGCCAGCCGGGTTACTCGCGGCTGTCCCGGGAGATCACCCGCGCCCAGCTCGCCGGCCACACCAAGGGCCGCCCGCTGTACGACCTCGACCAGCTCGCCGCCGCGGCCGACGGGCACTGGATCGTGCTCACCGGATGCCGCAAGGGCGCGGTCCGACAGGCGTTACGCAGCCACGGGCCGGCGGCTGCCGGTCACGAGCTCGACGAGCTCGTCCGACGCTTCGGGGCGGACAACGTGCTGGTCGAACTGACCTGCCATCAACTGCCCACCGACGATGAGGACAACGACGCGCTCGCCGAGCTCGCCGCGTCCCGCGGCCTCCCGGTGGCGGCGACCACCGGTGCCCATTACGCCACCCCGGATGGCGGTCGGCTCGCCGCCGCGATGGCCGCGGTCCGAGCCCGCCGGAGCCTCGCCGAGGCCGATCCCCACCTGCCCGCCGGGCCCGCCGCCCACCTGCGGTCCGGGGCCGAGATGGCGGCACTGTTCGTCCGCTACCCGACCGCGGTGGCCACCGCGGCCCGGATCGGACAGGAGTGCGCCTTCGACCTCACGCTGGTCGCACCGCAGCTCCCGCCCTTCGACATCCCGGCCGGACACGACGAGGACAGCTGGCTCCGTGAGCTCACGATGGCCGGTGCGGCCCGGCGATACGGCCCCCCGGCCGACAACCCGAAGGCCTACCGCCAGCTCGAGAAGGAGCTCACGATCATCGCCGACCTACAGTTTCCGGGCTACTTCCTCATCGTCGACGACCTGGTCCGGTTCTGTCGGGACAACGAGATCCTCTGCCAGGGAAGGGGTTCCGCGGCCAACTCGGCTGTCTGCTTCGCGCTGGGCATCACCGCCGTGGACGCCGTCCGTTACGACCTGCTGTTCGAACGGTTCCTCGCGCCCGAGCGTGACGGTCCGCCCGACATCGACATCGACATCGAGTCCGACCAGCGCGAACTCGTCATCCAGTACGTCTACACGAAGTACGGCCGCGACCACGCCGCCCAGGTCGCCAACGTCAACACCTACCGCCCGCGGATGGCGGTCCGCGACGTGGCCAAGGCCCTCGGATACTCGCCCGGCCAACAGGACGCCTACTCCAAGCAGGTCGACGGCTGGGTGCCGCTGGACGACCAGGAAGACAAGGGCAGTGGTGATCCGTCGCAGATCCCGGACGAGATCCGACAGCTCGCCCGCGAGATCCAGGACCTACCCCGGCATCTGTCGATCCACTCCGGCGGCATGGTGATCTGCGATCGGCCGGTCGCCGAGGTGTGCCCGGTGGAATGGGGGCGGATGGCCGAACGGTCCGTCCTGCAGTGGGACAAGGACGACTGCGCCGCCATCGGTCTGGTCAAGTTCGACCTGCTCGGGCTGGGCATGCTGTCCGCTCTGCACTACGCGGTCGACATGATCGCCGAGCACGAAGGCCTCGTCGTCGACTTCGCCGCCCTGGACCTCGAAGAACCAGCGGTCTACGAGATGCTGCAGCGGGCTGACTCCGTCGGGGTCTTCCAGGTCGAGTCCCGGGCTCAGATGGCCACCCTGCCCCGGCTGAAACCGGGCAACTTCTACGACCTCGTCGTCGAGGTGGCGTTGATCCGTCCCGGTCCGATCCAGGGCAACTCCGTGCACCCCTACATCCGACGGCGTAACCGACAGGAACCCATCCACTACGACCACCCGGTGATGATTCCGGCACTGCGCAAGACGCTGGGCATCCCGGTGTTCCAGGAGCAGCTGATGCAACTGGCGATCGACGTCGCCGGCTTCGGCCCCGGCGAGGCCGATCTGCTCCGTCGGGCGATGGGCTCCAAGCGGTCCACCGCCAAGATGGAGCGGATGCGCGCCCGGCTCTACGACGGGATGCGGGACTGCAACGACATCACCGGGGAGGTCGCCGACCGGATCTACGAACGGCTGCTCGCCTTCGCCAACTTCGGTTTCGCCGAGTCACACGCGCTGTCGTTCGCGGCGCTGGTCTTCTACTCGTCCTGGCTCAAGCTGCACCACCCGGCGGCGTTCTGCGCCGCCCTGCTCCGGGCCCAGCCCATGGGTTTCTACTCGCCCCAGTCGCTGGTCGCCGACGCCCGCCGGCACGGCGTCACCGTGCACCGACCGGATGTCAACCGCTCCCAACCGCAGTCCGACCTGGAGCCGGTGTCCGGCGCCGGTCCGGCGGTGCGATTGGGGCTGGACCAGGTACGGGGGATCGGGACCGACCTCGCCGCAGAGATCGTCGCCGCCCGGGAGGCGCAACCGGACGGTGAGTTCCGCAGCCTGGACCAGCTGACCAGGGCGGTCACGCTGACCAGCGCCCACGCCGAGGCGCTGGCCACCGCCGGTGCCCTCGACAGTCTGACCAGCACCGCGACCCCTGGGCGGGCGGACCGCCGAGCCGCACTCTGGGGAGCCGGCGCCGCGGCCGGCAACCGGGCCGGCACGTTGCCCGACAGCCTGGTCGGGATGGACGCCCCGGCTCTGCCGGGAATGAGCGAGATCGAACTCACCGTCGCCGACATCTGGGCCACCGGTATCTCACCTGACAGCTATCCGACCGAGTTCTCCCGTGACCAGTTGGACCGGTACGGGGTACTGATGGCAGCCCAGTTGATGCCGGTCCCGCACGGGACCAGGGTGCTCGTCGCCGGGATGGTGACCCACCGGCAGCGTCCGGCCACCGCCTCCGGGATCATCTTCATCAACCTGGAGGACGAGAGCGGGTTGCTCAACATCATCTGCTCGGTCGGTCTGTGGAAGCGCTACCGGACCGTCGCCCGAGGTGCCGGGGCGCTGCTGATCCGCGGCATCGTCGAACGCGACGGCGGTGCCCTCTCGATCGTGGCAGACCGGATCGCGGCCCTGCCGCTACCCGCGCACACCCCGTCCCGGGACTTCCGGTGAGCTGTCCGTTCCGGGCCGGGGGCCCCGGGGTGGCTAGGGTCTGTCGTATGAGCGAGGTGTACGACCGCGCGTCGTTGTCGATGTCGCTCGCCGACTACGCGGTCACCGATCAGCTGGGGAAGTTGCACGTCATCGGTGGTGGCCTGCAGGTTCTCGCCCGCGATCACCGAACGGGGATGACCGCCGCCTTCGCACTTGTCGTCTCGATGACCTTCTCGCCCGACCTCTTCGGCGAGCAGTACGCCTTCGAGGTCGTCCTCGAGCAGGCCAACGGTGCGCCGGTGCGGCTCGGCAACCAGGCGCCCGGATCGATGTCGGACCTCGTCCGGTTCGGTCAGAGCATGACGGTCGAGGAACCCAACCTCGACAGCTGGGGAGCACCTCGCCGGGCAATGCCCGCCCACACCCAGATCGTGGTCTACTTCAACGCCGGTCTACCCCTTCCGGCCGGTCGGCCGTTGCTCTGGCGGGCCCGTATCGACGGCGAATCCAAGGAGATCTGGACCTTGCCGTTCTTCGTCCCCGGCCCGCCCGCGACCCCTGTGATCGGCTGACCGCGATGACTGCACCTCTCCGTTTTGCCACCTGGAACGTCAACTCCATCCGGGCCCGCACCGAGCGGCTCATCGGCTGGCTACAACGCGCCGACGTCGACGTCGTCGCGCTGCAGGAGACCAAGGCCACCGATGGCAACTTCCCCTACGAGGCCTTGGCCGACATCGGCTATGAGGTCGCCCACCACGGCTTCTCCCAGTGGAACGGGGTCGCCATCGTCTCCCGCGTCGGCCTCGAGGACGTCCAGCCCGGCTTCGCCGACCTCCCGCCGTTCGGTAGCGGCGACACCGAGCCGGTCGCCGAGGCCCGGGCGATCGGCGCGACCTGTGGCGGCATCCGGATCTGGAGTCTCTACGTCCCGCACGGCCGCGCCGTGGACGACCCGCACTACATCTACAAACTCGCCTGGCTCGAGGCCCTTCGCGCCGACGCTGCCGGTTGGCTGGCCGCGGACCCACAGGCCCGGATCGCGCTCACCGGCGACTTCAACATCGCCCCGACCGACGCCGACGTCTACGACGCCACGGCCTTCGCGGGCCACACCCACGTCACCGAGCCCGAACGGGCGGCCTTCCGCGCGTTGAACGACGCCGGCTACACCGACGTGGTCCGGCCCTTCACCGCCGCCCCGCGGACCTACACCTACTGGGATTATCAGCAACTGCGGTTCCCGAAGAACCGCGGCATGCGCATCGACTTCGCCCTGTGCTCGCCGGCGCTGGCCGCCCAGGTCACCGGGGCGCGGATCGACCGCGAGGAACGCAAAGGCAAAGGTGCGTCCGATCACGCGCCGGTGATAGTGGAGATCGCACCGTGACCCGGACACCGCACCAGATCCCGAGAATCCTGGTTCTGGAACACGACCCCTCCGACCCATTGCTACGGCTGGGGGGCTGGCTCGCCGAGGCGGGCGCCACCGTGGACGTGTGCCGGGCCCACGCCGGCGACCCCATCCCGACCGACACCAGCGGCTTCGACGCGGTGATCAGTCTCGGTGGCGACATGGGTGCCTACGACGACGCCGACGCGCCCTGGCTGCCGGCCACCCGCCGGCTGCTGGCCCACGCGGTGGCCGACCGCACCCCGACGCTGGGGATCTGTCTCGGCGCGCAGCTGCTGGCCGCCGCCGGCGGCGGGATCGTCACCGCCGGGATGAACGGGCCGGAGCGCGGCGCCTACCTGACCGCCCGCCGCGATGCCGCCGAACACGATCCCCTGTTCTCCGAGCTTCCGCTCACGCCCGATGTCATGCACTACCACGATGACGTGGTGTCGGTGCTGCCGCCCGGCGCGACCCTGCTGCTCTCCTCGCCCGGCTACCCTCACCAGGCGTGGCGACAGGGTGACGCCGCCTGGGCGGTCCAGTTCCACATCGAGACCGGCGCCGACGACCTGCGGAAATGGGCCTCGCACGACGATCTGCCGATGACCGGACGGTTCGGCCCGATGCTCGACGATGCCGCCGAGACGATGGCGCTGGTCTGGCGTGACGTGGCCGCCCGCTTCGTCGGCCTGGCGGCGACGAGAGCCCAACGCCGGTGAGCCGCCCGGCCGCCCGCAGTCTCAGCCGTTACGGCCTCGGCGCCGAACCGAAGATCCTCCGCCACCTGGAGATCACCGGGCTGGCGAACGTCGACGGCGCCCACGACGGCTGCGCAGACGTGCTCCGGGCACTGTCCCGCGCCGGCCGACCGGAGATGGCCCTGGCGGGCCTGGCCAACCTGGCCGAACACGCCGCGATCTGGGCCCGGATCAAGCCCGAGTTGTGTGCGAACCCCCGGTTCCGCGGGCGGCTGATCGCCGTCCTCGGTGCCTCCACCGTGCTCGCCGACCATCTGTCGGCGCGTCCCGACGACTGGGAACTGCTGCTCCCGGAGGTCCGCAGCACCACACTGATCAGTAACGAGCAGGCCTACGCAGTGATGGCGACGTCGGTCGGGATCGATCCGGCCGCCCCCCGTTGCACCGGCACGGCCGGGCCTTGCGCCACCGTGTCCGGCGCCCCGGCGGTGATCGCGCTCCGGCACGCCTACCGCTCGTTGCTGCTGGTCATCGCCGCGCACGACCTGGCCCAGACCGTCGAGTCGTCCCTGCCCGCGGTCGCGCTGCCGGCGGTCACCCACGCGTTGTCCGACCTCGCCGACGCGACCCTGCAGGTCGGACTGACGATCGCCGCATCCGCGCTGCCGGAATCGGCGGCGCCGGCCCGGTTGGCCATCGTCGCGATGGGCAAGTGCGGGGCCCGGGAGCTCAACTACATCTCCGACGTGGACGTCATCTTCACCGCCGAGGGCGAACCTGGCGACGAGGCCGCGGGCCTGACCACCGCGACCACCCTGGCGTCCCAGACGATGCGGATCTGCGGCCAGGTGGCCTGGGAGGTCGACGCGAACCTACGACCGGAGGGCAGGGCCGGCGCGCTGGTGCGGACCCTGGCCAGCCACGGCAGCTACTACCAGCGGTGGGCCGCGACCTGGGAGTTCCAGGCCCTGCTCAAGGCCCGAGCGTCGGCCGGTGATCTCGAGCTCGGCCGCCAGTTCGTCGACCTGACCCAACCCGGGGTGTGGAGCGCCGCCAAACGGGAATCCTTCGTCGACGACGTGCAGGCGATGCGCCGACGGGTCGAGGCGAACATCCCCGACGGGGTGCGCGAGCGGGAGCTGAAGCTGGGTCCCGGCGGCCTGCGCGACGTCGAGTTCTCCGTGCAGCTGCTGCAGCTGGTGCACGGCCGCACCGATCCCGACCTGCGCATACCTGGCACCCTGATGGGCCTGCGGGCACTGATCCGCGGCGGCTACGTGGGCCGCAGCGACGGCGCCGACATGAGTGCCGCCTATACCTTCCTCCGCCGGGCCGAGCATCGTATCCAGCTGCAGCGGCTGCGGCGTACCCACCTGCTGCCGGACAACCACGCCGACCTCGACTGGTTGGCCCGCACCGCCGGGTACAGCGGCGTCGGGATCTCCGACGCCGCCGAGGTCTTCGACTTCGAGCGCCAACAGCACGTCACCACCGTCCGTCGGCTGCACGAGAAATTGTTCTACCGTCCACTGCTGCACGCCGTCGCAGCCGTTCCCGGCGACGAACTCCAGCTCAGCCCGGCGTCGGCGTCGGCCCGACTCGGTGCCCTCGGGTTCCGCGCCCCCGACGCGGCGCTGCGTCACCTCGCCGCGCTGACCAGCGGGGTCAGTCGCCGGGCGGCCATCCAACGCCATCTCCTCCCCGTCGTGCTCGACACACTGTCCAGGTCGCCCGACCCGGACGCCGGTCTGCTGTCCTACCGCCACGTCTCCGAGGCGCTGGTCGACACCCCGTGGTACCTGCGGCTGCTCCGGGACGAGGGCCTCGTGGCCCAACGACTGGCCGGCCTGCTCGGATCGTCACGCCTGGTCGGAGACCTGCTCCCGCGCGCACCGGAAGTGCTGCAACTGCTCGTCGACGACGAGAAGCTACTGGCGCCCGAGCCGGACCAGGTTGCTGCGTCACTCCTGCGACGGTCGGCCCGCGGCGGGAACCCCCAGGAGCAGGTCGACATCGCGCGTAACCGGCGGCGGTACGAGCTGCTCCGCCTGACCTGCGGGGACATGCTCGGGCTGATCTCGGTGCCGAACATCGTCCTGGGCCTGACCAGCGCCGCCGAGGCGACCTTGCAGGCCGCCTACACCGCCGCGCTGCAGAAGGTCGGGGCCGACCGCGGGAGCATCGAGTTCCGACTCGCGGTGATCGGCATGGGCCGCCTCGGCGGGGCCGAGGTCGGTTACGCCTCCGACGCCGACGTCATGTACGTCGCCGTTGCGCTGCCGGGGGTCGACCCGGGGGCGGCGATGGCCGCCGCGAACACCGCCGCCGACCTGATGGGCCGGCTACTCGCCCGCCCGAGTCCTGATCCCACGTTGTCGATCGACGCCGGGCTGCGGCCCGAGGGCAAGAACGGGCCGCTGGTGCGCAGCCTCGACGCCTACAAGGCGTACTGGCGCACGTTCGCCCAGCCCTGGGAGCGGCAGGCGCTGATCCGGGCGCGGCCGGTCGCCGGCGACACCGACCTCGGGGCCGAGTTCATTTCCGCCGCCGACGACTTCCGCTACCCCGCGGACGGTCTGCCGGACGCCGACGTCATCGAGATCCGCCGGATCAAGGCTCGCGTCGACGCCGAACGACTGCCCCGGGGGGCGGATCCGACCACGCACACCAAGCTGGGCCACGGCGGGCTGGCGGACATCGAGTGGACCGTGCAGCTCCTGCAGCTGCAGCACGCCGGTCGCCATCCGACCCTGCGGACCCCCCGCACCCTGGAAGCCCTGCGTGCGGCGTGTGAGCTGGGGCTGCTCAGCCCCGACGACACCGAGATCCTCGAGAAGAGCTGGCTCGCGGCGACCCATGTCCGCAACGTGCTGATGATGGTGTCCGGAAAGGCCGAGGACCAGATCCCCCGGTTGGGCCGGCCGCTCACCGCGGTCGCGAGGGCGATGGGCTACCCACCGGACGGCGATCCGGGAATCTTCGTCGACGAGTACCGCCGCACCGCGCGGCGGGCCCGTCGGGTGGTGGACCGGCTGTTCTCCGGGGCCGGCTAGAGCCTGGCTGAGGGCAGCGGATAATGACCGGATGCCAACCTGGGTCTGGATAGTCATCTCCGTCGCGGTTCTGCTCGTCGCCGGAATCGGCATCGGGCTGGCCCTGTCCCGCCGCCACACCGTGTCCCTGCGTCCCACCGGTGGGTCCGCGGACGGCGAGAGGCCGGCCCCGACCAAGGGTGGATACACCACCGGCAGTTCCATCTCGTTCTCGTCGGCGCCGTCCGGCACTGCGGTCCTGGACCGCCCGGAGACCCCGGAACCGGATTCGGAGCGGACCGAGACCGACGGCCAGCCCGGGGTCGGGGACGACGCATCGATCCCGCGCGACTCGATCCGCCCGAGCATCGCCGACGTCGAGCTGCCCTCCGAGCTGCCGACGCGGGACCCCTCGCCGGTGCCGGTGTTCGCCCCTGTCGACCGCCCGGAACGCCCGACGCGAGCGACCAGCGTGCCGACCGCTCCCGCGCCGAGTGCCCCCACCGGCCCGGACGAGATCGATGCCGCCGACGGTCGACTCAGCCGGCTCCGCGGTCGGCTGTCCCGTACCCAGTCGACGTTCGGTCGCTCCATGCTCGGTCTGCTCGGCGCCGGTGACCTCGACGAGGACTCCTGGACCGAGATCGAGGACACCCTGCTGATGGCCGACCTCGGCTCCGGCGCCGCGGCCGAGATCGCCGCCACGCTGCGCACCGAGGTGGCCTCCCGCGGCGTCGCGTCCGGCGCGGCGGCCAAGGCGTTGCTGCGCTCCGTGATGATCGACGCCCTGGACCCGTCCATGGATCGTGCGGTCAAGGCGCTGCCGCACGACGGTCGCCCGTCGGTGGTCCTGGTCGTCGGCGTGAACGGCACCGGGAAGACGACCACCACCGGCAAGTTGGCCCGGGTGCTGGTCGCGCAGGGCCACTCCGTCGTCCTGGGCGCGGCCGACACCTTCCGGGCCGCCGCCGCCGATCAACTGGCCACCTGGGGTGATCGGGCCGGCGCCATCACCGTCCGGGGCCCCGCTGGGTCAGATCCCGCGTCCGTGGCCTTCGAGGCGGTCAGGCGCGGCGTCGAGACGAAGGCGGATGCGGTCATCATCGACACGGCGGGCCGGCTGCACACCAAGACCGGGCTGATGGACGAGCTGGGCAAGGTCAAGCGCGTCATCGAAAAGCACGGTGAGGTCGACGAGATCCTGCTCGTGCTGGACGCCACCACCGGCCAGAACGGGATGGTCCAGGCCAAGGTGTTCGCCGATGTGGTGGAAATCACCGGCATCGTGCTGACCAAGCTGGACGGCACCGCCAAAGGCGGGATCGTGGTGGCGGTCCAGCGGGCGCTGGGCGTGCCGGTCAAGCTGGTCGGGCTCGGGGAGGGCGCGGACGACCTCGCCCCGTTCGAACCGGCCGCGTTCGTCGACGCCCTGCTGGGTGACTGACACCGCCGGATCTGACGCTGCGTGAGCGGAGTCCGCGCCGGCATTTACCGTCCGGCAATGCGACCCGCCCGCGTTCACGCCGGAGAAACATTCCCGAACACCGATGGCAACACGATCCGGGGACTCTGCTACCTGTCCCCGGGTCATCCTGGCCCGGACTTCCTACGTGCTCCTAGCCAGGAGGCTCCATGCCATTCGAACTCAACTCGGGTAACACCGCGTTCATGATCTTGGCGGCATCGCTCGTCCTGCTCATGACGCCGGGTCTTGCCTTCTTCTACGGCGGCATGACCCGCTCCAAGTCCGTCCTCAACATGATGATGATGTCCTTCGGGGCTCTGGGCATCGTGGGCATCATCTGGGTGCTGTGGGGCTATTCGATGACGTTCGGCCCGGATCAGGGCGGCATCATCGGTGACCCGTTCCAGTTCTTCGGCCTGAAGGGCCTGACGAACGAGGACAGCATCATGAAGGCCACCGGTGTCCCGGCGATCGTCGCCGTGGGTTATCAGGCCACCTTCGCGATCATCACGGTCGCGCTGATCAGCGGCGCCATCGCCGATCGCGTGAAGTTCTCCACCTGGATGGTCTTCGCCGGCCTCTGGGTCACCCTCTGCTACTTCCCCGTCGCGCACATGGTCTGGGGCGGCGGTTGGCTGGGCGGTACCGGCTTCGTGGCCGAGAACCTGTCCACCCCGATCGACTTCGCCGGCGGCACCGTGGTCCACATCAACGCAGGTATGGCGGGCCTTGTGCTGGCCATCATCGTCGGCAAGCGCAAGGGCTTCGCCAAGGAGCCCATGAAGCCGCACAATCTGACCCTGGTGATGCTGGGCGCGGCCCTGCTGTGGTTCGGCTGGTTCGGTTTCAACGCCGGGTCCGAGTTCGGTGCCGACGGCACCGCCGGCCAGGCCTGGCTGAACACCACCGTGGCCACCTGCGCCGCGATGCTCGGCTGGCTGGTCGTGGAGAAGTTCCGCGACGGCCACGCCACCAGCCTGGGTTCCGCGTCGGGCATCGTCGCCGGTCTGGTGGCCATCACCCCGGCCGCCGCGGCGGTCGACATCTATGGCGCCCTGTTCATCGGCGTGATCGCCGGGGCGGTCTGTGCGCTGGCGGTGGGCCTGAAGTACAAGTTCGGCTACGACGACTCGCTCGACGTCGTCGGTGTCCACCTCGTCGGTGGCCTCATCGGCACCATCCTGATCGGATTCTTCGCCAACGTCACCCGGGACACCGACGGTGCCGTGACCTCGGACAGCTGGGCCCCCGACGGCGCCCTGAACGGCCTGTTCTACGGTGGCGGCGGCACCCAGCTGGTCACCCAGATCATCGTCGCGCTGATCGCCGTCGTGGTCTCCGGCGTGATGACGCTGATCATCGGGATGGCGCTCAAGGCCTCGATGGGCTGGCGCATCCCGCAGGAGGACGAGGTCGAGGGCATCGACGTCGTCGTTCACGGCGAGCAGGCGTACGAGCTGGACTCCGGTAGCGGCGGCGGCCACGGCGTCCTCACCAAGTCCCTGCCCGGTTCCGTCAAGTCGGAGGTCTGATCTTGAAGCTCATCACCGCAGTCATCAAGCCGTTCAAGCTCGACGAGGTTCGCGCCGCGCTGTTGGCGTTCGGCGTCCAGGGAATGACGGTCCAGGAGGCGTCCGGCTACGGCCGTCAGCGCGGCCACACCGAGGTCTACCGCGGTGCGGAGTACACCGTCGAGCTGCTGCCCAAGGTCCGGGTGGAGATCCTCGTGGACAGCGACGACGCCGACGACGTGATCGACGTCATCGTGCGGGCAGCGCGCACCGGGAAGATCGGTGACGGCAAGGTCTGGGCCGTCCCGGTCGAGAGCGTCGTGCGCGTTCGCACCGGCGAGCACGGTCAGGAAGCCCTGTAGTTGTGGATTCGACCGTGGGTACCGGGTACGCCGACCTACGGGCCCAGCTGCTGGGCCGGGCCGGGGTTCCCGGTCCGGCCCGGCGGCGGGCATTGGCCAGATTGACCGACTCCTGGCTGGCCGGACTGGCCCAGGAGGCGGGGGTCAACGTGGGGGGCGTTGCGCTGGTTGCCGTTGGCGGCTTCGGCCGCGGCGAACTCAGCCCGTTCTCCGATCTCGATCTGGTCCTGCTGCACTCCAGCGAGACCCCCACCGCCTACGCCGAGATGTTGGCGGAGCGCCTCTGGTATCCCATCTGGGATTCCAAGGTCAAGCTCGATCATTCCGTCCGTTCGGTGGGCGGGGCCCGCCAGATCGCCCGGGTCGACCTGCCCGCGATGTTGGGCATGCTCGACCTGCGCCACATCGCGGGCGACCCGGAACTGGCGGGTCTGCTGCGCCGCCGGGTGCTCGCCGACTGGCGGGCCGACGCCCGGGAGCGACTTCCGCTGCTGGAGGCCAGCTGCGCCGAGCGCACCGAGCGTTCCGGCGAGCTCGCCTTCGCCACCGAACCGAACCTGAAGGAATCTCGCGGGGGGCTGCGCGATCTCGTGGTGATGCGCGCCGTGGCTGCCTCCTGGCTGGCCGACTGCCCGCACCAGGGTCTGGAGGAGGCCCGCTCGGACCTGCTCGACGTGCGCGACGCGCTGCACCTCACGGCCGGCCGTCGTACCGACCGGCTGCACCTGCAGGACCAGGACGAGGTCGCGAAGGCGCTCGACATCCCCGGCCGGGACGCGCTTCTCGTCGCCGTGGCGGGTATCGGTCGGACGGTCGCGCTGGCCGCGGACCTCACCTGGCACCGGGTCCACCGGGCCATCGACGAGCCGAACCGGAACGGCCAGGTCTACGACGTGGGCGGGCGGTTCGCCCGACGCGCGCAGCGGCTGCCGCTGGCCGACGGCGTGGTCGAGCAGGAGGGCGAGGTCATCCTGGCCCGCGCCGCCGATCCGGCCCGCGACCCCGCCCTGCCGGTCCGCGCCGCGGCCGCCGCCGCCCAGTCCGGGTTGACCATCGCGCCGGCCACCGTGCACCGGCTGGCCAAGCTCTGCCCGCCGCTGCCGACCCCGTGGCCGTCGGCTGCCCTGACCGCGTTCGTCTCGCTGCTGGGGGCAGGCGAGCCGATGGTCACCGTCTGGGAGTCGCTGGATCAGGCCGGCCTGATCTCGTCGATGCTGCCGGGCTGGGAGCGGTTGCGATCCATGCCGCAGTGGGACCCGATCCACATGTTCACCGTCGACCGGCACCTGATGGAGACCGCC
>JBDSLP010000024.1:0-2515 GCA_039916325.1 Nakamurella sp. | reverse complement strand
CCCCGAGACCCAGGCCTACATCCCGAAGATCCTCACCCTCGCCGCTGCGACCTACAGCACCCCCGACACCACCACGAGCCACGGCGGAACCACTGTGCCCGTCGGCCCGGCCGGGCCGGTCAACGCCGCCATCCTCGCCGCCGCGCTCCCCTACAACGGCTACCCCTACGTGTGGGCCGGCGGCTCCCTCACCGGACCCACCGGCACCGACGTCAAGGACGGCCGAGGCCCCGGCTTCGACTGCTCCGGACTCACCCGCTACGCGGTGTACCAAGCCACCGGCGGCGCCGTCCAACTTCCCCGGGTCAGCCGCGACCAGGGCAAACCCGGCCCCCATATGACCCCGATCCCCCGCGAACAAGCCCAACCCGGCGACATCATCGCGTTCAAATTCGACGACCGGAACGGCGGCGGCGCCACCGACTGGGACCACATCGGGATCATCAGCGGGCCCGACCAGATGTTCAACGCCCCCAGCAGCGGCAAGAACATCGGCTACGCCGACCTGACCCGCACCTTCTACGCACACGCCCCCCAGCAGGTCTTCCGGGTGACCCCATGAAGCCGCGCCACGCCCTGATCCTGACGCTGGCATGGGCAGCCCTCGCCGGCTGCGCGACCACACCGGAACCCGTCACCGACACCCGGAGCGGCGGGCCCACGGGGTCTCCCACCTTCTTCCGCGATGCGCCAGCCCGGCCGAACACCGACCTGGACCTCCCGAACCTCGACATCACCGACCTCGACGTCACCGACCTCGACCGCGCTGACGCGGGCTCGGTGGCGCTGCGTGTCGTCACCGCACTGCACGAGTACGACACCCGCACCAACGACTCCGCCGAAACAGCAGTGAACCGGATCGCCGCCCTGCTGTCCCCCAATCTGGCCGCTGCGCTGGCCTCATCCACGGCACGACCCGACAGCAACCGGCGTGACCTCGAGCGGCACGACGGCTACGCCAGCGCTGTGGCCGCCCTGGCCAACGAATACGGGCAGCCCGCCGCCACCGCCACCGCCGCCCACGTCCAGGTGTCCGTCGTCGTGACTCTCGCCGGACGCGACCAGTGGTCCCGCGTCCTGCCGACTGCGTTGATCCGCGTCACCCTGAGCGCCGGGCCATCCGGCTGGCGCGTCGAGGGGCTGTCGGCATGACGTCGCCTCCAATCCGGTGCACCGGCCGGCGCCACGAACCCCGTCGGCGCGTGACACTCCCGCGCCGTCCAGGACGCAGCCGCCGGCCGGGGAGGGGCGCCTTGCCGAGGCTCGGCTGTTTCAGAAACGCCTGCGGGGCGGCGTGTCGGTGTCGTGTTTCAGAAACGCTCCACGCGACCATAGGAGCCATGAGCGCACGGATCGGTAGGACCAGCAAAGGTGACCGGCACGTCATCGTCACCCGGCCGCAACGGCCCGTCGCCGACGTGGTCATCCGGGAGGCAGCCGCCGCCGGGATGAGCATCAGCGACTACGTCGCCGCCGTCCTCGCTCACGCCCACGGGATGCCGCAGTACGCACCCGTCCCCCAGACCCCGATGGATCAGCAGGAGCTGCCGCTCAAAACTGCCTAGCCGGGTGCCTCCGGGCGCACGCACAAGTCCATAGAAACGACGAAACCCGCCCCTGCCAGGGCGGGCTGCGTCGAAGTTAACGACCGGCTCAGCGCCAAACTGAACCGGTCCGACCCCGAAAGGTCATGTCTTGGCGGACATGTCCGAGGCTACCGCACACCCTGAAACAGGACCACTGTTTCCTGGGCGTGTCGTAAGTCTCGACCCACACTTCACAAGCAGACGTCGCGACGCGACAACCGCCGCGAACCACCGGACCCCACGGTGAACGGCGTCGCCGCAGACGCGGAACGAGCAGCCGCTACCTGGCGCGCGCTGGCCCCCCTGCTCGCCGGGCGCGACCGTGTCCGGATCTCACGAGACGGCGGCCGCAACTACCACCGGCGGTGGGAACGCGCCCTCAGCGAGACACTGCCGCACCAGCCGGCCGCCGTCCCCCTGTACACCGCGACCGGGGAATGCCGGGTCATCGTCATCGACCTGGACTCCTCGCGCGGCGGTATCCCAGCCGTCCATCGGGACGCTGACACAACGACCGAGCTGGTGCACCGGTGCGGCGGGCAGCTCATCCGTGACCACTCCCCCAACGGCGGCGTCCACCTCTACATCCCGCTGGCCACGCCCATCGGTTTTCACGACGCCCGCAACCTCGCCCTCGCGCTCGCCACCCGGCTGCCGACCATGGACCCCACGCCCAACCACAACCTGACCGACGGCCTTATCCGGCCACCCGGCTCCCGCCACCGCACCGGCGGATTCCAAACCCTCGAAGGATCACTGGACACCGCCCAACGGCTCGCCCGCGCCGGCAACTCCCAGCGAGTTCTCACCGCCCTCCGCCACGAACTCGGTCACGAGCTCGACCACCTCGCTCGGCGCCTCAACCAGGGCGCCGTCACCGAGGTGACCACCGGACAAGCCGAGGACCCACGCCGGCCGCTCACCGGCCG
>JBDSLP010000023.1:0-5089 GCA_039916325.1 Nakamurella sp. | reverse complement strand
GACGTGGGCGATGATGCTGACCACGCCCACCGCGCCGATGGACATCCACGGCACGGTCAGGGGGTCGTCGCCGGAGTAGTACGCGAGGTCGGTCTCGCTCATCACCCGGGCCCCGGCGTACAGATCGCCCTTGGCGTCCTTGACCGCGGTGATCATCGGATGCTCGGCCAGCCGCAGCAGGGTCTCGACCTCGATGGCGACGACCGAGCGCGGCGGGATGTCGTACAACATCACCGGCAGGTCGGTCGCGTCGGCGATCGCGGTGAAATGGGCGATCAGCCCAGCCTGCTGGGGCCGGGAGTAGTACGGGGTGACCAGCAGGGTGCCGTGGGCGCCGGACTTCTCCGCGTCCCGGGCCAGCTTGATCGAGTGCGCGGTGTCGTAGGTGCTGGCCCCCGCGACGATGGTGCAACGGTCGCCGACGGCGTCGACAACGGCCCGGATGAGATCGGCCTTCTCGTCGTCGGTGGTGGTCGGACACTCCCCGGTGGTGCCGTTGAGGACCAGACCGTCGTGTCCGCCGGTATCGACCAACCGGGTTGCGAGTACCGCAGCCACGTCGAGATCGAGGCGGCCATCGGCGTCGAACGGGGTGATCATCGCCGACAGAACGGTCCCGAACGGCCGTCCCGGACGCCCGGCGGGGCCCGCGAACAGGGTTGTCATGCGCTCAACCTACCGTCGGGAGGCCCGCTCAACCATCTCCAGCGCCGCGGGCGAGCCCTGGACCTGGACGTCACAGGCGGTCCGACGGCCGCTGATCCACAGCAGCAACTCACTCGGCGCGCCGACCAGGGTGATGGCGGGGTCACCGAGGCGGATCTGGAAGATCCGCTTGTCCGGTAGCTGCGCCTGGACGCCGACACCGAGGCTCTTCAGCTGCAGGCTGGAGAGTCTGCTCTTGACCTGATCCAGGATGGCTTGTTCGGTCTCCGCGTCCAGCTTCCGAACCGTCCAACCCGGAACGCCCCGCCGCACGTCCTCGTGGTGGATGAAGTGTTCGGCGGTGTTCATCAGACTGTCGATCTTGGTGATCGACACCGGACTGAACCGCGGTGGTCCCTGTCTCCATACGTCGACCTGCTCGGCCCACGGCAACTTCCGATACCCGTCGATCACGCGCTCGGCCCAGAAGTGCAGCGGCTTCACCACATCGGCGACCAGGGCGTCGGGTCGGCCCTCGCGGATCAGCAGGTGGTGCAGCAGGTCGGCGGTCACCCATCCCTCATCGAGGGTGGGATGGTCAGGCCCGACCGCGTCGAAGAGATCGGCCAGGGCGGCCCGCTCACGCTGGGCGACGGTGGAGTGCGTCACGCTGGGTTCAGTCACAGACGCGACGGTACCCATCGCGACTCCGGCAGACGCATCCGCCCGGGGTGCAGGTCGCGGAACTCAGCCCTCGCCGATGAGCGGACTCGCCGCGGTCCGGGTGCCGTCGGGCAACTGCGACACCCGGAAGTCGGCGAAAGCGTGCGGGGCCACCCGGGTCAGCTCCCCCAGGACGGCAACCGCCAGCGCCCGGATCTCGGTGTCGGCGGCGTCCGAGGCCCGCATACCGACGAAGTGCCGCCAGGCGCGCAGATTCCCCGTCACCACCAGCACCGTCGGTGTCGCGTGGGTCAGCACCGACCGCGCGGCCTGGCGGGCCTGCTTGCGGTTGAGCGTGCCCGTCGGCGCGGACTCGATCTTGGCCTCCAGTGCGGCCAGGACCTGTACGTATGCCGCCCGGGCGGCACCGGTGGAGGCGAGGAACAGGTCCCGCAGGTCCGGGTCACGATCGATCGCCGTCGGGACGACGACCTCCGCGGGCGGTTCGTGGCGCTGCGAGAGCTCCGACACCGACAGGTGCCGGTGCCGGATCAGCTCGTGGGCCAGCGCCCGGGACACCCCGGTGATGTAGAAGGTGGCACTGGCGTGCTCGAGCACGGACAGGTGACCGACCTGCAGGATGTGCCGCAGATACCCGGCGTTGGTGGCGGTGGCGGGGACAGACTTCGACCAGGACTGGTAACACGCCCGGCCGGCGAACTCAGCCAGCGCCTGGCCACCCTCGGCATCCGTGTCCCAGGGGATGTCCGACGGCGGCAGGAACGTGGTGGCACCGACGAGCTGGACGCGCAGCACCGGCTCAGAGCGCCCCGCCCGCGGTGGCGGGGGCTTCGGATTCGGCCCCGCTACCACCGAGCACCTCCCGGGCCGGCAAGATCTCGACCTCGAACCGGTCGTGACCTGCGCGCTGCACGAGCGTGGCATGTCGACTCTGGCCCGGACTGGGAGTGGCAACCGTCATGACCGATACCCTAGTGGGACGGTCGTTGCAGGTCCGCAGGGTGACGACGCCCACGACGCGAGTGGTGAGGTCGACGGCGAGCCCGAGGAGCAACCGTTTCGAGTGGGACCCGGTGGTCGTCGGTCACCGGGAATGCGAGGCGTGGGCGGCCTATTACCGCCGCGACTGGCCGCGGTTCCTGGTCAGCGCCGTCGGGATGATCCAGGCCGGCTTCGGGATGCGTCGCGATCTCACCGTCCGCGGTGCCTGGTACGTGCTGCGGGCCAACCAGTCCTGGGCGAAGAGTAGGCCCCGGGCGGCCCGCCGGGAGATGCGCCGGTTCTACAGGCTGGTGGCGGACCAGGACCGGCTGCGGATCGATCCGGCCGTCGCCGCCGCCCTGGAGGTGGAGTGGTGGCGGGTGCACCGGCTCCGCCGCGGCGACGCCGAGACGACGTCCGTGCACGACCTGGTCGATCGCCTGACCCAGCTCTACGACTACCTGTACGCCACCAACCCGGCCACGGACCTCGCGGCGAGCCGGCGGGCCGCGGAGTTCCGCGTCGAGGCCATGGAAGTCAGCGACCGGTGGGTGGCCGCGGGGCGGCGCCCGGGTGACCCGCTGCTCATCCGGGAACGACGCGCCCTGGTCGACTCCTACACGCAACTGGGCATTCTCGCCGGGAGTCGCTGACCGCCGACGACGAAAGCCACGCAATGACGGCGGCATCCCCGGAGTGGTGTCACTTAAGCCCTTGCGTGGTGTCAGTAATGGTGTCACTCTGGTGTCATGGACCTCTCGATCTACACCACCGAACTCCGCGAGAACCTCGCCGCCGCCGCTTCGCTCGGTGACGAGCCGACGCAACGAGCTGCCGGCGCTCTCGCTGCCGCCCTCGAACCCGCCGGACGACTAGCCCTGATGCATGCGTTGTCCGACCTCGCGGCCGAGGTCACCGCCCAGCTGGCCGACACCGACCACCCGGTGGGCGTCGACGTCCGCATCGACGGACGCGACCTGCGGGTCGTCACCCATCGGGCCGACCGGCCCGGCTCGTCATCGTCATCGTCATCGTCATCGTCATCGTCGTGGTCGGCCGCCGACCCGGCCGCCGGGCCCGCCGGGTCGGCGGCGGGTGCGACGTCGACCAGTGCGGAGAACGAGGGACATGAGCGCACCTTCGCCGAGGCCGGCGGTGACCTGACCCGTACCACGGTCCGGATGTTCAACGAGCTCAAGGGCCGCGCCGAAAGGGCCGCCGCCGAGCAGGGCGTCTCGCTGAACTCGTTCATCTCCAAGGCCGTCGCCGAGTCGATCAAGACCGACCTGCCCCGGAAGTGGAAGGACAAGCAGGATCGGCACGACCGCGATGCCCCGCGGGAGCCCCGCGGCAGCTCGATCACTGGTTACGTCCAGGGCTGAGTCTCGCGCCCACCCGCTCCACCCCACCGCACTCCGATCCAGAGGACACCCCTGATGCACCGCTTCCTGACCCCGGAACCGATCACCTGCGAACTCCGCAACGCCGCGGGCGCGGTCACCGTCGACCTGACCGACACCAGCATGACCACGGTCGAGGTGATCACCGCCGACGAGACCCCGGGCGGGTTCCTCGACGACGTCATCCGTTCGGTGTCCGGATGGGGCCCCACGGCCGAGCCGGCCCCCGGGCTGTCCGATGACGCCACCGACGACGTCGTCGTGGAGTTCGAGAACGGCAAGCTCGTCGTCGACAGTGAGGCCGCCCGCCGGCGATGGCACACCGGCTTCATCGTGCGGGTGACCGCGCCGTCCGGATCAGGCGTCCGGGCCCGCACCGAGTCGGCCGCCGTCGGCGTCAGCGGGACGACGGACCGCCTCGAGATCAAGACCGCGTCCGGCGCCGTCCACGTCGCGCAGTCCGCCGGAAAAGCCCTGGTGCGCACGGTGTCCGGCGACATCGACATCCGGGACGCCAGCGCCGGGACGGTCGATCTGGCCGCGGTGTCCGGCTCCCTGCACGTCGGGGTCCACGCCGGGGTCGCCGCCAAGGTGGAGCTGACCACCGTCTCCGGGACCGCACACAGCGCGCTGGCCGTACAGGACACGATCGAGGGCAGCACGCTGACCATCAAGGGCCGCACGGTGTCGGGTGCGGTGTCGCTGGCCTCGGCCGACGCCTGATCGACCCGCCGGGTCCTGACGGAGTGCTTCGCCCCACGAGGGGAAGACGCCGCCGGGTTCGGGTGTCGGGTGATCAGAGGGTGAGGGCGTACCCGCCGCGGCGCGGGTCGCCTGCGAGTCCGGACCGTCCGGCCATCGACACCCCGCCGAAGTACGGCGCCCGGTTCGCCCAGTCCAGGATCTGGTAGCCGTCGGCGGCCAGTGCCGCCGCGGTCTCGGGCGGAAAGCCCGGCTCGAGGTGCACGACGCTGCCGCCGAACGCCATCCGTGGACGGGCGACCGCATCGCCCACGTCCTGGCCTTCGAGCAGTACCGCGGTGAGGACCTGCAGCAACGACGAGCGGATCCGGCTCCCGCCGGCCGCCCCGCCGGCCAGGACCAACGCACCGTCCGCGTCCAGCGCGACCAGCGGCGTCATCATGGATCCCATCCGGGCGCCGGGCTCCAGCGCGCCGCGCAGCAGTTCGCCCTCCCCCAGCATCGAGTTACCGTGTACACCGCGGGTCCAGATGCCGGACCCCAACCCGAGTGAATGCGTTGCTGCACAGGCGCTCCCGGTAGCGTCGACGACCACGCACGACGTCGTGTCCGACCGCCTGGGGGCGCCGGCCAGGGCCGCGACCAGTGCACGCTGCCGGGCGGTCCCGCCGGCGGCG
>JBDSLP010000022.1:0-7927 GCA_039916325.1 Nakamurella sp. | reverse complement strand
GTCGAGCGGGCCCGCGACGTGATCGACCGCCACCAGTTGCACCACGTCGAGGTCCGGCTGATGGACGCCGTCGCTCCGGCCCTGCCGCCGGTCTCGTTCTCGATGGTCGTGTCGTCCCTGGTGCTGTTCTTCCTCCCCGACCCGGCGGCGGCGCTCCGGTCCTGGCACGATCTGCTGGTGCCCTCGGGCCGGTTGGGCGTCATCACCTTCGCCGAGCGGGATCCGCGGTGGGTGGAGGTGGACGGCCTGTTGACGCCCTACCTGCCACCCCAGATGCGCGACGCCCGGACCACCGGCGTCCAGGGACCGTTCGCCTCTGATGCGGGCATGGCCGACCTGGTGACCGCGGCCGGTTTCGACAAGGTGCGCACGGTCCGCTGGGACCAGCCCCTGGTGCTGCGCGACGTCGAGCACTGGCGGACCTGGTCGATGTCGCTCGGGCAGCGGGCTATGTGGCAGGCGGTGCCCGCGGCGGCCCAGGAGGAGATCCTGCGCCGGGCTGCCGAGATCCTGGCCCCGTCGGGTGGACCGATCGTGCTGCACCAGACGATCCGGCTGACCCGGGCGGAGCGACCCTCAGTGGGTCGCCCGCACTGACGCCATCGGATCGACGATCCAGGGCTCACGTGGAATCCGCGCCGGGTCGAACCCGGTCAACATCTCCGCAGCCGTCGAACCGGTCAGTCCCGCGCTCTCGCCGAGCAGGGTCAGCACGTCCGGCACCGACCAGCCGAGATCGAGCAGATCCGGCAGGGTGACGGCACCGTCGCGTTTGGCCAGCCGCGCACCTGTCGGGTTCCGCGCCAGGGGGACGTGCGCGTAGCGGGGGACGCCCAGGTCGAGCAGCGTGGCCAGGTGGGCCTGCGCAGGGGTGGCCGGCAACAGGTCGTCACCACGGACGATCTGATCGATGCCCTGGGCGGCGTCGTCGACCACGACGGCCAGGTGGTAGGCGGCCAGGCCGTCGTTGCGCCGGAGCACGATGTCCTCGACGGGCCCGGTGAACGACCCGACCAGCGCGTCCTCGATGGTCAGCACCGGTTCCTGGGCGCGGAGCCGCAGCGCGGGGGGCCGCCCGGCGGCGAGCCGATCCCGGACGTCGGCGGCGGTCAGCCGGCGGCAGGTCCCCGGATAGCGACCTTCGCCGGGGCGGCCGTCCTCCTGCGGCGCGGACGCCGCTTCCCGGATCTCCCGCCGGGTGCAGAAGCACCGGTAGGTGAGGCCGGCGGCGTCGAGCCGGCCGATAGCCGCGTCGTAGACCTCGGAGCGTCGGCTCTGCGCCAGTACCGGACCGTCGTGATCGATGCCCAGCGCGGCCAGGTCACGCAGCTGCCCCGCAGCGGCGCCCACCGCGACCCGGTCCAGATCCTCCATCCGGATCAGGAAGGCACGCCCCGTCGACCGGGCGAACAGCCAGGCCAGCAGCGCGGTGCGCAGGTTGCCCAGGTGCAGGGGACCGGACGGGCTCGGGGCGAATCGGCCGGCACCGGCATCGACGATCTCGAACCCGGTGGGCACGCCGTCAGAGCCCACGGACGAATTCCCTCGCCTCCCCGGCGTCGAACCCCGCGTCGGAGCACAGCAGCTCCACGGCGTCCTGCTCGCGACCCTGGGCCTTCATGCTGCGGACCTCGAGCTCCACCTCGAACGGCACTACCGAGGCGCTGGGCGCATCGTCGGACCAGTCGGCGGGTAGTGCGGTCAGCGGGATGTCGGTGGGCAGATCGGCGGTGTCGGCGGTGTCGGCGGAGTCACCCCGGGCCGGACCGAGCCGACCGGCGGGACCGACGGCATCCGCGCCGGGCACCGACCGACGGACGTCGGAGATCGCCAGCTTCTCGACCATCGCGGTCGCCGCGATCAGCGAGAGGTCGGGGGTGGCCTGGCGGAGCAGGGCGATGGCCTGGACTTTCTTACCGGCCCGGGCCAGCGCCTGCACGTCGACCATCACGCTCGGGTCGAAGGTCAGCTGGGTGGGATCGACGCCGCGGGTGACCGCCTTACGTGCGACGACGAAGGCGATGACGATGACAGCCGCGGCCGCGACCAGGATGCCGATCAGGATGTCCACGCCGCCGATCGTAGGCGTTGTCGGGCAACCCGTGGCGGGGGTCAGACGCCGGTGACCTCCGCAACCACCTGCTCCTGGAACGCCCGCGCGTCGGCGCTGCCGGGCGGCGGCCCACCGTTCAGCCGGGCCTCGACGGCCTGCCGGACGACCTCGGTGCCCAGCCCGGAATCGGCGATCCGCAGCCCGGCGGGAACCTTGGCCAGCCAGTAGCCGGTCCGGATCCGGGCCAGCGCCCGGCAGGCCGACAGGACCGCGTCGACGGCACCGCTGTCCGGGGCGTTCCCCTCCGGGGCCGGCTGATCCAGGTACCAGTGCAGTCCGTCGATCAGCAACTGGCGCAGGTCGGCGCGTCCGACCTCCCCGAACACGTCGTGGGCCGGCGGCCCGACCAGGTCACGGCCGTGCTCACGCAGGATGCTGCGGTCGATGGCGTACCAGAAGAGCCCGTCGGCCGGGTCGCGTTCGGTACCGCCGTAGGTCGCCCGGAACGGCATGGTGGCGCCGGTGTTGAGTTCCACCTCGAAGCCGGGTTCCGCGCTGCCGACGCCGGCAACCGCCCGCCAGTAGACGACGAGTTCCAGTCCGCGGGCCGGGCCGGGCAGGTTCTCGTGACGCATCCGCTGGACGAGGTCGTCCTTCTGCGCCCAGGACAGCGGATCCGCAGTCACCAGGGCGATGTCCACGTCGCTGCGTCCGGGCTGGTAGGCGCCGAATGCGACGGACCCGCCGGCGTAGGCGCCGATGAGGTTGCCGCCCAGCGATTCCCGGGCCTGGGCCAGCACCGAGGCCAGGTAGCCCTCGATCGCCCGGCCGTCGTCGGTGTGAGTCACCTGCGGATCACACCGCATCCCGACCGGGCAGGGCAACTGCGACACCCGGTGGAGGGCACGCCGTCGCGGTGGCGAACAGCCGGTGGAGTTCGTCGGCGGCAGTCGGATCGCCGGTGATCGTGACCGGAGCGGAGTCATCGGACCGGCCCCAGACCCACGCCCAGACGGCGGCCGCGTCACCGCCGACCGTGGCGTCGGCAGGGCCGGCGGTGGGGAAGTCGATGCAGTCCGCCAGCGGTCGGATCCGCCAGTCCCGTTCGTGGGTGCTGAGCAGCACCGTGCGACCGGTGCCGGTCGGTGGCGCAGCGAGCCGGATCCCCAGCCACACCTCGATGGCCTCGGCGATACCGTCCGTCGCGAGGTCGGGGTCGAGCCGCCAGGGGCGGCCCAGAGCCTGCTGCACGTCGACACGGTGCACGGCGGTCTCGTGGGCCATCCGCCGGAACCAGAATCCGCTGGTGCGGTCGTAGGGACACCAGGTCGCTGCGGGGGACCCGGCCCGGCGGGGCAGCAGGGTGTCGATCATCGCGTGCGCTGCGGACCCGACCCAGGCCGCCGCGGCGGCCGGGTCGTCGGGGCCGGTCGGCCAGTGCGTGGGACGGCGGCCCTCGGTTACCCATCCGCGCACCCCGGTGTAGATCCGGCCCAGGTGATGGAGGACGTCGAGGCCGGTCATCGGGGCGCAGCCGGGAGCAACGGCGGCCAGGGAGACAACCGGAGCCGCGGCCAGCTCCAGGAGTGCGGCTACCTCACCCTCGAGGTGGTCCAGCAGAATTGCGCGGTCCATCCGACAAGTTTCCCGGTTTCCGTCGGATCGGCCACCCGATCGGCGCCATCGAGTTGTGGAACCGGCGATGTCAGCGCGCGCAGTGAAGACAGTTGACGATGCCCTGACCGGCGCTCCGATCCCGGACGCCGGCGGGCCCGGCTCACCAGCTGTCGCCGTGCACCTCGTGTCCGGGTGCCGCGGCGAGCAGCCCGCGGTAGGCGTCCTCGACGCTCGCCCCGGCGTTGACCACCGCGTCGACCTCGCGGGCGATCGGCATGTCGATACCGTGCTCGGCGGCCAGCTTCATCACCACCGACGCCGATTTCACCCCCTCGGCGACCTGGGTCATCCCGGCCAGGATGTGGGCGATCGGCTCGCCGCGGCCGAGTCGCTCGCCGACGTGCCGGTTACGACTGTGTGGGCTGGTGCAGGTCACGGTCAGATCGCCGAGGCCGGCCAATCCGGTGAAGGTCTCGCGCTCGCCACCCACGGCCACCCCGAGCTTGGTCATCTCGCGCAGCGCCCGGGTGATCACCATCGCCCGGGTGTTCTCGCCGGCGCCGATCCCGTCGCCCATCCCGACTGCGATGGCGAAGACGTTCTTCAGCGCCCCGGCGATCTCGACGCCCGCGACGTCGGAGCTGGAGTAGATCCGGAACCGTGAGGTCCGGAACAGGTCCCGCAGCTGGGCGGCCTGGTGCGGGTCGGGCATCGCGATCACCGCAGCGGCGGCGTACCCGGCGGCGATCTCACCGGAGATGTTCGGACCGGCCAGCACCCCGGCCGGGTGACCCGGCAACACCTCGTCGACGATCTCGGTCATCCGTCGCTCGGTGATCTGCTCGAGCCCCTTGACCAGGCTGACGATCGGCGTCCAGGGGCGCAGGTGCGGGGCGAGATCGGTGAGGACCTGGCGGAATCCGTGCGACGGCACCGCCATGATGAGGATGTCCGCCGGCTCGACGACCGCGGCGAGGTCGGCGCAGGACCGCAGCGTCGGGGTCAGGTCGGTGTCGGGCACGTAGCGCTCGTTGCGGTGCTCGGTGTCGATCGCGGCGGCGGTCTCGGCCGAGCGGGCCCAGATCGTGGTCCGGTTGTTCCGCGCGACAATGGACGCAACCGTCGTCCCCCACGACCCGGCGCCGATGACGGCGACCCGGGGTTGCCGGCGCTGCAGCTCCACGACACTCCTCTCGACCGGCCGTCATCATCCCCCCGGGGGTCCGGGGGCGCTCCCCGAGCCCGGTCCCGAGCCGATCCCGGGGCCGGCGTCGCGCGACGCACCGGGGAGCTGATCCGGGACGGACGCAGGGGTGACACCATGGTGGCGCGAGCGGGCGCGAATGCCGGCGCGCGACACGACCGCACCCGAGCCTCGACGGAGGGACCTTCGCTGTGACTGCGACCGCGAACCCGAGAACGACCGACAACGCCGTCACCAACGGTGTGGCGGACCCGGTCGATCCGGCCGCCGAGACCGCGCCCGCCACCGAGATCAATTTCGACGAGCAGTTCTATCCGGCCCGGCCGCGGGCGTTGCGGCCCAAGGCCCGCCGCCGAATGGAGGTGAGCGCGGACCTGAAGCCGCCGTTCGAACCCGATGGCCGTAACAAGGCCTACGTCGACTGGTTGGTCAATCAGTCCATGCTCGGCGACGCCAAGACGCTGGCCCGCCAGCTGGCCGGCCAGGCGAGTATGTGGGCCAATCCGTTCGCCCACCCGAACCCGCGGGCCGCGGTCGACCGGGCGTCGGTGTGGTTCACCGCGTACCCGTTGTCGTTCATGACCCGTCGTAACCAGACGTTCCTGGCCGCGCTGGCCTCGGAGGATCTGTGGGCCGCGTTCCAGCAGATCGGGATCAAGGGTCTGCACACCGGCCCGGTCAAGCTGGCCGGCGGCATCACCGGCTGGGAGCCGACGCCGAGCATCGACGGTCACTTCGACCGGATCAGCATGGCGATGGACCCGCTCTTCGGCACCGAGGACGACTTCCGCGCGATGTGTGAGGCGGCCACCAGCTACGACGGCACCATCATCGACGACATCGTTCCCGGTCACACCGGTAAGGGCGCGGACTTCCGGCTGGCCGAGATGAACTACCGGGACTACCCGGGTATCTACCACATGATCGACATCCCGGAGTCGGACTGGCATCTGCTGCCGGACGTTCCCGAGGGCGAGGACTCGGTCAACCTGGACCCGGCCGCCGAGCTGGCGCTTCAGGAGGCCGGCATCATCATCGGCCAACTGCAGCGGGTGATCTTCTACGAGCCGGGGGTCAAGGAGACCAACTGGAGTGTGACGAAGCCGGTATTCGACACCGAGGGTCGGCTGCGCCGCTGGGTCTACCTGCACTACTTCAAGGCCGGCCAGCCGTCGATCAACTGGCTGGATCCCACCTTCGCCGGGATGCGGCTGGTGATGGGCGACGCCCTGCACTCCCTGCTCGACCTGGGCTCCGGAGGGTTGCGGTTGGACGCCAACGGTTTCCTCGGGGTGGAGAAGAGTGCCGAGGAAAGCCCCGCGTGGTCGGAAGGGCACCCGCTGTCGGAGGCGGCGAACCAGCTGATCGGCGGCATGGTCCGCAAGGTCGGCGGGTTCACCTTCCAGGAGCTGAACCTCACCATGGACGACATCAAGGCGACCTCCGAGGTCGGACCGGATCTGTCCTACGACTTCGTGTCTCGGCCGGGCTACCAGCACGCGATGGCCACCGGCGACACCGAGTTCCTCCGGCTGACGCTGCGTGAGTCGATGCGGGTCGGCATCGACCAGGCGTCGCTGGTGCACGCCATGCAGAACCACGACGAGCTGACCTACGAACTGGTGCACTTCGCCACCACGCACAAGGACGACCTGTACGAGCTGGGCGGCGAGACGCTCAACGGTGCCGACCTGGCCGAGACGGTGCGGGAGACGCTTCGGCAGAAGCTGACCGGCCCGGCCGGTCCGTACAACTCGACGTTCACCACGAACGGCATCGCGTGTACGACGGCCAGTGTGATCACCGCGTCGCTGGGGATGACCGATCTGGAGAAGCTGACCGAGGACGACATCGAGCGGGTCCGGCGGGCGCATCTGCTGCTGGCGATGTTCAACGCGCTGCAGCCAGGGGTGTTCGCGCTCTCCGGCTGGGACCTGTGCGGGACCCTGCCGCTGGATCGTAAGCAGGTGAAGTCACTGATCAGCAGTGGAGACACCCGGTGGATCGAACGCGGCGCACACGACCTGATGGGCTGGCAGCCGGAAGCGACCTCGTCGGCGTCGGGGATGCCGAAGTCGGTCAGCCTGTACGGCTCGCTGCCCGAGCAACTGACCGATCCGAACTCGTTCGCCTCGCGGCTCAGCGAGGTCCTCAAGGTCCGTGAGACGCACGGTATCGCCACCGGTTTCCTGTTGGATGTGCCCGACGTGCCGCGCAAGAGCATGTTGATCATGGTCAACCGGCTCGCCGCGGGGACCATCCAGATCACCGTGCTCAACTTCTCCGAGGACGAGGTCGCCGGGCCGGTGATCTCCCCCCACCTGCCCGTGGGTGGGATGGTGACGAACCTGGCCACCGGCGAGGAGCTCGGCACCGTCGACGCGCTGGGTAGCTTCCATGTCTGGCTCGAGGGTTTCAGTGGCGTGGCGCTGCACGTGGCGGAGCCGATCGAGGACGAGTAGCCGGTCGAGGACGCGTGGGCAGCGCGGCCGGGGCGGAGCTTTGCACACCTGAACCGCAATAGAGACTAGGAACCAGATAGTTGAGAATCTTAGGCACTGTAAAGTTTCGTAGCTCCTGGTCGCGATCTAGGTACCTGCGGTGGTTTATAGCCGCGCTCGTTGTCGTTGGTAGTGTCGCCATCGGCTGGTGGGCGGGGCACACGGCGACTACCTATCAGGAAGGCGGCAATTCGACCATACCGGAGAGTACGGTTGTGGCAGTGACTGAAGGTTCTGTTGGTCGGACAATTCAGGCAAATGCCACGGTAAAGCAACCTGTTGAACAGATCGCAGTAAACGGACTCAGCGGAACGATCACGTCGTTACGATCAGCGTCGACTCTAGTAAATGTGGGTGATCAACTATATTCGGTGGATCAGATTCCGGTACGAGCTCTCCAAGGTGATGTGCCGTTCTACCGTGATCTTGGGTTAGGCATGGTGGGGACTGATGTGGTGCAGCTGCGTGGAGGGTTAATAGCTTTAGGGTTTTTGGCGGGTGCCGCCGATGGCTCATACGATGAGGCCGTAGGGAATGCAGTCCGAATGTGGC
>JBDSLP010000021.1:0-20347 GCA_039916325.1 Nakamurella sp. | reverse complement strand
GGGAACTCTTCGATGCGATGAGCCGCTTCGGCAACGCACACGGGGCAAAGGCGTCCCGTCGTTGGGTCGCGTTGGTCGCGGACCGCACGGTGTCATCCGCCGAACGCAGCCTGGCCACGGCACTCCGCCGGGCCGGCCTGACCCAGGTAAAGGCCGGGGGCCACGTGTGGGTCGCCGGCGGAGGTGCCGGCTCGACTTCGCGGTCGAGGCGTTCCAGCTGGCCGTCGAGGTGGACACGGGCCACCATCGCCAGCTCTGGGTGGATAACTCTCACAGGTGAGAGTTATCCACCCCACGTGAAGAGTCAGACGCGGGTGACGGTGACGCTGATCGTCAGGCCGTCGCCGACGGTGCCCGGGGTGTCACCGGAACCGCCGGGATCGCCGCGAGGGACCGAGACGGCAAGGGTTTCGCCGGCCAGGTAGTCGGAGCGGGCCTCGACGGCCGCCCAGACCCGGTCGTCCGCCCACACCGCGAGATGCACCCGGTCGCTAACGTCGAGGCCGGCGTCCTTGCGGGCCTGCTGCACCACCCGGACCACGTCGCGGACGAGTCCGTCGGCGCGCAGGTCGTCGTCCAGCGCGGTGTCGAGCACGACGAAGCCGCCGGACGGCAGGATCCCGATCGCCTCCGACGAGGCCTCGACCCCGCCGCTGTTCCCCGCGGCGACCAGCTCCAGGGTGTACTCCCCCGCGGCCAGGTCGATACCGCCGCAGGTGACGGTGCCGTCCTCGGCGACCACCCAGTCTCCGGACTTGGCCGCCCTGATCACCTGCTGCACAGAAGCGCCCAACCGTGGCCCGGCGGCCCGGGCGTTGACGGTCAGCTGCTGGCGCACCCGGTGCGCGCCGCCGTCGGCGAGATCGGCGAGAACCACGTCGCGCACGTTGATCTCGTCTTTGACGAGGCCCAGGTACGGCTCCAGGCGAGCCACTTCGGATGCCACCACGGTGGCCGACGCCAACGGCTGCCGAACCCGCAGCGACGCCGACTTGCGCACCGAGAGCGCCACCGACGCGATCTCCCGGACCTCGTCCATCGCCGCCACCAGATCATCGTCGGCCGGGACGACCCCGACCGCCGGCCAGTCGGTGAGATGCACCGACCGTTCCCCGGTCAAGCCGCGCCAGACCACCTCGGTGGTCAGCGGCAGCAGCGGCGCGGCCAACCGGGAGACCACCTCGAGCACCGTGTGCAGGGTGTCGATGGCGTCGACGTCACCGTCCCAGAACCGCTGCCGCGACCGGCGGACGTACCAGTTGGTCAGCACCTCGAGGAACGAGCGCACCCTCGCGCAGGCACCGGCGATGTCCAGCACATCGAGATCGGCGGTGAGGCCGTCCCGGAGCACTGCGGTCTTGGCCAGGATGTAGCGATCCAGCACGTCGGCCGAGCTGGTCCGCCAGGTGCCGGTCCGCCCCGCCGCCCCCCCGTACAGGGACAGGAAGTACCAGGCGTTCCAGAGCGGCAGCACCGCCTGGCGGACGCTCTCCCGGATGCCTGCCTCGGTGACGACGAGGTCGCCACCGCGCAGGATCGGCGAGCTCATCAGGAACCAGCGCATCGCGTCGGAACCGTCCCGGTCGAAGACCTCGTTGACGTCGGGGTAGTTCTTGCGCGACTTGCTCATCTTCAGGCCGTCGTCACCCAGCACGATGCCGTGCGCCACCACCGACCGGAACGACGGGCGGTCGAACAGTGCGGTGGCCAGCACGTGCAGCGTGTAGAACCAGCCGCGGGTCTGCCCGTTGTACTCGACGATGAAGTCGCCCGGGTAGTGCTGCTCGAACCATTCGCGGTTCTCGAAGGGGTAGTGCACCTGGGCATACGGCATCGAGCCGGACTCGAACCAGCAGTCCAGCACCTCGGACACCCGGCGCATGGTCGAACGTCCGGTCGGATCATCCGGGTTGGGCCGGGTCAGCTCGTCGATGAACGGGCGGTGCAGGTCGTCCGGACGCACGCCGAAGTCAGCGGCCAGTTCGTCCAGCGAACCGTAGACGTCGACCCGCGGGTACAGCGGGTCGTCCGACGTCCACACCGGGATCGGCGAGCCCCAGAAGCGGTTCCGGGAGATCGACCAGTCGCGCGCGTTGGTCAGCCACTTGCCGAACTGGCCGTCCTGGATGTGCCCCGGAACCCAGGAGACCTGCCGGTTGAGCTCGATCATGCGGTCCTTGAACTTCGTCACCGCCACGAACCAGGACGACACCGCCCGCTGGATCAGCGGGGTGTCGCAGCGCCAGCAGTGCGGGTACGAGTGGTCGTAGGTCTCGCGGCGGATCAGGATTCCGGCGTCCTTGAGGTAACCGATGATCGGCACGTTCGCCTCGAAGACGTGCATCCCTTCGTAGGGTTCGACCAGCGCGGTGAACCTGCCCTGGCCGTCGACCGGGTTGACGACCTCGATGCCGGCGGCGTCGGTGACGGCCTTGTCCTCCTCGCCGAAGGCCGGCGCGATGTGTACCAGGCCGGTGCCGTCCTCGACGGTGACGTAGTCCGCGGCCAGCACCCGGTGAGCGTTGTCCCGGCCGCTGAAGAAGTCGAACGGCGGGCTGTAGCGGGCGCCGAGCAGGTCGGCACCCTTGAGCCGGTGCAGCACCTCGGCGTCGGGCAGCTCCCGGGCGTAGGCCCCGACCCGGGCCTCGGCCAGTACGAACGTCTGCCCCGGATGCGCCGGCGACGACACGACCGCGTAGTCCAGATCCGGCCCGACGGCCAACGCCAGATTGGCGGGCAGCGTCCAGGGGGTGGTCGTCCAGGCGAGCGCCCGGGCCCCGTCGAACACGGTGCCCGGTGCGGACAGCGGGAACGCGACCGTGACGGCCGGGTCCTGCCGCGAGCGGTAGACGTCGTCCATCCGGGTCTCGCTGTTGGACAGCGGCGTCTCGCAGCGTGTGCAGTACCAGAGGACCTTGTAGCCCTCGTAGATCAGCCCCTTGTCCCACAGCGTCTTGAAGGCCCACATCACGGACTCCATGTAGTCCAGATCGAGGGTCTTGTAGTCGTTCTCGAAGTCGACCCAGCGGGCCTGCCGGGTCACGTAGTTCTCCCAGTCCGAGGTGTACTGCAACACCGAGGTGCGGCAGGCCTCGTTGAAGAGGCCGATGCCCATCTCCTCGATCTCGGACTTGTGCTTGATGCCGAGCTGGTGCTCCGCCTCGACCTCGGCGGGCAGTCCGTGGCAGTCCCAGCCGAACCGACGGTCGACCCGCCGGCCGAGCATGGTCTGGTAGCGCGGAACGAGGTCCTTGACGTAGCCGGTCAGCAGGTGACCGTAGTGGGGCAGGCCGTTGGCGAACGGCGGCCCGTCGTAGAAGACGAAGTCGTTGGTTCCGTTCTCGCCGCTGGACCGCTGGTCGATCGACGCCTGGAAGGTGGCGTTCTGGGCCCAGTAGGCCAGCACCTCGGTCTCCAACTGCGGGAAGTCCGGATGGGCCGTGACACTCTCGGCACCCGCGCGGGGGTACCCGTCGGCGGTGGTCGTCTTTTCGGTCATGGGGTGCTGTCCTCACGTCTGTACACAGGTTTCACTGCGCAGTGACCAGAAGATCCAGCACTGCACGGGCTGATCGTGCAGGACCGGAACATCCAGCCATGCACACGTCTCTCCGTGCAGGGACGAGAAGCCGGTGCTGCCACCGGATCCCGCGGTACCACCCCGCTTGCCGCGCTTCCCTCGCAGGGGTCGTGCGACCGCTCGTCGGGCGGCTGTGTCGGGCCGCGCCCGTCCGGTTCTAGTGAGTCCCCGGAGGGACCGTTCTTCCGGATGGCTCACCGGTGATGGCCGGGTCAGTGCCTGCTACGTACGATCAACCATCGTAGCCGCTGTCGCGGCCAGGACAGGAGCCGATTTCGGACCGTCCGAGATCAGGCCTCCGCAGATGCCGCTGCCGGGTTGCCGTCGAGCTGATTCAGCTGGTCGGTGATCCAGATCTTCAGACGCGAGCGGTACTCCCGCTCATAGGTGCGCAGGCCGTCGATCTTCTGCTCGAGCTCCGTCCGCTGCGTGGTCAGCTCACCCAGCACGGTGTCCTTCTGGGTGCGGGCGTCCGCGTCGATGGTGTCGGCCTTGGTCTGCGCCTCGGCCAGCAGGTCGTCGGAGAACGTCTGCGCTTCGGTGCGGACCCGCTCGGACTCGGCGGCGGCGGCGGCGCGGGTGGCCTCGGCCTCGGCACGGGCCTCGGCGGTCAGCCGGTCGGCGGTCTCCTGCGCGAGACCCAGCAGACGGGCGGCGTGGTTGCCGGCGTCGGCGGTCGACATCGGGGCGGCCACCGGGGCCGGTACCACGACGGGCCCAGCCGGCTCAGCCGGTTCGACCGAGACGTCCGGCTCGGCCGGTGCGGCGTTCTCGACGGTCGGCAGCGGGGTGGCCGCAATGGCCTCCTCGTCGGTCCGCGTCTCGACGGTGATCCCGGCGGCGGACAACTGCGCGGTGAGCGCGTTGTTCTCCTCGATCAGCCGGGCGAGCTCGTCCTCGACCAGGTCGAGGAAGGCATCGACCTCGTCCTCGTCGTAGCCGCGCTTACCGATCGACGGCTTCTTGAAGGAGACGTTGTGCACCTCTGCTGGCGTCAGCCGCATGAAAATACCCTCCAGGGAATGTCGAGTCACCGCTGGACATCGCAGCGCTCAGGGTTCGGTCGTGCGTGGAACCGGTCCGGGTTGCCGCAGAGATCCTACGCCGCCCGGTGGGGTGCGGTCGCGTGGCCGGCCCGGTCGTACCGCCGCGATCCGCTCCCGCCCATCGACGACGCCGCAGGTCAGAGGCTCGGGAAGCAGGTCACAGACTGGACATGGCCAACGAGTAGGCCAACGGCAGCAACAGCAGGTTCAGGACCAGGAACAGGATGATCAGGCTCAGGTCCAACGCCATGCCACCGATGCGGACCGTCGGGATCAGCCGCCGGAGCAATTTCACCGGCGGGTCGGTGGCGGAGTAGACCGACTCGACCGCGATCGCGGAGCGCCCGGAGGGCATCCAGGTGCGGGCGAACATCCGGACGAACTCCAGCAGCAGCCGCGCGATCAGCATCAGCTCCATGAACCAGAGCACCAGGTAGACGATCTGCCAGAAGATGTTCACAGTCTCGTTTCTACCGCAAAAAGTCGGCGGCGATGTCTCGCCACCGACTTCGTGCGTCTCGGTTCTCGGTTTTCAGGGACGTACTGCCAGGCCGCTCAGCGACCGGAGGCGCCGACGAACTCCCGCCGCTGCTCGGCCGAGATGTCGGCGGCGTCGATGTCCGACGGCAGCAGCATGAAGACCTTGGTGGTGACCTTGTCGATCGAGCCACGCATCGCGAACGCCAGCCCGGCCGCGAAGTCGACGAGACGACGCGCATCCGCATCCGCCATCTCGGTCATGTCCATGATCACGGACAGGCCGTCGCGGTACTTCTCGCCGATCACCCGAGCCTCGGAGAAGCCGGTCAGCTTGATCGTCACCGGTCGACTGCCGGTCTTGGACTCCGGGTCACGTCGCGGGGCCACGATCGGCTGCATCGCCAGCGCGCCCTGGGTGAGCGGGGCATCGGCGAAGCCGCTCCCGGACCGGCCGCCGTCGAAGCGGGAATCCACCCGGGAGTTGTAGCGGTCACCGGACCGATCGGCGGCATACCCGCCGTCCAGGTGGTCGGTACCCCGGTGGTCCGCGCCGCGGTCATCCGCGCCGCGGTGGTCAGCACCCCGGGCGGCGGTGCCGGCGTATTCGGATCCGTAGTCGCGGCCGTACTCACCGGCGTACTCCGCGCCCTCGAAATCCTCGTACTGATCGGACCGGTAATCAGCCGGGTAGGCGGGGTCGTACTCGCCGTGCTGCCCAGCGTGCCCGTCTTCGGGCACCAGTCCGAGGAAGGCACCCACTTTGCGCCCAAAACCCATGGAACATTCCTTCCTCGGTCGGCCGTCGCCGGCCTGAATCATCGCCCTCGATCACGGGGAACTGGCTGAAACGCTATCCGGCACGCCGGATCATCACCGCCACCGACACGCGCCGTACCGCACCGGTTTCGCCGACCCGACGCGCGCCGCGAGCCGGTCGGGACGTCAAGGCCGCATCCAGATCACCCCGGCCTGCCGACCGGTCGGGGCACCGCGGCGGTGGCTGAACAACCGGGGCGTCTCGAGCGTGCAGGCCGCGTCGGCGGTGACCTGCACCCCGACCCCGGAAAATTGCGCACCCAGACCCGCCGTGAGGTCGAGGCCTGGAGTCCCCCAACGGGTCTCGCACGCACTATGCGGAAGGTCGCGGTCCACCTCGGCCCGCATCGCGGGCGGCACCTCGTAGCAGCGACCGCAGATCGCCGGCCCGATCACGACCGCGACATCGGACCGCCGCGCACCGACCGATTCCATGGTCTCGAGCAATCTCAGCCCGATCCCGGCCGCCGCTCCCCGGCGGCCGGCGTGGGCGACGCCGATGACCCCGTGCCGGGTGTCGTGGGCCAGGATCGGCACGCAGTCCGCGGTGAGAACGGCCAAGCCGATGCCTGGCGTCCGGGTCACCAGTCCGTCGGTAGCGGGTACCGGGGTCTCCCGGGGTCCGTCCACCACCGCGACCGTGGCCGAATGCACCTGGTTCATCCAGACGATGGCGCCGAGCCCGTGAGCCGCGGCCAGCGCCGCGCGGTTGGCCGCCACGGCGACCGGATCGTCACCGACGAGCGTGGCGAGGTTGGACGCCGCGAAGGGAGGCGCCGAAGCGCCGCCCTCCCGGTCGGTGAACGTCCAGTCCACCTGAGCCGTCACGACTACCGCTTCATGAACGGCGGCACATCGACGTCGTCGTCGTCGTCGTTCACCGGACGACCGGCGCCGCGGGTGCCGTTGAGCGTCTGCGTCGAGCCGTAGCCGGCCGGGGTGGCAGCGGCGGCCGCCGGGATGTACTGGCGGGGTGCGGCCGAGGGCTGGCCGTCCCCGAAGTACGGCGAGGCCGGGCGCGCGGCGGCCGGCTCGGGCTGCCGCGACGGGACCGGGGCGGCGGGTGCGGCCGGCGCGGCCGCGGCCCCGGGACGGACGTAACCCGGACGGCTCGGCGCCGCGTCGAAGCCGGCGGCGATGACAGTGACCCGCACCTCGTCACCCAGCGAGTCGTCGATGACGGTCCCGAAGATGATGTTCGCCTCCTCGTGCGCGGCCTCCTGGACCAGCGAGGCGGCCTCGTTGATCTCGAACAGGCCCAGGTCGCTGCCGCCCGCGATCGACAGCAGCACGCCGTAGGCGCCGTCCATCGAGGCCTCCAGCAGCGGCGAGGAGATGGCCTTCTGGGCGGCCTGGACGGCGCGGCCCTCGCCGCGGGCGGA
This sequence comes from Nakamurella sp., assembly GCA_039916325.1. GTDB lineage: Bacteria > Actinomycetota > Actinomycetes > Mycobacteriales > Nakamurellaceae > Nakamurella. The sequence continues at coordinate 13,043 of JBDSLP010000021.1, read as the reverse complement.
GCCGATGCCCATCAGCGCGGTGCCGGCACCGGACATGACCGACTTGACGTCGGCGAAGTCGACGTTGATCAGACCCGGAGTGGTGATCAGGTCGGTGATGCCCTGAACCCCGTTGAGCAGCACCTCGTCGGCGGAGCGGAAGGCGTCCATCAGCGAGACGCCGAGGTCACCGAGCTGCAGCAGTCGGTCGTTGGGGATGACGATCAGGGTGTCGCACTCGGCGCGCAGCTCCTTGATGCCCTCCTCGGCCTGGGCGCCCCGGCGCTTGCCCTCGAAGGCGAACGGCCGGGTGACGACGCCGATGGTCAGCGCGCCGAGCTTCTTGGCGATACTGGCGACCACAGGGGCGCCACCGGTCCCGGTGCCACCACCCTCCCCGGCGGTGACGAACACCATGTCTGCGCCACGGAGGACCTCTTCGATCTCCTCGCGGTGATCCTCGGCGGCGTTGCGCCCGACGTCGGGGTTCGCGCCGGCGCCGAGGCCGCGGGTCAGCTCACGGCCGATGTCGAGCTTGACGTCGGCGTCGCTCATCAGCAGCGCCTGAGCGTCGGTGTTGATGGCGATGAACTCGACGCCACGCAGCCCGACCTCGATCATCCGGTTGACAGCGTTGACACCGCCGCCGCCGATACCGACGACTTTGATGACGGCGAGGTAGTTGTGCGGAGGGGTCATGACCGTTCCTTCTTGCTCGATGCTGCGGTTCTTCTACGGAGTGGGCGTGGGTGCCGGCGGTGGTGCGGGAGCCTCGATCGACCCGCTGATGGCGTGTCGCGAAACCCTCAACCTGAACCAGACCCTTATAGTTATGTCAAGCTGGTGTTGGGTTTGAAGGTAGTTCCGGGCACGTGCGGCACCGTCGAGGCGCGCCGCCGACACGCAGAAATTTCGCGGTGACGGCGTCCGGACGCCCGGTCGTTCGCGTGCCGGATGAAGTGCGCCGTTGACGGGGGCGGTTCACCCGGCGGCGGCGAGGCGTTGCACGGTGGCGCCGACGGCGTGGACGGTGACCTCGGCCGGTCCGACGGCGTCGTAGCGCACGGTGCCGCAACCCAGCCCGCCGTGGATCACCACGATCCCGGTGTCGACGATGATGCGCACCGTCGGGTCGGCGACCGGTACGACACTGTCCGGACGCTGCGGGCGATGGACGGTCACCGCGGCCGGCGCGACCCTCAGCCGGATCACCTCGACACCGCCGACGGTGACCACGACAACGCCGCCGGTCGAGAGCACCAGCAGATCCAGCCCACCGCCGTCCAGGGGCCAGGCCGCATCATCCGTCGGGTGCACCCCGCCGTGCCGCAGGGTGTCGACGTCGCGGTGCGGCGCCAGCCGGACCTGCCGGTCGGCGGTCAGCTCGGCGACCATCGGCAGCGAGAGCGCCCCGCTCCAGGCCTGCGCGTCCGGTGCGTGGTCGGCGTCCTCGCGGAGCCAGAACATCACCGCCGGCTGACCGTCCCGGTCCTGGAAGGACGTCATCGCGTAGGCGTTCTCGTCGTGGGTGAGCCGCGACCAGCGCTCGGCGACGAAACGGTGGCCGTTGTAGGTCCCGACCGCCACCGCGTTGTAGTTCAGCCGGCCGGCGTCCCACACCGAGACGACCAGCGCCCAGGTGTCGCCTTCGAGACGGAACAACTGGGGGCACTCCCACATCGAACCGGTCCACACGTCGTCGGCGTCGCCCGGCCGGGAGCACACCACCCCGTCGTAGGTCCAGGTGACGCTGTCGGCGGAGACCCACTGCACCACCAGGCCGGCGCCGCTGGCCACCCCGACGCCGATGACCAGAGCCCAGCCGTCGGCGGTGCGGACCAGGCAGGGATCCCGGAAGGCGATGGCGCCCAGTGACTCCGGCGGACCCTCGATGAGAACTTCGACATCAGGGCTGCGGGCCGAGGCCCAGTGCCGCAGGGTCACGTCGGGGCGGGCGACGGCCACCCGGCCGATGTCCCAGTCCTCCCCCGCGACGCTCGTGTAGAGGATCGTGGGACGGTCGTCCTCGACGAGGACGGCCCCGGACCAGCAGCCGCGCTCCGCCGGCTCGGGCCGCAGAGCGATCGGCTGATGTCGCCAACGGACCAGGTCAGCCGACGTCGCGTGCCCCCAGACGATGTCGGCCGACCAGACGTTGCCGCCCGTGTGGTGCTGGTAGAAGAGGTGGTACTCGCCACCGGCCCAGCACAGACCGTGCGGATCGTTGAGCCAGTGCGACGGCGCGGTGAAGTGCAGCGCCGGCCGCGCCCCGTCAGGCGGCGAGATCGCCTGCCCGGCAGCGGGAGAGGTCATCGGAGGTCCTTGTCGGTCAGGGCGCCCGGGCGCACCGGGCGGCAGAACGGGATGCGCGACGGACTCTCAGCCGGCCAGTGACGGAAACGGCCGCGGACCGGACCGAACCGAACCGGTCGAGCGTACGACCGTGCCGACCCGCCGGCCGCCGCCGAACGAGGTGTCGCGGCACAGGCTCGACGCCGCTGATGTCCGAGGGTCGGAAGGTGCGAGTTCCCCCGGGCGGCCCAGATCACGCCCCGTTCGACCCCGGTATCGGCCGCGCCCGTCCCGCGGTACCGCAGACTGGAGTCATGGAACATCCCACCGACCGCGCAGGTGCCGCGGCCGACCCCGCCACCGTCGAGATCCGGACGCCAGAGCGGGTGGACGCGCACGGCGGCATCTACTATCCGGGCGACGAGGAGTCATCCCGGGCTCCGGGCGCGGCGCTGGTACTGCTGGTGTTGTCGCTGGTCGCCGGCGGGCTGTACGGCTGGCTGTTCTGGCCGCAGAAGTCGAGCTTCGACTGGGTGTCGGCGCTGACCTTGAAGACCCCGGAGTTGGCGGTGGTCGGGGGCCTCATCATGTGGTGCGGAGGGGTGCTGTTCATCCGGCACGGACTGATCTGGGCGGCCCGGGTGGGCTCGATCGTCGCGGCGGTGCCGATGACCCGACAGCTCGTCGACAGCCTCGACGGGGCCGGGACCGTCGCCCCCGGTCCGGCGGGACTGTCGTTCCTGCTCGGCGGCGGGCCGGCGCTGCTGGTCCTGGCCCTCTCGTTCAGCCCGGCGCTCAACCGCTGGCGACACCGCCGGCGCGAGACCGTCGCCGCCGAGGCCGCACAACGTCGGGAGAAGCGGGCGCGCCTCGCCCGGGCGGCCGGGACCTCACTCAACTGAGCTCCGCTCAGCTCAGCGAGCTGAGGTCGCCGGGGACGTCGACCGCATGTTCGCGCAGTGCCTCCAGCGGGATGATCTCCAACGTGGTGCGGTTCGTCGAGGCGAGCACGACCGGCGCCGCCGCACCGGCCCGGTAGGCCTGCAGCCACCGGGCGGCCACCACGCACCACCGGTCCCCCGGCACCAGACCGGGGAAGGCGAAGCTGGGTCTGGCCGTCGTCAGGTCGTTGCCCACCGAACGCTGGTGCTCCAGGAACTCCCGCGTCACCACCGCGCAGACGGTGTGGGTGGCCGTCTGCGACGGCCCGCACCGGCAGCTGCCGTCCCGGAAGTAGCCGGTCATCGGTTCGGTGCCACACGGCTGCAGCGCTTCACCGAGGACGTTGAGCTCGGCGGGCTCCGGTGCTGTCATCCGTCGAGTGTGCGGCAGCACGGCCCGGACCGGAAGGCCGCTGCACCTCACCCGTGGCGACCAGGCACGATCCCGGAGCCGGGCTCACCGGCCGGCGACGTCAGCGGGTGGTGACAAGCTCCGGGTCGGAGATGTCGAATCGGGTGCCGGCCAGCCCCAGCACGGCCGGCAAAATCTGCGCCTTGCGGGCGTTGTCGGTGGTGTCGCCCCAGACCACGGTGCGCCCCCCCGTCAGCTGCAGGGTGACGTCATACGGGCCGGCCGCCGTCACCGACATCACCGAAGCGACGAGCTCGGGCGGCAGGGCCCTGACGACCGCGACCCCGGCGAGGGTGGCCGGGTCGGTCGGGCCGGGCGTGGCCAGTCGCAGACTGACCAGACCGGCGGGCCTGCTCGCGACCGTGTCGTAGGGCAGCCCGGATGCGTCCATCAGATACAGCGCGGAGTTGGCCGCGACGACCGCGACCGGAACCCGGGGTGTCACCGTCACGGTGACCGTGCCGGGCCAGTGCCGACCGACCGTGGCGTCCTCGACCCCGGGGAGGGCCTCCACCCGATCGCGGATCGCCGCCAGGTCGACCCTGAGCAGCGGCGTGCCCGGGTCGACGCCGACGACGCCGACGGCCGCGGACTGCAGCGTGGGATCGATGGCGCCGTCGGCGGCGACCACCTCGACCGTCTTCAGGCCCAGCAGCGAGGTGAACCAGGCGACGTAACCGCCACCGATGGCCAGCACCACGACGATCGACAGCACCACCGCCCCGATGACCCGGCGCCGCCGGAGTTGCGCGTTTCGCAGCGATGCGCGCTCCTCCCGGGACAATCCTGGGCTGGGCGGCGCCCCGCCCGCGGGCGTCTCCGGGGCCGGGTCGGTGTCGTGGTCGAGCGTGTCGGTCATCGGGACTCCAGGAGCTGCAACAGTTCCGGGCCGATCATGGTGACGTCACCGGCCCCCATCGTGACCACCACGTCACCGGACCGCACGAGGTCGGCCACGGTCGCGGCCGTGGCGGTGTAGCGCGGCTCGTAGATCACCGCGGTGCGCCCGGCCGGGATCGCGTCCGCAACCAGCCGACCCGTCACCCCGGCCCGCGGTTGTTCGCGCGCTCCGTAGACGTCCATCTGCACGACCACGTCAGCCAGGCCGAGCGCAACCCCGAACTCGGCGGCGAAGGTCTCCGTCCGGGAATACAGATGGGGCTGGAAGACCACCACCAACCGGCCCTCACCGACCACCGACCGGGCCGCGGCCAACTGGGCGGCCACCTCCGTCGGATGGTGCGCGTAGTCGTCGTAGACCACGACACCGTCGGCGCGACCCTTGAACTCGAACCGGCGGCGGACCCCGGTGTAGCGGGCCAGGCCGTCGACCAGTGCGGCGGCGTCCAGCCCGAGCTCGATCCCGGCGGCCAGCGCCGCAGTGGCGTTGAGGGCCATGTGCACCCCCGGCGGATCCACGATCAGCGTGACGGTGTCACCGGAGGCGAGCGTCACCGTCGAGCGGGTGCCGTGGCCGGTGGAGGTGACATCGGTGAGCAGCACGTCGGCGCCGACCCGGGTGCCGTACCGGATGATGCGCGGGGCGCCCACGCCGAGGCCGTCCAGCAGCCGGGCCACACCCGGATCGTCGCTGCAGCCGATCAGGAAACCGCCCGGCTGGATGCCCTCGACGAACAGCCTGAACACCTCCGCGTAGGCCTCGGCGGTGCCGTGGTGGTCCAGGTGGTCGGGCTCGAGGTTGGTGATGATCGCACCGTGCGGGTGGAAGGCCAGGAACGAGCCGTCGCTCTCGTCGGCCTCGGCGACGAAGACGTCACCGGAGCCGTGGTGCGCACCGGTGCCGGACTCGTTCAACTCGCCACCGATGGCGAACGACGGATCGATCCCGGCGTGCTGCAGGGCCACGGTCAACATCGAGGTGGTCGATGTCTTGCCGTGGGTGCCGGCGACGCAGACGCTGCGGTACCCCTGCATCAACGCCGACAACGCCAGCGCCCGGCGCACGATCGGGATGCCGCGTTCGCGGGCGGCCAGCAGCTCCGGGTTGTCCGGTCGGATGGCGGTCGACACGACCACGGCCGTGGGGCCGCCGTCGAGCAGGTCCAGGTTCTCGGCCCGCTGGCCGATCGCGGTGCGCACCCCGCGGGCGGTCAGTCCGGTGACGATGTGCGAGCCCTTGGCGTCCGAGCCGGAGACGGCCAGGCCCCGGTCCAGCAGGATCCGGGCGATTGCGCTCATCCCGGCGCCACCCACCCCGACCAGGTGTGCGCGTTCCAGCGAGAAGCCGTCACCGTAGGGGATGCTCACGACGTCTCCGCGCGGTGATCGACGGCCAGGCCGTAGATGATCCGGGCCAGCTCGTCGCCGACGTCGGTGGTGCTGACGGCGACGGCTGCGGCCCGCATCGCGTCCCGGCGGGCCGGGTCGACCAGCAGCGGGACGACGCGGTCGGCCACCGTGGCGGCGGACAGCTCGGCGTCGTCGATGATGACCGCCGAGCCGGCGGCGATCTGACCGGCGGCGTTGAGCCGCTGCTCGCCGTTGCCGTGCGGAAGCGGCACGTAGACCGCGGGCAGTCCGACGGCCCCCAGCTCGGCCACCGTCATCGCACCGGACCGACCGAGGACCAGGTCCGCGGCGGCGTAGGCGAGATCCATCCGGTCGAGGTAGGGCACCGCGACATAGGCCGGGGCACCCGGGATCTGGGGGACCTCGAGGGCGTTCTTGCGCCCGTAGGCGTGCAGGACCCCGACGCCGGCCAGCGCCAGTGCGGGGGCGGCCTCGGCCAGCGCGCGGTTGATCGACCGGGCACCCTGCGAGCCGCCGTAGACCAGCAGCGTCGGCGCGTCCGGGTCGAGGCCGAAGAACTCCCGGGCCTGGCCACGCAGCGCGGCCCGGTCCAGCGTCGAGAGCGAATGCCGGACCGGGATGCCCAGCACCTCGGCCTTCTCGATTCCGGAACCGGCGACCGCGGCGACCACCCGGGCGGCGAAGCGGGCGCCGACCTTGTTGGCCAGTCCGGCCCGGGCGTTGGCCTCGTGGACGACGATCGGTGGGGTCCTACGCGCGGCCAGGTAGGCGGGCAGGCAGACGTAGCCGCCGAAGCCGACGACCACGTCGACGTCGTGGGTGGTGATGATGCGGCGGGTCTGCCGGATCGCGTCCCGGAGCCGGAACGGCAGCTTGACGAGATCGGCGGACGGCTTGCGCGGTAACGGCACCGCCGGGATCAGCGACAGCTCGTAGCCGCGGGCCGGGACCAGCGTGGTCTCCAGACCGCGGGCGGTGCCCAGCGCAGTGATCCGGATCTGCGGGTCGAGGCGGCGCAGCGCGTCGGCGGTGTTCATCGCCGGCTCGATGTGGCCGGCGGTCCCCCCGCCGGCGATCAGCACGGACAGCGGGCGTGCGGTCAACGCGCGCCTCGCCCAGTCGGGTCGTCGGCGGCTCTTCCCGACGACCGGTTCCGCCGGGCTGCGGGTTCGCGAGCCGCTCCGGCGGCCCGGGGTGCCTCGGGGGCACCGCCGAAACCGAGCCAGCCCTTGACCCCGCCGGACGTCTTCGGTGCGGGTCCGGGGCGCACCACCGAACGCGAGCCGTCGGGACGGCGTCGTCGGCCGGGATCCGTCGGACGCGGGCCGGCACCGGTGGGTCGTTCCCGGCGTTCGGGCGTGGCTGTCGGACGGCGACGGACCGCGGGGTCGGCCTGCGGGCTGAGGCGCGGGGCCGGTCGGCCCGGCTCGTCGCGGCGGTCCGGCGGCCGCTGGGTCGAGGGCGTGCGGGTGGCCTGCTCGGTGGGTGCCCGGGCGGCGCGGCGGGTCGCCCTCCGCTCTTCCCGCACGCGCTGCTTCTCGGCCTTGGCCGGGCTGACCGCGACCTTCTCGACGTCGCCGCCCACCCCGGGCACCCCGATGCCGAAGAACCGGGAGACCACTCCCGGCCCGCTGTGCTGCAACGCGGCCATCGCCGGCGGCTCGCGCCGGGCGAAGTTGGCCAGCAGGCCGAAGATGGCCATCGTCACCACCAACGAGGTGCCCCCGGCGGAGATCATCGGCAGGGTCAGACCGGTCACCGGCAGCAGCCCGATGACGTAGAAGATGTTGATCGCGGCCTGCCCGACCAGCCACGCCGTCGAGGTCGCGGCGACCAGCTTGATGAACGGGTCCACATTGCGGCGGGCGATCCGCAGACCGACCAGGGCCAGGGTCACGTACAGCCCCACCAGCAGCCCGGCACCGATGAAACCCAACTCCTCGCCCACGATGGCGAAGATGAAGTCGGACTCGGCGTGCGGCAGGTAGGCCCACTTCGCCCGGGACTGTCCCAGACCGACGCCGAACCAGCCGCCGTCGGCCATCCCGTAGAGGCCTTGCAGCAGCTGCATTCCGGAGCCGCGCGGATCCACCTCGGGGTTGAGGAAACTGACCACCCGCTTGAGCCGGTAGGGCTCCACGATGGCCAGCGCGGCGATCCCGCCCACCCCGACGGAGATCATCGCGATGAAGAGCTTCCAGGACGCCCCGGCGAAGAAGAACAGCGCGAGCAGGATGACCAGCAGCGCCGCGGTGGTGCCGAGATCGGGCTCGATCACGATCAGCGCGGCCATCACCATGGCCACCGGCAGCACCGGGATTAGCAGCTCCTTCCAGGAGCCGAGGTTGGCCCGGCGCGACGCCAACACGTGCGCACCCCAGATCACCAGCACGAACTTGACGAGCTCGGACGGCTGGAAGCTGAGCGGACCGAGGCTGATCCAGCTCCGGGCGCCGTTGATCGGCTTCATCCCGAGCACGACGACCAGCAGACCGACGGTCGCGATCATCGCGGTGGTGGAGACGGCCCGCAGCCAACTCAGCTTCACCCGCATCATCGCGTAGAACGCCACCAGCCCGACCGCGGCGAAGGCCAGCTGACGTTTGAACGTGCCGAACGACGAGCCGTCGCCGCCGGCCCTCACGTCACGGGTGTAGGAGACCACCGACGAGGACGAGAGGACCATCAGCAGACCGAAACCCAGCAACAGGAAGAACACCGCGAGCAGCAGATGGAACGACGTCATCGGACGGTCCAGCCAGTCCCGCGTGTGCCGGCGGAACCGGCGGTGGAGCTCGGCGACGGGGCCTGGCAGGCCGGCCCGACGCCGGGTCGGCGGCTCGGGGGCCATTCCTTCTGGTCGCTCCACAGTGCCCTGCGCTCCTCGCCGCCTGGTGGCGCCTGAATGCTCGGTCACCGCTGCGCTCCGACGGCCCGAGCGCTCACGCCCGGCCCGTCCCCGACAGTCCGGCGACCGCAGCCGCGAAGGCGTTCCCGCGGGCCGCGTAGGAGGCGAACATGTCCAGCGAGGCCGCGGCCGGAGCCAGTAGCACCACGTCTGCGGGTGCGGCCATCCGGGCCGCTGCGGTCACCACCGTCGTCATCACTCCATCGTCGGTGTCGGGCAGGACCATCCGCGGGACGTCCGGCGCGTGTCGCTCCAGCGCCGCGACGATCCGCTCGCGGTCCACGCCGATCACCACCACCCCGCGTAACCGGTCGGCGACCGCGGCCACCAGGTCGTCCACCGCGGCCCCCTTGAGCTGACCGCCGGCCACCCAGACCACACTGTCGTAGGCCATCAGGGAGGCGAACGCCGCGTGCGGGTTGGTGGCCTTGGAATCGTCGACGTACCGCACCCCGTCGACCTCCCCCACCACGGTGTTGCGGTGACCACCCGGCTGGAACGCCCGGAGTCCGGCGGCGACCTGCTCACCCGTGACCCCGATGGCCAGCGTCACGGCCGCCGCCGCCAGCGCGTTCGTCACGTTGTGCACCCCGACCGGCCGGATCTCGTCGGCCGGCAGCAACGCACCGGCGCCGAACGCGGCGTCGACCAGGACGCCGTCGCGGACGCCGAGTTGACCGGGGCCGGGCGCACCCGCGGTCACCCCGACGCGGGTCCGGGCCGGGGCGTCGGCCAGCAGCGCGGCGGCGCCCGCGTCGTCGACCACCGCGACGGCGACGTCACCGACGAGGACCCGGGCCTTGTCGGCGGCGTAGGCGGCCATCGTGCCGTGCCAGTCCAAGTGGTCCTCGGCGACGTTGAGCACGAGCCCGACGGTCGGTCGTAGGGTCGGCGCGTAGTGCAGCTGGAAGCTGGAGAGCTCGACGGCGATGACATCGTGTCGGGGCTCGGCGGTGACGACGTCGAGCACACCGAGTCCGATGTTGCCCGCCGCGACCGCCCGGTGGCCGGCGGCCTGCAGAATCGCCTCGACCATGCCGATCGTGGTGGTCTTCCCGTTCGTTCCGGTGACTGCGAGCCACGGGCGCGGGGTGCGGTCCCGGACCGCTCCGGCACCCGGATCGCCCGCCGGTGCCCGGTCGGCCCACCAGGCGAGTTCGACGTCGCCGACCACCGGGATGCCGGCGGCGGCGGCGGCGGCCAGCAGCGGCGTGTCCGGACGCCAGCCCGGTGAGGTGACCACCAGGTCGGTTCCCGGCGCCGGCGCGGCCAGTCCGGCGATCACCGGCACCGGCACCGCCCAGCCCGCCAGCGCCGCCGAGCCGGCCCGGTCGTCGGCGACGATGACCTCCGCACCCTGCCCGACCAGGTACCGGGCCGCGGACAGCCCGGACGTCCCGGCCCCGGCGACCAGCACGGCCCGACCGGCCAGCGGGAAGGGCGCGGCCGGGTCGAATCGTGCGTGCCTAGCCACCGGTGAGGGACAACCAGTCGGCGTAGAACAGCCCCACCCCGAGCGCGGCGCTCATGGCCGCGAGCAGCCAGAACCGGACCATCACGGTCGTCTCGGCCCAGCCCGACATCTCGAAGTGGTGGTGGAACGGGGCCATTCGGAACACCCGGACGTGCCGGGCCTTGAACACCCCGATCTGGATGACCACCGAGATCATCTCGACCACGAACAGGCCGGCGATCACGATCAACAGCATCTCGGTGCGGGTCAGTACCGACAGCCCGGCGATCAGGCCGCCGATGGCCAACGAGCCAGTGTCGCCCATCATGATCCGGGCCGGGTGCGCATTCCACCACAGGAAGCCGATGCAACCGCCGACCGCAGCCGCAGCGACCACGGCGATGTCGATCGGGTCGCGGACGTCGTAGCACCCCTGGGCGGCGGCGGCACTGAGCTCGTCGCCGCAGGCGTTGCGGAACTGGAAGAAACAGATGGCCACGTAGCTGCCCAGCACCATCACCGACGAACCGGCGGCGAGCCCGTCCAGACCGTCGGTGAAGTTCACCGCGTTGGACCAGGCGGCGATGAGCAGCACCACGAAGACGGCACCGCCGACGACCCCCAGGTTCAGCCAGGGGAGGTCGCGGACGTAGGACACCATTGTCGAGCCGGGGGTGAGGCTCTGCCCGTCGGACCCCACCCGTTCGCTCGGGAACTGGAAGACCAGGACGCCGAACGACACCGCGACGAAGGTCTGTCCGGCGAACTTCATCCGCTTGTTGAGGCCGAGGTTGCGTTGCTGGCGGATCTTGACGAAATCGTCCAGGAAGCCGACCAGGCCCATCCCGGTGGTCAGGTACAGCAGCAGCAGGCCGGACGCGGTGGGACCACCGCTGTCGAGGTTGAGCAGCTTCGACATGAGGTAGCCGACCCACATCGCGATCAGGATCGCGGCGCCGCCCATGGTCGGGGTGCCGCGCTTCTTCTGATGGGTCTGCGGGCCGTCCTCGCGGATCTCCTGTCCGAAGCCCTGCTTCGAGAACACCTTGATCAGCCACGGTGTCAGCAGGATCGCCACCGCCAGACCGACGATGGCGGCCACCAGGATGCTCTTCACGCGCCGCTCCCCGGGACCGCCCCGGCGGCCAGCACGGCCGCGGCGACCCGCTCCAGACCGGCCGACCGGGACGCCTTCACCAACACCACGTCACCAGGCTCCAACTCGGCCAGCAGGATGGCGATCGCACTCTCGATGTCCGGCAGGTGCTCGGACTCGCCACCCCAGGACCCTTCCAGGTGCGCCCCGAGATGCAGCGGCCGCACCGCCGGGCCGACGGCCAGCAGCCGGTCGACGTTGAGACGTACCACCAGCCGGCCGATCTCGTCGTGCGCCGCCCGGGAGGCGTCACCGAGCTCCGCCATCAGTCCGAGCACGGCCCAGGTGCGGCGGCCGCGTCCGATGGTCACCAGCGCCCGCAGAGCGGCCTTCATCGAGTCCGGGTTGGCGTTGTAGGCGTCGTTGACGACGGTCACGCCGTCCGCGCGTTCGGTGATCTCCATCCGCCACTTCGAGGCCGGGACGCTTGCCGCGAGCACCTCGGCGATCCGGTCCGGGGTCAGCCCCAGCTCGATGCCGACCGCGGCTGCGGCGAGGGCGTTGCTGACCTGGTGATGCCCGGCGACAGCGAGCTGGACCTGGGCGGTGCCCGCCGGGGTGTGCAGGCGGAAACGGGGCCGCGCCCGGTCGTCGGCCTCGATGTCCGCCGCCCGGATGTCGGCGACTGAATCGCCGGTACCGGTGCCGTAGAAGACGACCCGCGCCTGGGTGCGGCCGCTCATCGCGGCGACCCGGCTGTCGTCGGCGTTGAGGATGGCCACGCCGCCCTGGGCGCCGGCCGGCAGCGACTCCACCAGCTCACCCTTGGCGGTGGCGATGTTGTCCACCGAACCGAACTCACCCAGGTGCGCGGTGCCGACGTTGAGCACGACCCCGATGGTCGGCGGCGCGATGGTCGTCAGCATCGCGATGTGCCCGATACCGCGCGCGGACAGCTCCAGCACCAGGTACTTGGTGTCCACGCCGGCACGCAGCACGGTGTACGGATGGCCCAGCTCGTTGTTGAACGACTCCGGCGGGAACACCGTCTCCCCGGCCGCTGACGCGATGGCCGCGATCAGGTCCTTGGTCGATGTCTTCCCGGCCGAGCCGGTGATGCCGATGACGGTCAGGCCGTCGTCGATCAGCGCGCGGGCCGACACGGTGGCCAGGCCCGCGAGTGCGGCGAGCGGGTCGGTCACCTCGAGCAGCGGCACCCCGGCGTCGATGTCGTGGGAGCCCAGCACAGCCACCGCGCCGGCCGCCGCGGCCGCGGCGGCGAACCGGTGACCGTCGACCTCAGCCCCGACCAGGGCCAGGAACAACGTGCCCGGCCGCACCTTCCGACTGTCGAACTCCACCATGGTGACCACGGCGTCCCCACCGCGATCAGCTCCCACCGGCGGCAGTCCGACGGCCGCGGCCACCTCGTCCACGGTCATCGGCTTCATCGGAGCGGGGTCCCTTCCTCGGCGGCCGGCGGCGTGGCGGCGTGGTGCAGCGCCTCGGTGAGCTCGTCGACGTCGGAGAACGCGACGATCCGGTCACCGACGTACTGCCCCTGTTCGTGGCCCTTGCCGGCGATGATCACGGTGTCGCCGGGCCCGGCGGCGGCGACCGCCGCCCGGATCGCCCGCCCCCGGTCCCCGATCTCGGTGATCTCGGCGGTGGCGCCGGCCGGGACCCCGGCG
>JBDSLP010000020.1:0-4335 GCA_039916325.1 Nakamurella sp. | reverse complement strand
CCTTCTCGATCCAGTCCTGCGCGCTCACCCGGAACCTCCCTCCTGCCTGTCTGTGTTCATTGCTGCGTGCTGCCCAAAGGTGAGCGGGGTGCCACGACCGGCTGGGCCGGGGCACCCGGTGGTGAGGACCTCGGTCAGGCCGGGTCCTCGACCGGGTGTGGCTGACCGTCGACGGTCGCGGTCTCGTCGCTCAGATCCGTCACGATGCTGCTCTTGCTCTCCTGCTCCGAACGCGCTTTCGCGTCGTCGGTGCGATCAGCCTGATCAGCAGCGTCGCCTTCGGGCGTGTCGGGGGTGGTCACTGCGTCTCCGTTCGTCGTGTCGTGCTCGGGTCCGGTCACCACGACCACCGCGGCCCGCAACGGCCGGTCCTTGAACGAATACCCGCGGCGGAACACGGAGGTGACCGTCGGCGCGTCGACCTCCGCTGAGGTGCCGAACTGGACAGCCTCGTGATGGGCCGGGTCGAACGCGTCACCCTCGGCACCGAACGGCTGCAGCCCGGCCTTGGCCAGCGTTCCCGTGAGCCTTTCGGCAACCGACTTGAACGCCCCCGTCAGGTCGCCGTGTCGCTGGGCCAGCTCGAGATCGTCGAGCACTCCCAACAGATCGGTCGCCAACGACGCCTTGGCCGTCACGGCAGCCAACTCCCGGTCGCGGTCGACCCGCTTGCGGTAGTTGGCGTACTCCGCCGCCACCCGCTGCAGGTCGGCGGTGCGCTCGGCCAGGTCAACCGTGAGCGTCGCGACCTCCGGGTTCGCGGCGTCGTCGGCCTCGTCCACCGCAGCTTCCTGGCTGTCGACGTCCGCGGCATTCCCGTCGGTGCGCCGCTTGTCCCTGAACACGTCCGACTCCTCTGCGCTGCTGGAACTGTCGCTGCTCGCGGTACCGGTGTCGGCGCCCGTCACTTGTTGTCCTCGTCGACGATCTCGGCGTCGACGATCTCGTCCTCCGGTGAGGCACCGTGGGGCACATCGCCGGTGGGGGCGCTTCCGTCGGCCTGCTGCTGGGCGTAGAGCGCGGAACCGAGGGTCTGCGACTCGGTCGCCAAGGTCTCGACGGCGGCCTTGATCTCGGCGACGTCGGTGCCCTTGAGTGCCTCGTTGACCTTGGTCATCGCCTCGTTGACGCGCTCCTTGGGCTCCTCGGGCAGCTTCTCGTCGTTGTCCTTGAGGAACTTCTCGGTCTGGTAGACCAGACCTTCGGCCTGGTTGCGGACCTCGGCCTCCTCACGGCGGGCCTTGTCCTCCTCGGCGTGAGCCTCGGCTTCGCGCATCATCCGGTCGATCTCGTCCTTGCTCAGGGCCGAGCCGCCGGTGAGCTTGATGGACTGCTCCTTGCCGGTGCCCAGGTCCTTGGCGGTGACGTGCACGATGCCGTTGGCGTCGATGTCGAAGGTGACCTCGACCTGCGGCACGTTGCGCGGCGCCGGCGGCAGTCCGGTCAGCTCGAACATGGCCAGCTTCTTGTTGTACGCGGCCACCTCTCGCTCACCCTGGTACACCTGGATCTGCACGGACGGCTGGTTGTCCTCGGCGGTGGTGAAGATCTCCGAGCGCTTGGTCGGGATCGTGGTGTTGCGTTCGATCAGCTTGGTCATGATGCCGCCCTTGGTCTCGATGCCCAGGGACAGCGGGGTCACGTCGAGTAGCAGGACGTCCTTGACCTCACCGCGCAGCACCCCGGCCTGGAGCGCCGCTCCGACCGCCACCACTTCGTCCGGGTTGACCCCCTTGTTGGGCTCCTTGCCACCGGTCAGCTCCTTGACGAGCTCGCTGACGGCAGGCATCCGGGTGGAACCGCCGACGAGCACGACGTGGTCGATGTCACCGACTTTGACGCCCGCGTCCTTGATGACCTGGTGGAACGGCGTGCGGGTGCGGTCCAAGAGGTCCGAGGTGATCTTCTGGAACTCGGCGCGGGACAGCGACTCGTCGAGGAACAGCGGATTCTTGTCCGCGTCGACGGTGATGTACGGCAGGTTGATCGAGGTGTTCTGCGAGCTGGAGAGCTCGATCTTGGCCTTCTCCGAAGACTCGCGGATGCGCTGCATCGCCATCTTGTCCTTGGTCAGGTCGATGCCGTTGGCCTTCTTGAACTTTTCGACCAGCCACGCCACGACGCGCTCGTCCCAGTCGTCGCCGCCGAGCTTGTTGTCACCGGCGGTCGCCTTGACCTCGACGACGCCGTCGCCGATCTCGAGCAGGGAGACGTCGAAGGTGCCGCCACCGAGGTCGAAGACCAGGATGGTTTCTTCCTTGTCGCCCTTGTCCAGGCCGTAGGCCAGGGCCGCCGCGGTCGGCTCGTTGACGATGCGGAGCACCTTGAGGCCCGCGATCTCGCCGGCCTCCTTGGTGGCCTGCCGCTGCGCGTCGTTGAAGTAGGCGGGGACGGTGATGACGGCGTCGCTGACCGGCTCGCCCAGGTACGCCTCGGCGTCACGCTTGAGCTTGCCCAGCACCCGGGCGCTGATCTCCTGCGGGCTGTAGCCCTTGCCGTCGATGTCGACGGACCACTTGGTGCCGACGTGACGCTTGACGGAACGGATCGTGCGATCGACGTTGGTGACGGCCTGGCGCTTGGCGACCTCACCGACCAGCACCTCACCGTTCTTGGCGAAGGCGACGATCGACGGGGTGGTGCGAGCGCCCTCGGCGTTGGCGATCACGGTGGGCTCGCCGCCCTCGAGAACGGCGACGACAGAGTTGGTGGTACCGAGATCGATACCGACGGCACGCGACATGGAAGCGTTTCCTCCTGGCTTGCGCCCGGTTGGTGACGACTCACCGGGCGGGGTGGGGTGGTGCGGGGGTAGGCACTCGTTGGTTGAGCGCGCTTGACTCAAGAATGCCTATCGCTGGCGGTTCTGTCAATAGGATTGAGTCGACCTGACTCAACCCTTACGTCGCTACATCCCGCGTGGATCCCGCACACGGATTCCCGGCTGGCGGAATGGTCGGTGGTCAAAAACCGTGCCCCTCGCCGATCCGGCGTGGAGCCGGCGACCGCTCGACCGTGTTGACGACGCGGCAAATGGGCATCACGCTGATGAACGCACATCACGCGTGCATCCGATCGGGTCACGTGAACGCAAGGCGGAAAGGGGCTTCAAATGGCAACCCTTCTGTGGATTCTCGCCGTGATCCTGGTCATCGCCGGGATCTTCGCGATCATCCGGAAGCAGCTCGTCTGGGGCATCGTGCTCATCGTCGTCGGGCTGCTCGTCGGCCCCGGCGGAGTCAGTATCTTCACCTGAGCCAGCACGTCAGGTGAGGCGGGTGGTGCCCGCATCAGGACACCACCCGCCCACCTCCTGGATGCTCAGTCCCGGCGGGCGTTGTAGACCGTCGCTCGGCCCCGGCCGTAGGCCGTATAGGTCGCGATAGCCCCGTCCCGGAGTACGTCCTGCACCACCGTGATCCCGCGCCGCTCGAGCTGGTCGGCCCAGTCGCTCACCACCGGTCCCTCGTCGAAACCGGTCAGTTCCTCGAGCTCCGGTCCGTCGCCGGCGACGACGAGCTTCTGCACGCCGGACCAGAGGAACGCTCCGAAGCACATCGCGCACGGCCGCCAGTTGACCACCAGCTCCAGACCCGGGCGGGTCGCAGCGAGGTCCCAGCTGCCGGTCGCCGCCTGCGCCAGGCTGATGGCGGTCACCTCGGCGTGGGCCGACGACAACCCGCTGGACAGCACGACGTTCACCCCGACCGACACGATCTGGCCGGTCGCGGAGTCGGCGACCACAGCGGCAAAGGGTCCGCCGTTGCCGGCCACCCAGTTGCGGTCCGCCAGCGCGTGGACCAGGGCCATCCGCTCCTCCGAGGAGGTCAGCGGGGCTTCGTAATCGTCCAGGAACGGCCACACCCACGGTGGCAGTTCAGCATGGAACCGGGTGGCCATCGCATCGGTGTCGATCATCGGCTGAGCCTACGACCGAGCGTTGCACCGCGGCCCGGCGGCGTCGGCGATCGGGGTCGACGCCGCCGGAACCGCGCTCAGACCTCGTCGCGCCAGCTGTACTGCGGGTCGAAACCGAGCACCCGGCGGGCCTTGTCGATGCTCAGCAGGGTCTCGTTGTCTCCCACCCGGCCGG
Source organism: Nakamurella sp. (assembly GCA_039916325.1). Classification (GTDB taxonomy): domain Bacteria; phylum Actinomycetota; class Actinomycetes; order Mycobacteriales; family Nakamurellaceae; genus Nakamurella. The sequence continues at coordinate 242 of JBDSLP010000020.1, read as the reverse complement.
TGATCTGCATTCCCGGGAAGACCTCGGCGACGAGCTCGGCGTTCGGTCGGGTCATCACCGTGTCGGCCGCGGCGATGATGAAGATCTCCCGGCCGGTGAGGTCGGCCTCGAGCGCCCTGCGCACCGACTGGGCACCGTCCCGGGCGTCGATGTATCCCCAGAGGTTCCATTTGCGGGCGGACGCGTCGGCGTCGAAGGACGGGAACGCCGTGTAATCACCGGGATCCATCACGTTGGAGAAC
>JBDSLP010000019.1:0-11639 GCA_039916325.1 Nakamurella sp. | reverse complement strand
CGGGAGGGTCGAGAAACGACATTCACTTCTCTGGATGCGGCGAGCCCGATGCTCACGAAATCGTGGCCGAACGGCGACGACGGCGGTTCCAGGCCGGCAAGTTCCTTGCCTGCCGATTAGAGTCCTCGCCGCGGGCGAAGTCAACCGGCGGCGACCGTCCCTGGGGTCTGGGTAGCGGGTAACGTCACCGACCTGACCGACCAGGAAGAGTGAGTCGAGCCGTATGAGGTCACCCCGGGAAGTGGTCCGACGGCCCAGCCTGGCCAGCCGGCTGATGCCGACCCTGCTGAGGCTGCACAGGTCGAAGGCGATCTACGCCTCGGTGGACGCGACCCGGGCCCACCTCGACGACCTTGAGCAGCACCCGGCCGACTGGGCGCCGCCGGCCCGGTTGAACCGGCTGGTCCGAGTGACGCTGCGGACCGTCGGTGGCTGGCCGGTATATCGGCTGAGCCCGCGGCGCCCCGGGGCGCGCGGCGAGATCGTCTACCTGCACGGCGGGGCCTGGATCCACGAGATCACCCGACGTCAATGGCTTTTCGCGGCGCGAATGGCCGTCACAACCGGTCGCCCGATGACGGTGCCGATCTACCCGCTGGCACCGTTCGGTCACGCGAGCCAGGTCGTCGACGGGGTCGCGGATCTTGCCGTCGCGTTGGCGAGACCGGTTTCGTTGCTGGGTGATTCAGCAGGTGGGACCATCGCCGTTTCCGCCGCCAGCGCCCTGCGCGATCGCGGGACACCGGCCGACCGGCTGGTCCTCGTCTCGCCGGCGTTCGACCTGTCGTTCACCCACCCGGAGCTGGCCCGGATCGAGCCCAGCGACCCGTGGCTGTCGCCGGCCGGCCTGGTGCTGGCGGCGGATCTCTGGCGGCGGGACCTGGCCGTCGACGATCCGCGGGTGAGCCCGCTGCACGGTGACCTCCGCGGCCTGCCGCCGGTGACCATCTTCAGCGGGACACGGGACATCATGAACGCCGACGCGCACGCCTTCCGTCGCCGCGCCACGGCCGCAGCGGTACCGGTGATGCTGCACGAAGCGCCGGGGATGATCCACGACTACCCGCTGCTACCGACGCCCGAAGGACGTCGGGCCCTCGCGCTGGCCGCCGCTGCCCTCCGCTGAACGGTCCAGGGATCCCAAAGTGGCGGTCGGGCGCCGAGTCACCTCGAACCGGCGGCTCAACGAAGCTCCTGGGACCGAGATCCCGGTATTCCGCGAGAGCAGTTATTGCTTGGAGCCCGGGGACATTCCGGCGCCCAACCACCCCGACCCTAACCCCGCTCGGGCACCCTCGCAGGATGAAAATCGCACCCGATCGGACGCTTTCGCGCGGCATCGGCGGGCCCTCGACGCCTCAGGTCTGGGGCACGCTGCGCTGCCGGAAGGCCGCGAACCCGACCGCGATGAGGACCGCGGCGACGACCGTCATCGTGAAGATCGCTCCGGTCTGGATCTCCCCCATCGGAGGGTTCCCCACGTGGGTGGTCGGCGCGACATCGAGCACCCATTGGCGGACATTCAGGCCCGGGCCGAGCAATGCGATGAACGCCAGAGCGGCATAGCAGGCCCAGGCGATCCCGAACCGTCGTGGACGCATGCCGTACACCGTCAGGGCCACCCCGGCAAGCACCATCTCGGCGGGGAGGTAGGCCAGTCCCGCCGTCAGAGCGGGGCCGAACGCGGCCGGGTCGCCGGCCGACAGCACGGTCGCCAGACCCAGGACGAGCGACGAGCCGAGCACGATAATCAGGAGGCCTCCGATCAGCACGACGGCATGCGCAGCCAGCCAACGACGGCGGGAGAGCGTCCCGGAGAGCTGGGTCTCCAGCCGGCCGCTCGTCTCCTCGGTTCGCAGGGTGCCGCTGGCCTGGACGAGATACCCCGACGCAACCACGGCCAGGTAGAGCTGGGTAGCCGCGAGGAAGCCGTCCATGGGCCGAACCTGGCCGATCCCGATCGCCTGGGCCAGCGCGGGGTTGCCCGCCATCGCGTCGAGGAGCTGAGAGGACAGGGCGCCCATCATCCCGGTGAGCAGCACACCGCCGGCCAACCAGCCGAGGATGGCGGGGCGGTGCACCCAGGCCGCCAACCCGATCGGGTTGTGCAGCCACCAGGCGGCCCGGTCGGGGCCGGCACCGCCGCGGACCAGCGCGCTGCCCAGGTCGCGGTGGGCGGCCAGCCACGTCGCCACGCCGCCCAGGGTGAGTCCGACCGCGAGCGGGATGACCAGGACCCACCACCGCCGGTCGCCGAACGGTGCGGCCTTCTCCGCCCAGCCGAGGGGGGACAGCCAGGTCACCCAGGTCTGTGCCACGTCACCGATCCCGCGGAGCGCGTACGACGATGCGAGAACGATCAGACTCCAGGTGTAGACCTGCCGGACGTGCAGGGTGAGCTGGGCAAACAGGGCCGCGAGACCGGCGAAGACGAAAGCCAGGACGCCCAGCGAGAGGGCGTAGTCGACCGAGCCCACCAGCGGGACGCCGAAGACCACCAGCCCGACGGCGAACAGCACCGCCGTGGTGACGATCGTGCCGGTGGCCACCAGCAGTGCTGCCACCGTGGGCTGGTGGCGGGCGATACGGCCGCCGAGGAGCAATTCGAGGCGACCGGACTCCTCCTCCCGTCGCGTCGCCCTGGCCACCACACTGATACCGAGCAGCGGCATCAGGAAGGCGGCCATGAATCCGAACTCGTCCTGGATGACGCCGCCGAGGGTGTCGATGCCCTCCACCCTGCCGTTGATCGCGACGAGGGCGTTGCCTGCGGTGACCGCCGCGGCGTAGGTGTGGATCTTGGCGGGGGTGTCGTACAGCCCGGCGATACCGGCTGCGGTGCCCACCATGCTCGCTCCCAGCACCAGCACCCACGCGAGGGCGCTGCGTCGCTGGATGCGCGCGAGAATGACCAGCATGGTTGCCAGGCCGCGGGGGCGGACGTCGGCGACCGGCTGCTCGGCGCTCATCGCCCAGCCTCCGCGAGACGCTCTCCGTCGGCGCTCTCGTCCGGGTCCGGACTCTCGCTGTAGCTCCGCAGGAACAGGGCGGCGAGGCTGGGGGGCGTGACCGTGAGGGTGTGAATTCCCGCTTCGTGGAGCCGCCCGATGGCGGTGTCGAGGTGGTCGGGGTCGATGGTGAACCGGGAGTCGGTGAACTCGTCGAGCCGCTCGCCGTGATGGTCCGAGAGTCCCTCGATCGCGGACAGTGCGACGGGTTCGGACACGGTGACGGCGTGGACGGCGGTACGGGTGTGTCGGCGCAGGTCCGCCAGGGTGCCGCAGGTGACGGTGCGCCCGCGCCGGATGATGCTCACCCGGTCGGCCAGGGCTTCCACCTCCCCCATGATGTGACTGGACAACAGGACGGTCACACCGTGCTCGCGCCGGTCGCGAACGCACGACTGGAATGCCTGCTCCATGAGCGGGTCCAGACCTGAGGTCGGCTCGTCGAGGACCAGCAGCTCGGCTTCGGCTGCCAGGGCGGCGACGAGTGCCACCTTCTGGCGATTACCTTTCGAGTAATCCCGGACCCGCTTGGAGGGATCGAGCTGGAACTGCTCGACGAGGTCGGCGCGGCGCCGCTCGTCGACGGCACCGTGGGTGGAGCCCAGCACATCGAGGCACTGACCCCCGGTCAGTCCGGGCCAGAGGGCGACGTCACCGGCGACATAGGCCAGTCGCCGGTGCAGACGCGGCGCGTCGTGCCAGGGGTCGCCGCCGAACAGCTCCGCGCGGCCCGCCGTGGCCTTCATGAGTCCGAGCAGGATGCGGATCGTGGTGGACTTGCCGGCGCCGTTGGGTCCGAGGAAGCCGTGCACCTCGCCCGGGCGCACGGCCAGGTCCAGGCCGTCGAGGGCGCGGACCCTGCCGAACTTCTTGGTGAGTCCCTGGACGCGGATCACCGGGGCGGTGTCGGTCATGGCGGGGGCTCCTTCGGCGGGGGCGTGAACGCGCCCTGGGCGTAGACGGCGGTGACGTTTCTGGTCCATCGGTCCAGGCCCGCGGGAGTCAGCGGGTCGTCGCCGATGGTGGTGGCGATCTGGTTGCGCAGCAGGATCACGGCGAGGTCGTTGACCAACAGGAACGTCGCTCGGACGGCTGGGTCGTCGCTCGGCGCGGCGAGCCCCAGCTCGACCATGATGTCCAGCAGGCGCCGGGTGGCGGCGTACCACCGGCCGAACAGCGCTGCCCCTGCCGGGTCGTTGGTCAGCAACAGGCGACGCAGGTATGCCGGTAGCGGGGATCCGTGGGGGAAGGCCCGGGCGAACGCCTCCGCGACCGAGGTCGTCGCCTCGCCGCCGGTCAGGATCTGGGCGAGATCCGCACCGTCGAACTCGGCGAAAACCGCGTCGAAAGACTCGGCCGCGTGGGCGTCGACGGCGGCCCGAAGGCCGTCCTTGCTGCCGAAATGATGGACCACGAGACCGGGTGAAACGCCCGCTCCGGTGGCGATCTCGCGCACGGTCACCGCGTCGTGCCCGCGCTCGGCGAACATCCGGAGCGCGGCGTTGCGGATGTTCGCCCGCGCCGTGAGGTCCCGCTCGTCTGACGTTGAACTCATATTCAGTACACTAAACGCTTGTTCTGTTCTTTGTAAGAGGACAGAACCTACGGTGATCCGGTTTTCTCGATCGACCCGACCGGCCCAGGTGCATCCGCGCTCAGCGCAGGCGCTCAGCGTCCCGCGCCGCGGCCATCATCGCGCGGACCAGGCCGTCGAGTTCGGCACCCGTCACCCGCTCGGCCACCGCGGTCGCGACATCCTCGGCCGCACATCGCATCTGGTACAGCCGGTCGGCAAGATCCGACGCCTCCGCCGTGGTCAGCACGACGGCGTCCGGCGGCAGGTCGCCCCGGTTGTGGGCGTTGCGGTTCTCGTAAGCCCGCTGACGGCAGGCGTGCGCGCAGTACCGCCGTCGCCGTCCGAGTCCCTCCTGGAGAGGGAGCTCGCGGCCACACCATTCGCAGCGGGTGGGGGTCGAGCGTCGCATGGACGCCACGCTAGGGGTCGCGGCCGACCGACCGGGGCACCGACACACGTGGCCGGCGCACCCGGGTGACCCATGCAGCTGGTGCCGACGTCCTGGTACCCACGGCAGACTGAACTCCATGAGCGGATACCTGACCGGACCCCGCCCCCGGGCGCTCGCCCACCGCGGGTGGCACACCGACGAGCTGGCCGGCCTGGAGAACACCGCGGCCGCCTTCCGCCGTGCGGTCGGCGAAGGGTTCCGGTACCTGGAGACCGACGTGCACTGCACCGCCGACGGTGTGCTCGTCGCCTTCCACGACACCCGGCTCGACCGCGTCACCGACCGACGGGGCCAGATCGGTGACCTCACCTGGGACGAGGTGCGCCGCGCCAGGATCGGCGGGATCGAGCCCATCCCACGGATGGCGGACCTGCTGGCGGAGTTCCCGACCACGCACTTCAACATCGACGCGAAGTCCGATGCTGCGGTGGGTCCACTGGCGGCACTGATCGAGAAGGCCGACGCCCTGGGTCGGGTCTGCGTGGCGTCGTTCTCCGACGCCCGTCTGCAGGCACTCCGGGTCCGGCTCGGCCCGGGGGCCGCGCTGTCCCTGGGGCCACGACAGGTGATCCGGCTGGTCGCCCGGTCGCGGTGCCTGCCGGTACCGCTCCGCTTTCCCCAGGCGGTGGCCGCCCAGGTTCCGGTACGGGCCGGCGCCATCCCGGTGGTGACGCCGGGCTTCATCCGGACCGCCCATCAGTTCGGTCTCGAGGTGCACGCCTGGACCATCGACGACCGCGCCCAGATGGAACGACTTTTCGACCTCGGCGTGGACGGCATCGTCACCGACCGGCCGGACGTGCTGCGCGAGGTGTTGCGGGACCGCGGGTGCTGGCCCGCGTGACACGCTCGCGCCCTGCGGTCCGCGTTAGGGTGTCCGGCGTGTCTGCACCGCGCTCTCCCGCTCCCGCCCCGTCGTCATCATCTGAGGTGCCTGCCGCCCGTCGCGCTGAGGAACACACCGGTGCGCTGTCCGAGGTCCCAGCGGCCGGTTCGCGCCGCGGGCTGCCGCTGCGCGGGGTCGTCAAGTTCTTCCACGGGCCGATGGACTGCGGAAAGTCCACGCTGGCGCTGCAGATGGACCACAACTTCACCCGGCAGGGCCGACACGGCCTGTTGCTGACCAAATGGGATCGTGCCCAGCCGGGCGTCATCTCGTCCCGGATGGGCCTCGCTCGGTCTGCCGTGGAGGTCGCCGACGACGCCGACCTGACAGCACTCATTCGCAACCGCTGGTCAAATGGTCAGCGGGTGGACTACGTCATCGTCGACGAGGCGCAGTTCTTCACCCCTGAGCAGGTCGAGCAGCTCTGCCGGATGGCCGACGAGTCGCAGGTCGACGTGTACGGCTTCGGAATCTCCACTGACTTCCGGGGGCGGCTGTTCCCCGGTTCGGCCCGCTGGTTCGAGCTGGCTGACGAGGTCCAGCTGCTCCAGGTCGAGGTGCTCTGCTGGTGCGGGCGGCCAGGGCGGTTCAACGCCCGGGTCGTGCACGGGGTGATCGCCCGAACCGGCTCGACCGTGCTGGTCGCCGACACCGCCCCTCCCGCGACACTGCACGATCCTGACGGCGAGGACCGGGTGCGCTACCAGGTGCTCTGCCGAAACCATCACCGCAGCGGTGACCTGGGCGCCGCCGACTGATCCACCAGCAGACAACCGCGTATCGTCCGTTGGCGGCCCGGCACGTATCCCGCGGCCAATATGTTTTGCGGGCAGCGGCTTTTCGCGGTTACGGCTTGCTGAAGGTGGCCATGATGTTCAGGGCAGCAGGTCCCAGCAGCACGATGAACAGGGTGGGCAGGATGCACAGCATCAGCGGGAAGATGACCTTGACCGGGATCTGCATCGCCTTCGTCTCGGCCCGCTGGCGGCGCTTGACCCGCATCTCGGCCGCCTGGGTCCGCAGCACGTCGGTGATGGCCACGCCATAGGCGTCCGCCTGGATCACCGCGCGCAGGAAGCGCCGGAGGTCAGCAACCGTCGTCCGGTCAGCCAAAGCCAGGTAGGCCTCCCGCCGGGACAGCCCGAACTGCATGTCCTGCAGGGTGCGGCCGAGTTCCTCGGACAACGGGCCCTTGCCGTTCTTGGCCGAACGCATCATGGCCGACTCGAATCCGAGTCCGGCCTCGACGGCGATGGACATCTGATCCAAGGTGTCCGGCAACTCCAGGCCCATGGCCGTCTGCCGTTCCTGGCCGCGGCTCTTCAGGAGTAGGTCAGGGACGAAGTACGCCACTGCCGCGACCACAATGCCCAACAGAACATTCGGGGCGGTCGGCCTGCTGGCCGCCCAGAGACCCGCGAAGGTCAGGCCCACCACCGCCAACAAGAGCTTCGCCTTCAACAGTTTCGGGATCGGCCAGGCGCCGGGCCGGCCGGCCACTGAGTAGGCGCGATCGAGTCGTCGGACCTGACCTGCCGGGGTGAGCAGTCGCGCTATCCGGTCGACCGGGGCCAGACCACGGGGCTGCCCGGCGGGGGTCGGCGTTTCGAGGCCGGTCGCCAGGTTCAGTTGGATCCGAGCGGTGGAGGCACTGGGTCGCAGGGCGACGGCCCCACCCGCCAGCGCCAGCGCCCCGGCCAATGCGCCGACCCCGATCAGCATCGACGACATGTCGTCCCTTCTTCTCCAGTGGTAGTCCGAGCATGGGATCAGAACTTGAAGCTGACGACCTTGCGCAGCCAGAGCGCCCCCACCAGCATGAGAACGCCGGCGGCGGCGATCATGCCGTAGCCGACCAGACTTTCGGTGAACGGCGCCAAGTACGTCGCGTTCGTCATCATCAGGAACAACGTGACACCGACCGGCAACGCCATCAGCACCAACGCCGAAAGCTTGCCCTCGGCGCTGAGGGCACCGACCTGCCGCCGGATCTGGTTGCGTTCCCGGATGGTGTGGCTCACCGTGGCGAGCACCTCGGCCAGATCGCCGCCGACCTCACGGTGGATCGCAATGGCTTGCGCCACCCAGACGAAGTCCTGGCAGCGCATCCGGACGGCCGCCTCGTCCAGCGCGGTAGCGAGGTCCTGCCCGACTCTGGTTTCGTTGACCAACCGGGCGAACTCGACCGAGGTGGGTTTCTCCGCTTCCCGGGAGACGGCGTCCAGGCCCTGCAGCAGGTTGTGGCCGGCGCGCAGGCTCCCGGCCAGCAGCTGCAGCGAATCATCGAGTTGATCGGCGAAAGCCTTCCGGCGTCGCGACGCCAGGAACCCCAGGGCCAGCTTGGCCAGCAGCGGCACGAATACTGCCCCCGTGACCGCGAGCAGTACGCCCGAGATGACCAGCCCCAGCGCCGCGGAGCCCAGCGCCGCCCCGCCGACCAGGATCAGGAAGTCACCGGGCCGCTGCGTCAGACCGGCCGACTCCAAGGCCTTCCGAAGGGCGCTGGGACCGGTGTCCGGCCGTTTGCCCGCCTCCAGCCGCACCGACAGTCGGGCGGTGACCGTGGCCAGCCGGTTCGGGCCTGATGATGTCGCCACGCCGAGGCGGTCCGCGGGCAATCGACGGGATTGGCCACCGACCGCACCGATGACGGCTGCGAACAGGCCGATCCAGAGCGCGGCGAGCCCGAGAACCATCGTGGTGTTCGTCACGGCCGGACCGGATTCCCGAACACGTCCGAGGAGATGGGGATGCCCAGGTCGCGGAACCGGTCGGTGAAACGGGGACGGATGCCGGTGGGCACCGCTCTGCCGAGGAATTTGCCGTCCGGGCTGACCCCGGCACTGTAGTCGAACACGAAGGCATCCTGCAGCGTGACGATCTCGCCCTCCATCCCCTGCACCTCGGTGACGTGGGTGATCCGCCGGCTCCCGTCCCGCAGTCGGGTGACCTGCACGATGACATCGACGGCAGAGGCGATCTGTTCCCGGATCGCCCGCAACGGCAGGTCCATGCCGGCCATCAGGACCAGCGTCTCGAGGCGCGCGATGGCGTCCCGCGGGGTGTTGGCGTGCACGGTGGACAGGGACCCGTCATGCCCGGTGTTCATGGCCTGCAACATGTCCAGACTCTCGCCGCCACGACATTCCCCCACCACGATCCGGTCGGGACGCATCCGCAGCGAGTTTCGCACCAGATCGCGGATGGTGACCGCACCCCGCCCCTCGATGTTGGGCGGTCGGCTTTCCAGCCGGACGACATGGTCCTGCTGGAGTTGGAGCTCGACCGCGTCCTCGATGGTGATGATGCGCTCGCCGTCGGGGATGAACGACGACAGAACATTGAGCAGTGTGGTCTTTCCGGTGCCGGTGCCGCCGGACACGATGATGTTCAGGCGAGCCTGGACGCAGGCGTTCAACAGCTCGGCCATCTGGGGGGTCATGGTGCCGAACGCGATGAGATCCTCGACCTGGAAAGGATCCTTGGCGAATTTCCGGATGGTCAGCGACGATCCGCTGAAGGCGAGCGGCGGGATGACGGCGTTCACCCGCGAGCCGTCCAGCAGCCGGGCGTCGACCAGCGGTGACGATTCGTCGATACGTCGTCCGACCCGGGACACGATGCGTTCGATGATGCGGCGAAGATGTTCCTCCGACATGAACTTGACGGAACTGAGGGTCAGCTTTCCGTCCCGCTCCACGAAGATCATCTTCGGCCCGTTCACCATGATCTCGGTGACCGCGTCGTCGTCGAGCAGGCGCTGCAGCGGTCCGTACCCGATGACGTCGTCGCTCACCTCGCGGAGCAGCCGGCTCCGCTCGTCCGGCGAGAGCGGCATCTTCTCTTCCTCGACGACCTCGGCCAGCTCGTGGTGCACCAGCTCGTGGAGCTGCTGCTCGCCAAGTGAGGTGTCGCTCAGTCGGGCACCCATTCGCTCGAACAGTGCCTTGGCGGCCCGTTCCTTCAGCTTCGCCAGGGCGTCGCTGGTGCCGATCGCCGGCAGCTCCACCGCCGGGAGTCGGCGGGCCGCTGTGGCCGGGCGGGCCGGTCCGGCCCGCGTGCCCGACGACGGTCGGGTCGGTCCTGGCTGTGGCCCCGGCTGGGACACCGGGTCAGGCCCGGCGTCCGCTGCACCGTCGGATCGGGCGGCGCGGACCAGGTCCAGGCGCGCGGCGAGTTTCACTTCGCCACCGCCCGGTGTCGGGGTCCGCGTGCCGCCGGTGCCCGCAGGTCGGGTTGGAAGCGTTCGACCAGTTGCTGCAACCCTCGGGCGACCCGATCACGGGGCCGGCTCTGCAGCAGTGGAATGCCCTGATTCGTGGACAGCGGAACCGCGCGCGACCTCGGGAGCACGATATCGATCTTTCGGCCGATGACCCGTTCGACGTCGGTCACCGTCAGTCCGCTGTGTTTGTCGGCGAAGTTCAGCACCAGGTGGCTGGTCATGGTGTCCAGCGACAGCTCCTGCAACAGGGCCAGTTCCTTGCGGGTGCCGCGGACGCTGGGAACGTCCATTCCGCACACCATGACCAGGTCGGTTGCGTTGTCGAGCACGGCCAGCGTGTGTTCCGTCAGCCCGGGGGCGGTGTCCACCACCACATAACGGAACTCTTGAGCGAGCACCTCGAGCAACCGGGCGACATCGTCACCGGTGACGGACTCACCGGCCGCCGGCGATTCCGGCGCACACAGCGCGTACAGGCCGGCCGGGTGCGGCGTGAGAAATGTCTTCAGCACCAGCGCGTCCGAACGGTCCGAGGCTTGGACTGCGTGTTGGAGGCCGTGTTCCGGTTGCAGCTGTAACGCCGTCGCGACGTCGCCGAACTGGATGTCCAGATCGAGGATCACCGTCTGCTGCGGCGCCAGCCTGGCCAGTCCGACCGCGAGATTCGTAGCCACGGTGGTCTTCCCGGTGCCGCCCTTGGGTGATGCGACCGGAATCACCCGACCCCGTGAGCGAGCACCGACCGATGATCCCGTCACAGCCCGCGGCGCCGTGCGCTGGAATCCGAGCTGCGCCCGATCCAACGCACACCGGATGTCGGACACCTCGGACTGAGGGTCGAGAACATCGCGCACCCCGGCACGCAGGGCCAGCAGTAATTGAGTCGCTTCCAGCGGGACCGCGAGGATCACCACCACCGCGGGGTAGTGCGATTCCAGATGGGCCGCCATCGTGAGCGCGCTGTCCACCGGCGTGCCGGGGCCGAAGATCACGGTCTCCGCAACGCCGGGGCCGGCCAGTTGCGCCAGGAAGGTGGCCGGCGAGAACGCACTCGCCTTCACAACCCGCACCGCGGTGTCGGCGCCGGCCGCGTGCCGGGCCAGCCGCTGGAACTGTTCGCTGTCGGTGATGACGACCACTCGCTTCACGAGGTGCCTCCACTGGTCGTCGTGCCGTAGACATCCGGGGGTGTCACGATCCGGGTGCCAGTCTCGTCGGATCCGACCGGTTCGTTGGACAACCAGATGGTGCCGAACTCGGCGGCGAAAATCACGACCTCGGCATCGGCGGCGTCGGTGGCGAACGTGACGTACAGGTCGACCCCGGCGCTCGCCGGGGGCGCGGCATCGGCGCCGGCCACCGACGCGGCGCTCGCCGCGTCGGGTGCCGGCGAGCTGGTCGCGGTCGTGTCGGCGGGGGCTCCGCTGGACGTGCTGCGGACCGACGTGACCAGGACACTGCTGAGCCGGAGATGCGTGACGTACGGCGCCAGG